>JBEKQO010000213.1:0-13131 GCA_049519635.1 Terriglobia bacterium | reverse complement strand
CCGGGGAGCCAACTCTATCCTGGCCCTGCGCTGTGCTTACCTCAATGGCGGTTTTGAGGATTACTGGGAGAGCCGCCGGGCGGCTATTGCCGCCTAATTCCAACTTCTATGTCGCGCACCCGTGCAGGCAGGTCCCCCTCGGGGAACCAGGCTGAAGCCCGTCACCTTGAAAGCGAGCCGCTACCAACCATTTCATCCCGCATGACGTAGTGGCCAATCCAAGCTAGAATGATTGGCGAGGAGATTACAGCCGTCGATTTCCCCCGTTGCTCGCCGCGCGTGCCATCGCGCTGAGCACATGACCTCGGTTGAAAGGCTGCGCCCATGGCTGAACTTCGTTTGGATCCCTTCACCCGTCGCTGGGTGGTTACGGGCAAGCGTCCGGTAATGCCGGATGTTCACGATGAAGGCGGTGCTTGCCCTTTTTGCCCCGGCAACGAGCATCTGACCCCAAAAGCCATCCGCGAGTACCGTGACTCCGAAGGCGCGTGGATGGCCCGCGTTTTTCACGATCGCGCTCCGCTATTCCTCGTGGAAGGGGGCGCGGACCGCCGGGCGGAGGGCATGTTCGACCGCATGAACACTGTTGGCGCACATGAAATTGTCGTTGAGACGCCCGTGCATGGCATGACGCTGGCGCAGGTTTCCGAACCGCACTTTGCTCACGTGCTGGAGCTTTTCCGCGACCGCATTCTGGACCTCAAGCAGGATCGCCGCCTGCGTTATGTGTCGCTTTTCAAGGATCAGCATGCGCCCTCGCCGACCCTGCAAGGGCACGCTTATTCTCAGGTGTTGGGAACGCCGATCTTGCCGCAACTGCTGGAAATTGAATTTCGTTGGAGTCTCGAGCATTTTCTGAAGCGCGAGCGCTGCATCTTCTGCGACGCTATGGAGCAGGAGCTGCGCCAGGAAATACGCTTGGTGGACCGGAACGATGATTTCGTAGCCTTCTGTCCCTTTGGCTCGCGCTGGTCCTACGAGCTCTGGGTGGCTCCCGTACGCCATTGCTCGTCATTCGAGAACGATTTGACGGAGCCGGGGCGAGCGGCGGCGCTCGCGCCGTTTCTCAAGTCCTGCCTCCAGCGCATAGAAAAGCTCTCGCCATCCCTCCACCTGGTTATCCACACCGAGCCGAATCTTCAGGCGTGGAAGCCCACCAAAGATTGGTGGAAAACTGTGCCGGAAGATTATCATTGGCACATTGAAATTCAACCGGACGTTGAGGGACGGAGGCGCTTGCTGGGCACTGAGGGTTTCCATTTTAACCCCATTCCAGCAGAGCAGGCCGCTTTGGTCCTGCGCGCGTTTCAGCCCGGCGTCGAGCCCCCCATGGACTAAAGATGGATAACCCTGTGACTTCAAACTGGAAACAAGTTCGGCTGTTAGTTTTTGACCTTGACGGCACGCTGGTGGACAGCAAGCAGGATCTGGCATTGAGCGTCAATGCAATGCGAACGGAGATGGGGCTGGCTCCCTTGCCTCTCGATTTAATTGCTTCCTACGTCGGCCACGGCGTTACCCTTTTGGTGCGTCGCTCGCTGGGAACACACGCTACAAGCGAGAATGTGGAAAAAGGTCTAGCGTTCTTTCTGGCTTACTACCGCGACCATATGCTCGATCACACGTCGCCGTATCCCGGAGTGGCCGAGGCCCTCGAAAAACTTGGCGGCCATAAGATGGCGGTGTTGACGAACAAGCCCGTCAATTTCAGCCGCGAGATGCTGACCCGCCTCGAGTTCGCCCCCTACTTCGCCTACATTTACGGGGGCAATAGCTTTCCGCAAAAAAAACCCGATCCCGTCGGCTTGCACAAATTGATGGAAGACCTTCAAATTTCTGCCCGTGAGACCCTCATGGTCGGCGATTCTGATACCGACGTGCTCACCGGGAAGAACGCCGGCGTGTGGACCTGCGGCGTGACCTATGGATTCGGGGCTCACACGCTGCAAAAGGTTTCGCCGGATTTGGTGATTGACGATATGCGGGAACTCCCTCCGCTGCTGAACGGTTATCACAAAGTGTGATGCCGGAAGATGGTTGTACAATTTGAGCGGCGCGGTGGAGCGCGGGAGCTAGTGCGTAGTTGCAGAAGTTAGCGACATTATTTGTTGACGGTTGGAAGGGCGGGGCTTCAGCCCCGCCGCGGAACTCGGGCAGGATTTAGGGGCTTTACAGGCTGCGGAAAAACGTCCCGGCGCGGATAACCACCCCGGCGCTCGAAGCGCCACCCCTCCTGAATCAGGAGGGGAGTTGTTTGTAGTGCTCCCCTCCTCAGATGAGGAGGGGTGGCGCGCCGAGCGCCGGGGTGGTCCTGAACGGGGATGGCATTGATTATGACGGTACCAGAGGGTTTTTCCTCAGCCTGTAAAGCCCCGCCCTTCCGAGGAACATAAATAGTATCGCTTATTAATGCAACTAAGTACTAACCGCGTTAGCCCGACGCTCCAACGCGTCTTGAGACTTTCGCATCCAACCTTGCGACGGAAATTCCTATGACGAACTTAGTGGGAACGGTTGGGCGGGCGGCGCCCCGTAAGCCTATGGCGAAAAACCGTGCTGTCCGCTCGTACGCCCGCGTGTTGTATTTATGGGCGGGCATTTGCCTGTTGTCCGGAGTTTCAGGGTTTTCCCAGCAGCCGCCGGCGAAACCGCCCAAGGAACCGGCGCCGAGTCCTGCGCCTGCGGCGGCGGGCGCCGAGGAGGATCAACCTCTTCCCGGCGATTGGGGGCCGGAACTGCTCTACAGTATCCTCAGCTCGCCGAACGAGGAGGCGCAATTCGGGTTGGTGCGCGCGACGTTCGCCGTGGGGCCCGCCATTATTCCTCAGCTCAGCACGGCGATAAAGGACGACCGCACGGCCGAGTACGCGGCAGAGTCGCTGGCCTATATCGGGGGCGATCAGGCACTGCCCATCCTGTGGAAATTGCTATCCGATCCTCGTGACCTCAATTTGCGGCGCTTCACCTATGGCGCGCTCGCCGAATTCGATACTCCTCAAGCCACCGACGCCCTCTTCGACGTGATCAACAGATCCGACGACGAACCGGACCGCACCGTGACGGAAGCCGCGGTGATTGCTCTTACCGTGCGCACCGATACGAATTTGCTTCCTCGCCTGATGGCTTCGGAGACGAAGCTTCAGGACGTCGTCATTCGCGACGACCTGGACAACGCTCGCGCGGTCATTGAAGAGCGGGCAAAATACCTGGCGTCGCCGGAAGGGAAGAGAGCCGGCGGTTCGATCGAGTCCGCAGTACGAACATATTTCATACCGGCGCTGGAACCGGCTTCCCCGGAAACCGGGGCCATCCCTCCCGCCGGGAAAAGTGGGGGGAAGGCATCCGCCACACCCGCGCAGGAAAAACCGCGGCCGCTGATTAGGGTCGATGTCCGCAGTGTCACCCTTTCGCCCGACCAAAACCGCGCCCTCGCGCGGGTAGTCTTCGAGGACCCCACGGCAATGGCCTACTACGATTTCGTCCTGCAAAAGCGCCTCGGTAATTGGACGCTCGCCAGCGTTTGGCTGGGACCCGAGGTGGAAAAGAAGGCAGTAGGCAGTGGGCAGTAGGCAGATCTTGGTCCACTGCCTACCCGCTCGCTGCCCGTAACGCTTGCTCGTCACTTGTCACTGGCCGCTCGTCATTGATTCTATGCGCCACATCATCGTTGGAACAGCCGGCCACATTGACCACGGCAAGTCGGCGGTGGTTTTGGCCCTTACCGGCACCGACCCCGACCGCTGGGAGGAAGAGAAGCGCCGCGGCATCACCATCGATCTGGGGTTCGCTCATCTGGATTTGGGTGAGGATCTGCGTATCGGATTCATCGACGTTCCCGGCCACGAGCGCTTTGTGAAGAACATGCTGGCGGGCGTGGGTGGCATCGACATGGTCATGCTGATTGTCGCCGGTGACGAGTCGATCAAACCGCAGACGCGCGAGCACTTCGACATTTGCAAACTGCTGGGAATTCGCCAAGGATTGATCGTCATCACCAAGTCCGACTTGGTGGAGCGAGAGATGCTGGATTTGGTGCGCCTGGAGGTGCAGGAATTCGTCGCTGGTTCGTTCCTGGCGGGTGCGCCGATATTGGCCGTCAGCGCGCGCAACGGCGAAGGGTTGGAGGAGCTTAAGAACGAACTGCGGCGTCTGAGCCTGGAGGCGCCTCCCAAACCCGCCGATCTGCCTTTCCGGCTCCCCATCGACCGCTCGTTCGTAATGAAGGGATTTGGAGCGGTGGTTACCGGCACGCTGATCAGCGGGACGGTGGAAAAGGAAGCCGAGGTTGAGATCTTTCCCTTGGGAAAGCGCGCGCGCGTACGCGGCATCGAGGTCTACAATTCCCCCGCCGACCGCGCCACCGCAGGCCAACGGACGGCTCTAAACTTGGCGGGAATGGAGGCCCGGCAAATTACTCGCGGCATGGTGCTGGCCGCACCCGGCCTGTTCCAGCCCGCCACATCCCTGGACTGCACGCTGAGTCTTTTGCCCAGCGCCCGGCCGCTGAAGAACCATGCGCAGGTGCATTTCCACTGCGGAACGGCGGAGATGCTGGCGCGGGTTGTGGTGCTGGAAGACAAAGAAATGAAACCGGGAGCGACCGGCTTTGTGCAGCTTCGCCTTTCAGAACCGGGCCTGTTTGTTCCCGGCGACCGCTTCATCATCCGGCAATTCTCGCCCGTTACCACCATCGGAGGTGGCCGGGTGCTCGACAATGCTCCCCCTAAGCACCGCCCCGGCGACCCTTCCACGCTCGAATCTCTGCGCGTCTTGGAACACGGAGAACCGGAAGCGCGCCTCGAACTCCTGGCGCAGCGGATGAGTGAGGCTACCCCCGCGGCTCTTGCGGCCTGCACGGGCTGGAAACCTGCGGACGTTCTGCGCGTGGCAAAATCCCTCGAACGCCAAAAGCGGCTGATGCTCCTCGGGCAACCACCCAGCCTGCTCGTCCCCGCGGCGCACTTCGTGAGATTGGCGAAGCTTCTCCTGGAGCAACTCGAAAAGTTTCATACGGGAAATCCGCTGATGGCCGGACTTCCCAAGGAAGATCTGCGGTTTAAGCTTAGCTCCGGAGGGGCGGCGCACTCTACCCCCTCGCCGGCCCTGCTCAACGCTCTGCTGCAATCCTTGACGATGCAGGGCAAAATCGATGTGCAAGGTGAGATGGTTCGTCTGGGCGGCCGCACCGTTCAACTGTCGGCGCAGGAAATCGCGGCGCGCGATCAAATTGCCGCGGCCTTTGAAAAGGCTGGCCTGGCCGTGCCCAGCGCGCGGGAAGTGTTGGAAAACCTGCGCCTCGACCGGGCGCGTGCGGAGAAATTGTTGAGGATTCTCCTGAAGGAAAATGTCCTGCACAAAGTTACGGAGGACCTGATCTTTCACCAGTCGGCGTTGCGCGAGCTTCGCGCGATCCTGGCGCGCCGCAAAGCGCAGAACAACCGCCTGGGCGTAACGGAATTTAAAGAGCTTACGGGTCTCTCCCGCAAGTACGCCATCCCGCTGCTCGAATACCTCGATCGTGAGCGTGTGACGCGCCGCGAAGGCGGCGAGCGAATTATCCTTTAAGGGGGAGGAGCGAAAAGATTCATTCCTGAAAATCAAGTGAGAATCTACCCGCTTTGCCGCGCTGCACCACCCTCTTATCCTCCACCCTCGCCAAGAATTGCGAGAATGTCCCGGCTGCCATGAAGGATGCGGATAATTTGCAGAGGGTCGGTCTCGGGATCGTACACAACGATGTAATTCGGAAAGGCCTGGACGGCCCAAAACCGGAGCGGAAGTTGAGTTAGGTCTTCACGGGTCTTCCCGCGTAGGGGACCGGCGGCCAGGAAGGTGCAAGCATCGTGAACAGCATTTTCGAGGCGGTTGGCTGCCTCCACATTGTCGCGGGCGATGTAACTCCAGATTTCGAAAAGATCGTCAACGGCTTGAGGGGTGAACTGACAGCGGTTCATGCCTTGTGCTGTTCCGCCCCCCAAGCACTCTTCTTCTCTTCCATTTGGGCGCGGACTTGGTCGCTATCGATCAGTTCTCCGCGCTGGGCGGCAGCGTAACCTTCATTGATCTTGGTGCGATTCTCGGCCCGCCACGCGTCTCGGCGATGGAGCAGCTCCAGCGCCCGTAGGATAACTTCCTCAGGACGTTGATAGGCTCCGGAACGCAGCGCCTCGGCAATTAACCGTTCGTGTTCGGGCTGGAGCGTAATAGACATAGGCGGACTCCTCTTACTTACCCTATCACCGTACTCCTGCTCATCTTAACGGTCAAGGTCCGGTTGCTCCGGACGGGAGCGGTGCGAATTAACTATCACGAAGGTAAGCCACTGGTTCGACAAGTGAGACTCGAAGAGGTTTGACCGTTGCCAGCTTCCCCGTAAGGGGAGCAACATGAGTAGCCGTAGGTGGAACCTACGGTACCGATGCCTAGGAAAACCTCTCGGCCCCGGCGGGGCCGAACCGTTCGACCCCTGCAGGGTCGGTAAAATGGGCAGCGATGCGATCCGTGGACGGCGGCCACAAAAAGCGTGTCCTTGCCCAAGGCTACTCAATTTTAACCCCTTCGGGGTTCGGACCGCCGCCGGCATCGAAGCAAATCGAACATTACGCGCTGCCGCCTTTGAGGCGGTCCCACTCATCAAGCCACCCGCTTTGCCTGGGGTGTCTAACTTCCCTCACCAAGCGCTTTGAGAATTTCGTACAGCAGAGGAACCGGAAGGCCGACCACGTTGAAATAGCAGCCGGAGATGCGGGTGACGAACCTGGAGGCCAACCCTTGAATGGCATATGCGCCGGCTTTGTCAAAGGGCTCGTGGCTGGCCACATAGGCGTGAATCTCGTCTTCATTCAACTTGCAGAAGGTCACAAAAGTGGTCTGGTGTTTGAGCGCGGCAATTTGGTCAGGCGCCCTAACCAGGCAGATCGCCGTGATCACCTCGTGCGTCTGACCGGAGAGCAATCGGAGCATGCGGGCGGCATCAGAGGGACTGCTGGGCTTTCCCAGAATCATACCGCCGACGGTTACAATCGTATCCGCGCCTAAAACCAGGCTGCCGGAGGGCGAGCGGGCGGACACATGGAGCGCTTTGGCGCGAGCAAGCCGCTGGGCGTAATCTTTCGGAACTTCTCCCGGAATCGGTGGCCCCTCATCGAGGCCGCTGGGGATAACCTCAAAATCGAAGCCGGCGTTGCGCAGCAACTCAATTCGGCGCGGGGAATTGGAGGCGAGAATCAATTTCATGCGGGTGGTATTATAAAAATGTTATTGGCCCTTCTCAAGGCATTTCCCCCTGCCCCGCATTGTGCTAGACTGATGAACTCCTTGAACTAAAAGAGGCTGGGCTGGGGGACTCCGAACGTGGATGA
Organism: Terriglobia bacterium; assembly: GCA_049519635.1. Lineage (GTDB taxonomy): Bacteria > Acidobacteriota > Terriglobia > UBA7540 > UBA7540 > Bog-366. Next base: position 5,770 of record JBEKQO010000213.1, on the reverse strand, counting down.
AATCGGAAAAATGTTGCCTGGGGTGTTTAGGAAGCAAATCCGCCGGGCGGAGCCGCACCTGCTTGAGATTCTGCTCCCGCTGTGGCCGCGCATCGTGGGAAAGAGCATGGCCCAACATTCCCAACCCACCTTCTTTGCCTCCGGCGTGCTGACCCTCGCCACCGACTCCGCCACGTGGAGTACGCAGCTCAAGCACTTGACCGAGGAGATTCGCGCCGAGATTAACGGCTTCCTGGGCCAACCGATTGTGAAAAAGTTGCGAATCAAGACGGTGACTCAACCCGACCTGTTTTCTCCCCCGCGGGTTTCGCCCGGAATCGCCCTGCCCGCGCCGCCTCCGGTGAATCCGGCAATGGGCACTGATTCAATAGCTGACCCGCAGATTGCCGCGGCGCTGGCAAGCTCTTATGCCAAGTATTTTAATCGCCCTCGGAATTAGTTAGAACTATGGCTTTTACCGAAAAGGATGTTCGCTACGTGGCCGACCTCGCTCACCTGGAACTTACTGAGGAAGAGGTGAAGAAATTCCTTCCCCAGCTCGATTCGATTTTGCAGTACGTGCAAAAGCTGAACGAGTTGGACACCTCCGCGATCGAGCCCATGGCTCAAGTCACCTACCCGGGTTCCGAGAATGCCTCCTTCCGGGCGGACCAGCCGCACCGGAACTTCTCTCAGGACGAGGCGCTGGCGAACGCTCCCGAGGCGGGCGCGGGAAGCTTCAAAGTCCCGCGAGTCATCGAGCGGGAGGAATGACCCATTTTGAATTTTAGATTTTGGATTTTCGATTAAGGACCACGCCGGCGCGCTCTCTTTCTCCAAACCAATGTCGCAAATCCAAGATCCATATTGGAGATGGCAGAGGCTATTAACGCATAATGGACTTCACCACCCTAACGATCGGCCAAATACATGAGCTTCTGAAGACCCGGCAGGCGACGGCTGTCGAAATCGCCCAGTCCCACTTGGCGCGCATTGAGCAAAAGGACAAGGAAGTCCGCGCCTTCCTCAGCTTGTGCCCCGAGCGGGCCCTTGCGCAGGCAAAGAAGGTGGATGAGGCGATCGCCGCCGGCGAAGCTCTCGCCCCCCTGGCGGGCGTGCCGGTTGCGGTCAAGGACGTGATCCTGACTCGCGGAACCCGCACCACCTGTGGGTCACGCATTCTGGAGAATTTCGTCGCGCCTTACGATGCCACAGCCGTGGAAAGGCTGGAGCGCGCGGGGGCTGTGATCCTCGGCAAGACGAATTGCGACGAATTCGCCATGGGCTCGTCGACGGAAAACTCCAGTTTTTATCCCACCCACAATCCGCGCGATCTGACTCGCGTGCCGGGGGGATCAAGCGGTGGTTCAGCCGCCGCCGTGGCGGCCAATTTTGCCACCGTCGCCCTGGGATCGGACACCGGAGGGTCCATCCGGCAGCCCTCAGCATTTTGCGATGTCGTCGGTATGATGGGAACTTACGGCAGGGTCTCCCGCTACGGTTTGGTAGCGTTCGCCTGCTCACTTGACCACATCGGGCCCTTTGGGCGCTCCGTGCACGACGTGGCGCTGGTGCTGCAAACCATCGCCGGCCGCGACCCCCTGGATTCCACCTGCGCCGCGCTGCCCGTAGACGATTATGTGGGCGCCCTGAGCGGCGACATCCGGGGGATGCGCGTCGGGGTTCCGACGGAATACCTGAACGGGTTGAATCCTGAAATTGGCGGCAACATCCAGAAGGGGATCGACCTGCTCGGTAAACTTGGTTGCGAAATCGTGCCCATCAGCTTGCCCCACACCGACTATGCCATCGGATGCTACTACATTATCTGCACGGCCGAAGCCAGCTCGAACCTTGCCCGCTTCGATGGTGTGCGCTATGGATTCCGGGCCCCCCAAAACGCCGATTTGCAAGACATGTACCGGAAAACGCGCGACCTCGGCTTCGGCGCGGAAGTGAAGCGCCGCATCATGCTGGGAACCTACGTATTAAGCTCCGGGTATTATGATGCCTACTATTTGAAAGCCCAGAAAGTGCGTACCCTCATCACCCGCGATTTCGTCGAGGCCTTCGACGAAGCCGACGTCATCGTCACCCCCACGTCTCCCATTCCGCCCTTTAAGCTCGGCGAGAAGGTGGACGACCCTCTCCAAATGTACCTTGCCGACATCTATACCGTTACCGCCAGCCTGGCGGGAATCCCTGGAATCACCGTCCCCTGCGGCAAGACTCCAAGCGAACCGCGCCTCCCCGTGGGCATGCAAATCCTCGCCAATCACTTCGATGAGGCGAGGCTGCTGCGAGTGGCCGATGCCTTTGAAAAGGCCGGCGGGTTCCAAATGAGCTGAAAAAACGCGGAAGAACATGCTGTCGAAACGGGCCGCCTGGTTTAGGACGTGGCCTTGAACGCCAGGAGTTCGTGCGCGGCCATAATCTTTTCGAGCTTGGCGCGGTTTTCGGGTTTCATGGGTACCATGGGGAGGCGGTAGACTTCTTCGATCATGCCCATCATGGCGAGGGCAGCTTTTACGGGGATAGGGTTGGTTTCGATGAAATTAACCTGCATCAGCGGCAGCAATTGGGCGTTCAGCTTGCGCGCTTCGTCGTATTTGCCATCCAGCGCCAGGTGCGCGAGCCGCGTAATGGGCCCGGGGATTTCGTTCGAAACCACCGAGATCACGCCCACGCCGCCGACAGCGATCAGGGGGAAAGTGAAGGCGTCGTCGCCGGAAAGCACACGGAAGCCAGGCTGGACGGCGTTCAGCACTTCCATCTGCTGCACGATGCTTCCGGAAGCTTCCTTGATGGCTACGATGTTGGGGATTTGCGAAAGACGCCCCACGGTGGCAGGCTCGATGTTCGATGCTGTGCGCCCCGGCACGTTGTAGAGGATCACGGGCAGGTCAGTGGATTCCGCAATGGCCTTGAAATGCTGGTAGAGACCCTCTTGCGTCGGTTTGTTGTAATAGGGGGCAACGGAGAGGATGCCTTGCACGCCCAATCCTTCGACTTCGGCCGCCAAGTCGCAAACCTTCTTCGTGTGGTTACCGCCCACCCCTGCGATGATGGGAACTTTTCCACCCGCTTCTTCTATGACGACGCGAATCACGCCCATGTATTCGCCGTGCTCAAGCGTGGGGGTTTCGCCCGTGGTGCCGCAGGGGACAAGGAAATCGATCCCTTCGCGAAGCTGGAACTGCACCAACCGCCGCAGCGCCGATTCATCCACGGAACCGTCCTTCCGGAAGGGAGTGACCAGGGCCGTGCCGCAACCGCGAATTTCCAGGCTCATAGGATGACCTCCAATATGGGTGCCGGGTGCTAGGGACCGGGCATCAGGATCGAAACGCCAAACTCGAAATTGGAAACTCGAAATTCGGGACCTTGCTCACGAGTTTCGAATTTCGAATTCGAGTTTCGTTCTTTTCCTAGCTCCCAGCGCCCAACTCTAACACCTCTGCGAAACTATAGAACCCTTTCTTTCCCACCACCCAGCGGGCGGCATACAGCGCACCCTCCGCAAATCCCTGCCGGCCGCGCGCCGTGTGGCGCAAAACCACGGTGTCCGCCTCCGAGTCGAACCCCAGTTCGTGCGTTCCGGGGATGTAACCGGCGCGCACACTGGCCACGGGAATATCGCGGTCCACGAAATAGGGTTGAATTTGCCGCGAGATTTCGAGCGCCGTCCCCGATGGCGCATCTTTCTTCATTTTGTGATGAGACTCGGTGATGAAGGGATCATACATGGGGAAGGGCGCAAAGATTTCCGCCGCCGCGCGCGCCAAGCGGTAGAAAAGGTTCACGCCGATGGAAAAGTTCGCGGCGTATACCATTCCGACCCCCGCCTGCTCAATCACCTTGCGGACTTCCGCCTGATGCTTTTGCCAACCGGTGGTGCCGACAATCAGATTCACTCCCAAGGCCGCCAGGCGGTGAACATTCTCCACCACCGAGTCGGGCGTGGTGAAGTCCACGCAGACGTCAACACCCTTGAATTTCTCGCGTGTAATGCCGCGGCTTTGCGCGTTGAGGTCAATATCCATCACCAGACGCACTTCAAAGCCGCGCTGCGGAGCAAGTTGCGCCAGCGTCTTACCCATTTTCCCGTAGCCGAGCAATGCGAGGTTTATCATCATTCACCATTATTCACCGCCGAGGCGCCTTAGATCGATGAGAAATCTCATCGTGAGAATTCCACGGTTTCTTCCTCAGCAAGATACGCAGCGTAGCGCAATGCTTCGTCAATGTCCCCGGCCTCGAGATAAGGGTAGGCCTTGAGAATCGCTTCTTTGCCTTCACCGGAGGCCATTAGCCCGAGGAGGCGGGAGAGGGGAAAGCGCAGCCCGCGGATGCAAGGTTTCCCGGTGCACACGTTGGGGTCCACAGTAATCCGCTCGAACTTCATGTGGTTGTCCTCTCCGACCGATGATCGTCATTTGCCGCCAAGGTCCGTCGGCGGTAGACTGAATACGCGAATGGGGTTACCTGTCTACAGCGCTTTCCCAGCGCCTAGTCCAGGTACCCTTCCGACTTCATCAATTCCGCGTTGAGCAGTGCCGCGCCGGCCGCGCCGCGAATTGTATTGTGGCTGAACGCGACGTATTTAAATTGCAGTACCGGGCATTCGCGTAGGCGTCCTACGGTGGTTGCCATGCCGTTTTCGGCGTTCAGATCGAACTTCGGCTGGGGCCGGTCCCGCTCCTCACGCACAATAATGGGATGCTTGGGGGCGGAAGGCAAGTTGAGCTCCTGCGGCAGGGAGCGATATGCGCGCCAGGCCTCCACGATGCCGGCGGTCGTGGCTTTGGTTTTGAGCGCCACGGAAATGGTTTCCGTATGGCCATCTTCCACCATCACGCGGTTGCAGTGAGCGCTCACGATAAAATCGCCCATCTTCACGCGGCCATCCACCAGTTTGCCCAAAAGCTTGCGCGTTTCACGTTCCACCTTCTCTTCTTCGCCGCCGATGAAGGGGATCACGTTGCCGAGGATGTCGAGCGTGGGGATTCCCGGGTAACCGGCGCCGGAAACCGCCTGCATGCTGGTCATCAGGACCTTGTCAAGTCCAAAAGTATTCTCCAGCGGCGCCAGCGACATCACCAAACCCATCGTGGTGCAGTTGGGGTTGGTCACGATCATGCCCTTCCATTGGCGCTGCTTCCGCTGCTCGCGGACCAGCGCCAAGTGGTCCGGATTGACGTCCGGAATCAGCAGCGGCACATCCGGCTCCATGCGGAAATTTGAGGAGTTTGAAACCACCACATGGCCGGCCTGAGCAAATTCCTTTTCCACCTCACCCGCTACTTTGGAATCGAGCGAAGAGAACAGCAGTTGCGGAGCGCCTCCCGGCTTGCACTCGTGCACGGGGATCTCCCACGCGCCCTCGGGCAGGGGATCACGCAAGCGCCAGTTGCAGGCCTCGCGATAGGGCTTGCCTGCCGATCTCTCGGAGGCTGCGAGCCATTTGATTTCGAACCACGGGTGATGCTCGAGCAGGCTCACAAAGCGCTGCCCGACCATCCCCGTAGCTCCCAGAATGCCAACTTCAAGTTTCTTCATGAACAATAATGGCGGATTGATTCCACCTACTCCTTTCTAAAAAACCGAGGTTAGGGATTAGGGGCTAGCGGCTAGTGTGGTGTCCCGGATAAGATTTGACAATGGCATGGTGCAAGGACCCCCTCACCCCCGGGCCCCTCGGTCGCCACGGCCACCGAGGGGAGGATGGATTTTATTGCCCTCGCCCCTTTGGGGGAGAGGGTGGCGCGCATCCGGCGTAATCGCCAGCCGG
>JBEKQO010000212.1:0-13175 GCA_049519635.1 Terriglobia bacterium | reverse complement strand
CGCCTCCGCCAAATAAGACACTCGGCGCTTTAAAGCCTCATATTGCGATTCAGCTTGTGGCGTGTCCGGAGATCGCAGCGAGAACGTTAGGCGAAGTGGTTTCTTGGTGATTTCTTTAGCTTTGTGAAAGAAGGCAAACCCCCACGGGTCGATTCTCTTCCAGAAACCATCTATAGCCGAGCCAGCATCACGTACATTAACTTCAACAATATCAGCCCCCTCAGTCGCATTAAAGGTTAAGTCCGAAGGCCACCCAGATGCCGCGCTTTTTGTCAACTTCGTGGTTTAGGGATTCAATGGTCATGTTCATACCCTCTTATCCAAAATTGCTTTTTAGCATCCGAAGCGACCGTACTATACACTCCACCAGCTCGTTCCAAACCGCAATTTTGCAGTCCCTTTTCAGCGTAGTTTTCCCTCTTGAGGAGATCCTGCCCAGTTGACGGCGACGGCATAGTTTACAGACAGCCCGAATTTTCCTGGCGCAACGCCTGTTCTTTCAGCGTGCCTTCGACCATCGAGCAAAGATCTTCCACCAAAGAATCAGTCTTGATCACATAACGGTAAGCTCCCAGATTCACGGCTTGGGTAGCGGTTGATAGAGTCGGAACCGCAGTCATCAGGATGAATAGAGCGGTGTTATGAGTCTTGTGGACGTACTCCAACAAATCGATACCCGTCAGGTCAGGCATGCGGATATCGGAGATGATCAGGTCGAAGACCCGCGACTCAATCTTCTTCTTGGCGGCTTGAGGCCGTTTCCACCAAATGCCCGTTCTTGCGAAGGGCGATTTTCAAAACCTGACAAAGAGATTTTTCGTCATCGACAATCAGTAGTCGCGCCATTCGCTGTTCCTCCTCGCAAAACCGGGTAGGGTCAGTGCAGGCCTGACCGTGGGGGTTTCTCATCCAAATGCACCAGCGGCAACCCTACATCCTCAATCTGGACAGGGCACACCGATACAGTTGCCTCACCCAAAGCAATATCGGTGTATCCCGGCCACCGCCCATCCTCCAACCGCTTCCCCAGCCCTTTCCGCACGGGACTTGCGTGCATCGATTCCAGGTGCAACCTCAGGAGAAGCCCCGGCTGCAATTTCATCCGGTGGATACTGCGCAACCGGAAATGTCACACCCTCAGCCTGTGTGTCCGCAACGCTCGATGTAGAGCGCATCCGCGTTGATGTTCAGCTTGGCGAGCGCCCGTCGTTCTGGCCAGGGAAGGCGGCCAAAGCGGGCGATGTAATTGACAGTGGCTTCTCCCGCCTCCTTCACCATGTTGAGGGCCACATAGACCAGGATCATGTTCTCGATGGCCAGCGCAGATTCCCGCTCCGGCGGAATGGGGGCGAACTCCTTAATCGTGGCCGCCCGTTCAAACCATGGGAGAGCCTTGGCATATTCCCCCTTCCGGTAGAGATACCACCCGAGGTTGTTCCAGCAGTCCCGCAGGCACTGCCGGCAAAGGGACTCGGGGTGTTCCAACGCTGCTTCATACTCCCGGGCAGCTTCGTCTTCACACCCGAGCTTCCAAAGCAAGCCGGCGTAATTAAACCGCTTCTCAGAGTTATTCGGGTCTTCCTCTACGGCGGCTCGCAGCCACTGGAGCGCGTGTTCATCTTCAACCAAGAAATCCTTAACCCGGTTCATACCCTCAATCACCTCGGCGAGTGCTTCGAGTTCAATATCCTCAGGCGCGAGTTCCAGCGCCTGACGAAAGTAGTAGTGCGCCCGCTTGTGCTCGCCCCCATACTGGGCCAAGCTTGCCTCCTCCCACGCCTGGTAGAATCCTTCCGTACTGGGCTTCATCACGCTGTGTTGATCGGCGGGAATGTGTGCGGGTTTGACGAGTGCAAGCGCGAGCCCCCCATTTCCATTGCGGATGGCCTCTCTCGCCTCCATCGATCACCTCCTCAGCCATGGGTTATGTTCTGATGTAACCAGCGTAGCAGCCGGGTATGACAGGGGCGGTCATCGCATCTGCTCGCCGCAGCCGAAGCGGATGCCCACGCCCCCATCGGGCCCGCCAGCGTACAATTTGCCCGTATTCATGCAGCGACCACACCTGACACACCTCGGGTGTATGCTCCGGGTAAGAGGCCCCCAGATAGTTGCGGTGCGGCAGATGAACGACGGGTTCTTATAGTGACCGCGCAGGCGTAGAATCGCGCTTATCCAAGGAGGCAGTATGTACCTCTCCAAATCCAAATTCGTCGCCGGCCATCAATGCCTCAAGCGGTTGTATCTTCAGATTCATGAGCCGGATTTGGCCGGCGAGGCGAGCGAGTCAACTCAGGCGGTCATGGAGCAGGGGCATGAAGTGGGCCGCTGGGCACAGAAGATGTTTCCCGGCGGATTGCTCATCGAGGCGGGGCACAAGGAATTGGGCAAGGCCATTGAGCAGACCGATCAGGCGGTGGCAAAGAAACATCTGCCGGCGCTGTTCGAGGCCACTTTCGTGCACGACAAGATCCTGGCGCGAGTCGACATTCTGGAGCGGTTACCCGGAGACAGCTGGCGCCTCATCGAGGTGAAATCCTCGACAGCCCTTAAGGATTACTATCTATACGATGTGGCCATCCAGAGGCTTATCCTTGAGGGTCTCGGGATGAAGGTCATCCCCTGCCTGATGCACCTCAATCGGGAGTACGTCTATGACGGGAAGCAGTACGATCTGAAACAACTATTCATCATCCATGACGTTACCGATCAGACCAATGCGATTGAGCAGGAGGTAAAAGACCTCGTCCGCGACGAGCGCCAGGCGCTGGCGCGGACTACCCCCCCCGATATCGAGCCAGGAAGCCAGTGTACAAGCCCTTTTACATGTGAATTCTACGACCACTGCAATAAATCCCTGCCGGTGGACCACATCCAAAACCTCCCCGGCATATCGGAATCAAAGTTGGAGAAACTAACGGCGCTGGCGATTGAGGTGATCGGTGACATCCCGAAGGATTTCCCGCTGACGGACCGGCAGAAGAGGGCCTGGGAATGCGCAAAGACCGGAAAGCCATGGTTTGGGAAGGGAATCAAAGAGGCTCTCGCCGAGCTTCGCTACCCGATCTACTTCATGGACTTCGAAACCCTGGGGGTGGCACTCCCCCGATACGCCGACATGAGCCCATACGACCAGATCCCCTTCCAGTGGTCGGTGCACGTCCAGCGAAAGCCTGGTGCTGATCTTGAGCATTTTGAATTCCTGCCAGAGGAAGATGCCGATCCACGGCTTGCGTTCGTGATGGCCCTCTGCCCTGTTGTGGGAAAAAAGGGCAGCATCATCGCGTACAACAGCGGCTTTGAATCGGGGTGTCTGGAGAGCCTGGCGGAATGGTTTCCGAAATACAGGGACGCGATCACAAATATCCAAGAACGGCTGTGGGATCTGTTGCCGGTCATGCAGACCCATGTTTATCACTCCGCGTTCTGCGGCTCGTTTTCGCTCAAGAGGGTTCTTCCCGCCCTGGTCCCCGAAATGTCTTACGACGGGATGGAGGTGGCCGAAGGCAGCGATGCAGGCCTTGCCTGGGAGAAGATGGTTCGCAGTGATATCGAAAGTGCTGAAAGGAAGAGGCTTCGCAAGGCACTGCTCGCCTATTGCAGGCAGGACACGCTGGCGATGGTGCGGTTGCTGGAGGTTCTGCGAGCCGCGTGAGATTTGATGAATGGAAGCGAGGGCTGACAGATTCTGCGACAGGCAGGTAAGTCAGACCTTTTGGGAGCAAGCGGCAATTCTTGGCCGCGGGAGGAATCATGAAACTGATTAAAGATACGATTTCCGGTACCAAGCTTGGAGACCCCATGACGTTCCGAAACATGACCGTCTTTCCCCTGCTCGGCCAGGGGATCACACCGGACTATTTGACCTTGGACGAAGCCCTGGCCCAAAAGCGTGCCAACATCACCGAGGTGTCCGAGGGCGGCAGTGTCCCGGAATTGAGATTCGCCAACGAGAGCGACATGCCGGTCTTCTTGATGGACGGGGAGGAACTCATCGGAGCGAAACAAAACCGCACGCTGAATTTGAGCATTCTTATCCCCGCCATGCAGACAGTCGGGATCCCTGTTTCCTGTGTAGAAAGGGGGCGGTGGGCCCACCGTTCCCGAGAATTCTCCTCCGCACCGCGGGCGCAATATGCCGAAGGTCGTGCCAAGAAGATGGCGCAAGTTTCTGCATCGATGGAGTCGAGCGGAGTAAGGCACTCGAACCAGGGAGCGGTCTGGCAGAATATCGACGAGAAGTTCCTCAGGCTAAAGACCTCCTCCCGCACATCTGCGATGGCCGATATCTTCGAGCAGCATTCAGCACGTCTTGAGGAATACGTGAAATCCTTCACGCCCACGGAAGGGCAGATAGGGGCCGTGTTTACGATCGAAGGCAAGGTGTGCGGTTTCGAGCTCTTTGACAGCCCCGAAACGCTGAAGAAGCTCTGGCCGAAACTCCTGCGCAGCTATGGACTCGATGCGCTCGACCGGGCCGACTCGGCGCATCAAAAGGAGGAGGAACCAACCCCTCCCACCGGCCAGAATGACGTGCAGTCCTTCCTAAACAGGGTTTCAACCGGCAGAACGAAAAAGTATCCAGCCGTTGGAGAAGGGGAGGACATCCGTCTTGCCAGTCCCGCCCTGACAGGTGCTGCGCTGGCAGCGCATGGCCGGGTCGTTCACCTCAGCGCTTTTGCAAGCTAACGTGGAGACAGGCGACGGCGATTGGCTGCAACATTCAAGTTGAGATTTTAGATGAGGGCAAGATCATGAAAGAAGTATCTAAGAGGAGGAAATTGGACCCTTTGAGAATTAATTCGGTGCCGGTGGCCGACCCGAACGATCGTGGCGGAATTATCATGTTCTTGGGTAAAGAGGAGGAAACCAGTCCTACCGGCTCTGGTGCGGAGGAGAAATGTGGCAAGGTCAAGGAGCTGAACGGCGTTGATGCTTGGCCACCAGCACCGTCTGCCGATCAGGAATGGCCAAGATTTAGTGGCGATTTAGCACTTTGTTTATCCGATCTGCGGGAGGACGAATATCTGGTTATCGGTTGCAAGCGCGTAAACTACTATGTCCAGTTTGCAGGTCAGGGACAATTCGGGTTGAGGATGGAGGCGGCGGGAAACAATTTTATTAAGCCCGAGAAGGCCAAGCTTTCGGAAGAGGAGAATGTTGCGATGGTACAACTTGGCTGGCACCTTCCCACCGACGAAAGGTCAGATCCAGATGGGTCGCCCAATTTCTTCCTTAACCTGGCTAACCCCGTCCCGTTTGAACGGGTTGCCGAGCTTGTGGTACGAACCTTCCGACAAATATACGGGATTTCTCATCCGCGACGGCTGGTATACAGAGCCTTTAATCGTGCGGACACACCAATCCGATTCTCGAGTCTACGCATAAAAGAGGAGCGAGGCTGAGTTTGTCTCAAGACTCCCATTTCTAATAATTGAAACGGGCCCTTGAGGATCGAATGGATTCTCAGGATAACGCAGCGGAGAGCCCTGAGCGGTGATTGTCTTGTGATTGTGGGAAGAAGGGCAACGGGGCATGCTCCGGCGAAGGTGCAACAGGTGGACGCCCGACGGCATTCCTGATAGTCGCGGGCAGGAGTCCAAGTCCTTTCCAATATCGCCAACCCAGGAGGGCATGCGATGAAAGTCAAAACCAGCAAATCTCATCCGCTGCGAGTTGATTCAGTGGTAGTTGATGCGGTGAAGGGACGGATTGGCCTAACCTTCTGCCCCGGCAAGAAGCAAGCGGTCAGCATGACGGGCCCCTGGGACCGCGACTTGGAGACTGACCTGAAGGTAATCCAGTCCTTTGGTGCTGCAGCGCTTGTCACGTTGATGGAAGATCACGAACTCCGCGAAGGGATGGTTCCACCGGACAAGTTACAAGAAGGTGCATCAGCACACGGGATGGAATGGCATCACCTCCCCATTCGTGACGCGAGCATTCCCGATGACCACTTTGAAGATCTTTGGGTCTATTCGGGTTCGCGCCTTAGGAGATTGCTAAGCCAAGGCCGGAACATCGTGATCCACTGTCGGGGAGGCCTGGGGCGGACCGGCATGATCGGTGCACGCCTGCTTGTGGAGCTTGGTCTTGAGCCTGATGCGGCCATTCGGCGAGTAAGGGCGGCGAGACCCGGGTCGGTCGAAACACCTGACCAGGAAGAACACGTTCGGAGGTGCAGGAAGATTGCATCACCCGGTACGGGGCCATCCGATGCGGAGAGATTCCTTGGCTGCCTCCTCGGGGGAGCGGTTGGTGATGCGTTTGGCTATGCTGTGGAGTTCAGTTCGATTTCGGACATTCGCAGAAAGTTCGGTCCCGCTGGAATCCAGGAACCATTACTCACGGATGGAAAGCTCGTGGTCTCGGACGACACACAGATGACGCTCTTCACACTGGATGGAATCTTGAAGGGGCTCGAAGCCCCGTCGCCGTCAACAGAGACCATCGTGGAATCGATCAGGCTGTCATACCTCGATTGGCTTGGAACACAGGGCGAGACTATCCGCAATCCCCGGAAGAGTGAGAGCTGGCTCGCTCATTGCCCCGAATTGCGGGCGTGGAGGGCTCCCGGGATGACGTGCTTGTCCAGCCTGAGGCATGGTGGTCATGGGACGGTCAAAGCACACATCAACGACTCAAAAGGATGCGGAGGCTCAATGCGGTCCGCCCCGGTTGGCCTCTTACGACGTTTCGACCCCAAGCAGGCATTTGAACTGGGCGCACGGTCCGCCGCGATTACCCACGGCAACCCGAGTGGCTACCTCAGCGCCGGAATGGTCTCAACGATTGTGCGTTACCTGATGGATGGCACGGACATTCACGCCGCCACGGAGGAGAGCCTGCAGATCCTGAAGGGATGGGATGGGTATGAGGAAACTCTCCATGCGGTTACAAAGGCTCTCCGCTTGGTAAGTGGTGGTTCCAAAGATCATCCGACAACGATTCATTCCATCGGGGGCGGATGGGTAGGAGAGGAAGCGCTGGCAATCGCCCTCTATGCCGTCGTTGTGGGTGGGTCCTACGTTGAGGCCGTCCGTATTGCGAGCAACCACGACGGAGACAGTGACAGCACGGCATCAATTGCAGGCCAGATCTGGGGCGCATGGAAGGGCTTGACGGAGATTCCCCACGGATGGATTACGAAGCTGGATGTGTTCTTTCCCGTCGTGCGACTCGCACAGGAGACGTTGGACAGTGCTTCCTTGGTTTGAACGGCGGATCAGATTCCAAGTCCCTCGTTCCGACCCGTACGCGACTGTATTGAGCATGGGAATACACGGGGAGACCGTTATGGCGCCAATAGAAATCATTATACTTCCATCGGAGAAGTATCGGCTTGAAGAGATTAACCTCCCTGGGCCTTTGGCAAAGAGTCTTGCCGGGAAGCCCGTGCCGATCGAAGTCGTTCCTGAAGTGATGCCCATGACCAGGCAGTTTGAAGCGAACGAATGCCCGGCAGAAGGATCGTTTTGGATCGATCCCGATGGGAAATGGTGGAACGACTACTTTCCGGCAAGGATTCGTTTCACAGACCTGGAGGGACGCCGGTGGCATCTGCCCCGGCATTGGCTAACGACTGGGGGCACCCCACTCAAGGAGGAGGCTCCTTATCAGGTCACGCAAGATATTGTTTGGGCGGAAACACTCCATCTACCCTCGATGTGGGATCTGAGCGACATCAATATTGACCTGGGAGCAGCTTCCGCGGCAGCGGGAAAGCCGACTACGGTCGAGGTCCAAGCCGTGCCCAATCAGCAGGTGAAGGTTCTTTGGCGAGACTCATCTGGGAAGGCGTGGCGGATTCCGCACGACTGGCGCAAACGGCGGATCCGGCTTCCGGCTTACGACCTGCTACTGGACAACGATGTTCCTCCGGATGTCGCCGAGGAATTTGCCGGCAAGGCGGTCAGCGTGAACTACCATCCCGGATCGCTCTGCTGCCTGCCCGATGGGTATCGCTTCCGCGATGGCCAAGGCGGGAGATGGCCCATTCGAGCAATTGATTGCCTTCTGCTCGGATATGGCGATCGGAATGAACGGCTGGCGTGAGAACTGTTATCGGACGACTGATGGAGGGCTATACATCACCAAGTCGATCAGAGATGAAACTTATAAGGTATGATACTCCCGTTTCGGCGTGGTCAACGCCACTTATTCAATGGCAGATCGATTCTTGGCGACACCAAAGGGGCTTTTTGCCGAACCAGACTGGCATAATCCCTACTCGAGTCAGGGACGGAGGGAGGAACCAATCGGTGCCAGATAAGAATAAGTACAATCTTGATTTTAGTCCAGAAGGGTGTTGGGGCGACGCCGTGCGAATCCTCCTCGCCAACTTAAAGGGTGAGCAAAGACGTCAAGATATTCTCAATAAAGTCAGAAAAGGTGGAATCGAGGCAGTTCCGGAATCGTTAATCGCAGAAAAACTCCCTGATGGAATGCGCGAACTCGTTGGAAGGATTCACCCAGAATTTATGGGTGGCGAGTATTTACCCGATTCCGAAAAGGCGGAGGTCGAAATCGCGCGAATCTCTCTAAAATCGACAACGGCAGATGTCATAAGCATTCGCGCCACTCCTGAGGGGGGTGGTATACGATATCGAATCGTGGATGAATACGACAACGTCATCAAGTTCACACCGGAGAACTCGCAAGCACCGCTCACGCTTAAGGAGTTAATTGACCTGATTGATGGTGCCGAATTCGAAGATTCGGGGTTTCCCCCCGGGCTCACGGGAGTTTTTCGAGATTCTAACCTTGACCTTGAGGCCGCCCAAACCCACGAGGAGATTTCTCAACGAGCACGGGAATTGGTTGACTTCGTTACCGTGACTTCCGTCTTCTATCCGGAGTTAGAGCGGTGGTATCACGAAGAGGCCCAGGAGTGGCTTCAGGAGCATACGCGACAATCCGATGATTGATATTCTTACGCTGAAATGGCGAGTTGGGGGCAGGATGCTTGATAGAAAGCCAAGCGTTGGATTGATTAACGACCGTTTGTGTCACTTTCACCAAGGAGCACTCTGATCGGCAACGTCACTCCAGCACAACTCCCATATGCCCCTGGTTCCCGTGTCGTGATCCGCGACGAAGAATGGCTAGTGCGCCGTGTGGATCCTTCTAGCGATGGCGGACACCTGCTCAATTGCGATGGTGTGTCTGAGCTGGTCCGCGGCCGTTCGGCACTGTTCCTAACTGAGCTTGAAGGTGAAATCACTCTCCTCGACCCGGCCAAAACCGAGCTGGTAGCCGACACGAGTTCCCATTTCAACAGCACCTTCTTATACCTCGAAGCGCAGCTACGCCGAAGTACGCCCAATGACGACTTCATCCATTTGGGACACCGCGGCGTAATGAATCTGGTGCCCTACCAGCTCGATCCAGCCCTGCAAGCACTCAAGCAGCCCCGCCAACGTATCTTGATTGCCGACGCGACAGGACTAGGCAAAACGCTTGAAGCCGGCATTCTCACCACGGAGCTGATCCAGCGTGGGCGGGCGCAGCGCATCCTGGTGGTCGCGCTCAAGAGCATGTTGACCCAGTTCCAAAAGGAGTTTTGGAGCCGGTTTTCGATTCCTTTGGTGCGGCTTGACTCCGTTGGACTGCAACGAGTGCGGAACAGCATTCCCAGCAATCACAACCCATTCAACTTTTACGATCGCACCATCATCTCGATTGACACCCTCAAGAGTAATCTGGAGTACCGCAACTATCTTGAGAACGCTTGGTGGGACATCATCATCATTGACGAATGTCAAAATGTGGCCGCCCGCGCCAATGAAGAGGGTTTGGCGAGACGGGCACGCTTGGCTCGATTACTTGCTGGGCGCTCAGACACAATGATTTTGTTATCGGCTACACCCCACGACGGTTCCGCACGCAGCTTTGCGTCCCTTATGAGCTTGTTGGACCCTACAGCCATCAGTGATCCAGACGACTACACGCCGGAGGATTTCCGCGATAAAGGCCTCGTGATACGCCGCTTCAAGAAAGATATCCGCGATCAGGTCAACGCCGACTTCCAAGAGCGCATCACAGAGGAGCTCCGGGAAACCGCCAGCCCCCAAGAAGAAGCTGCATACCGGGCCCTACTGGTCATTCCCTTTACCCAGCGGGGCGAACACAGGGCCGGCAAACAGCAGGAATTGCAGCGGGTGGGTATGCAGAAAGCCATCTTCTCCAGCCCCTTTGCCGCCCTGGATTCCACGCAGCGACGGATTGAACTACTCCAAGGCAAGAATCCCATCAGCGTGGACGAACAGGCCGAAATCGCTGCCCTGCAACATTTCGCTGTGGCCTTGCGAGAAATAGACGCCCAGAGCTTCAGCAAATATCAGCGTCTAATCCGGCACCTCAAGAACCAGCAATTCAACTGGAACCCTGCCGACCCGTCTGACCGCCTCGTCATTTTCTCCGAGCGCATTGAAACGCTGCGCTGGCTAAACGGAGCCCTGCCCAAAGCTCTTGGGCTGAAGACCGAGCTCTTTGAAATCATGCATGGAGGCATGACTGACAGAGAGCAGCAAGACCTGGTCGATCGCTTTGGTCGCAAAGACGACCCGGTCCGTATGCTGTTGTGTTCTGACGTCGCTTCAGAAGGCCTCAACCTTCACTACTTTTGCCACCGGATGGTGCATTTTGATCTTCCCTGGTCGCTCATGGTCTTCCAGCAACGCAACGGTCGCGTGGACCGTTATGGCCAGACTCAGCAGCCGCGCATCACTTACCTGTTCACTGAAACGCACGTCGAACGCATCAAGGGCGACCTTCGTATTCTGGAAATCTTGAAAGCCAAAGACGATCAGGCCTACAAAAACCTTGGTGACCCAGCTTCGTTTCTGCACGTTTTCGATCCTGAAAAAGAAGCCGCAAAGGTTGCAGACATCATGGCCGCAGGTACGGATCCCAAGCAGTTTGAAGCTGCGCTCGATGCCGCCCAGTCTTCCTCTGCAAAGTCGCCAGGCAGTGAAGGTGATGACGACGGCGACTGGTTGCTCAAGCTATTTGCACAAGCTGAGCCCGGAGGCGACACTACCAATCCACCCAAACCCAGCACCGACTCCATCCGTGAGGGTCTGTCGCTGTTTGGCAACGCCCATGTCAGCGGCGACTACACCTTTGCCAAAACCGCATTGCATCAGCTCTCACAGACCGCCCCCATTGCCCAGTTCAGTGCTGACGATGCCAGCCAAACCATTACCCTGACCGCCCCGCGCGACCTGCAGGAGCGCCTGCGCGTCACGCTGCCATTGGAGGTACGCGACGGGGATCACCGCTACGCCCTGTGCGCTCACAAGGAACGCATCGCCCAAGCCATCGAACTTGCTCGGCAGGCGAAAGCTGAAGAAGAAACCTGGCCGGCACTGCATTACCTTTGGCCGCAGCATCCCATCATGGACTGGCTTTCAGACCGCGTACTCACCGCTTTTGGCCGCCACCGGGCCCCTGTCATCCAGTGTCCAGAACTGGCGGAGGATGAACAAGCTTTCATGCTTATGGGCCTGGTGCCCAACCGCAAGGGCCAGCCGCTGCTGATCGATTGGCAAGTCGCGGTCTGGAATAGCAGCGCCTGGACGTTACGACCTTTCCCCGATTTTGTGGCCCGAACGAAACTCAAAGCCAACACGCTGGCCAACCGAAATCAGGGCATCAACACCGCCGCCCTGCAAACTAACCTGCCTGGCGCCGTGGCCGTCATGCAGCGCCACATGATCACCCTGCAGCAAAATTTTTCCGCCGAGATGACGCAACGTCTGTCGGGCACATTGGCTGACCTGGCTCGGCTGCAAGAAAAACAGATTGAGCAGCTCGAACTGCGCCTGGCCGCCAATCAGCAGGCGGAGCAGTTCAAAAAGGTGCGGCGAGAGAAGCACACTCAACAGATCGGAAAAGTGTTTGACGAATACCGGCAGTGGGTACAAGACACGATGACTACCGAACCGCAACCCTTTATTCAGGTGCTTTGTGCCGCAATGCGCTAAAGCTGAACCGTGACCAAGTAGAGAGACGTGCCTATGTCCGTTGCCCAAACCGTAAAGAGTTTTTCCGGCATTGACAATGAAAACGAGTTCTATGGCCACCACTACCTGGCCGAGGTGTTCAAAGGCGACATTCGTTCCCGGATCGAAAGCTGGCAGGCCGCCGAAGAGGCTGCTGCTCAAGCAGTTCTAGCAAGCGCAGCCGCCGAACAGCCCCGATCTAAATATCGCGCACCCCACAATCGCCTGGGCGGTTTGGGCGGCAAGTGGTTTACCACCCTTGCCAGTCACGCTCGGTTGCGTGAGGACGCCGAGCGGTTGGAAAGCCACAGGCTGCTGCACACCCCTCTGTTAGAGGCGCTGGGCTATAATCTTCAGCAAACTCAAATCGAGCTGCAAGCCGGCATGCCCGTGCCCATATGGGCTGCTATTGGCGCGGCGCAGCAACCGCCGCAGCTACTTATCGTTCCTGCATACCAGCCCGGCCGTGAAGAAGATGCCCCGCTCGATCACGCCTTGACGGCTGCCCACTACGGTGGCCAGGAAATCCCCAAGGCCTTTAAAGGACTGACTTGGCTGGACATTGTCTCCGAAGCGTTGCTCGGCGCGGATCAGCCCCCGCGCTTTGTGATTCTTGTTGGCTTTAAAGAATGGCTGCTGCTTGATCGGTACAAGTGGCCCAACAATCGTCTGCTGCGTTTTGACTGGACCGAAATCCTCGACCGTAAAGACACGTATACTCTGCAAGCGGCCGCGGCCTTGCTGCACCACGACAGTCTAGCCCCCAATCAAGGGGCGAGCCTGCTCGACGGGTTGGAAGAGAATGCCCATAAGCACGCTTTTGGTGTGAGCGAAGACCTGAAATACGCGCTGCGGGAAGCCATAGAATTGTTGGGTAATGAAGCCGTGCAGCAGCTACGGCAAAAGGCCCAAGCCAGCAAACAAGGCTTTTACACTGGCAAAGACGCGGTTGATGCAGCCGACCTCAGCCTTGAATGCCTGCGCTTGGTCTATCGACTGCTGTTCATGTTTTACATTGAAGCCCGGCCCGAGTTGGGTTACGTGCCCATTCAAACCAGCGACATATACGCCAAAGGCTACAGTCTGGAATCATTGCGCGACCTGGAGCTTACTCCCCTGAATACCCCTTCGGCCCGAGACGGTTCCTATTTTGATGCCACCTTGCGCCGC
>JBEKQO010000211.1:0-14528 GCA_049519635.1 Terriglobia bacterium | reverse complement strand
GCAATCCGAGGGACAGGACAATGATTCGAAACATGGCCAGGAGTTATAGCAGAATCATGGCGGGAGGGCAGTGGCTATGTTATGGCTTTTGAAGTCGGCCAGAGTTTTGGCGAACCACAGGCCCTATTTTGTGGGCACTGCGCCCAGGAAATGTATTGCCCGCGCGCACACGATTCCTGGATGACGCGGAACCCGCACCACATGACGATCAGATTCCCCTGTTGTGCGCTTCGGCTCCCGTTCCCACCACCGTTGCTTTTCTTACCATTTGAGCAATTTTGACCATCACTCTGAGCGGGATTGAACAGCTTCGCGAGTTATCTCCCTTTATAAAAGTCGTGCAGGACAACTTTGCCATCTGACCTGGTGAAACACAGACCAGCCGACGAGCAGGGATCGCCGCGCGAAAGGGCAAAGGGAGCATACGTGTTCAACTTATGGGATTCGCCATCGGGCCGGAGTATCAGTCCGCGGTCCGGACCATGGGAAAAGGGGGTAGAGCCATGATCGAGAAACCAACCCACGGCGAGCAGCCAAGGCCCATAACAGTCGAAATGGGTAGAACCGCCGGAAATTACCGAATCTTCCGGCGATGGCGTGCGCTGAAATTCATCGTGGTTGCAGCGGCCGTACTCATCGCTCTGCTGGTCGTCATCTCCGGATGGTTACAGAAGTGGCTGTGGATGCGGCAAGTCGGTTACAGCGGCGTCTTCTGGACGCTCCTGGCCCTGCGGTGGGAGCTGTTTTGTGTGGCATTCGTTATTACGCTTCTATACGTTTGGATCAATCTTCACCTCGCGGCGAGAAACTTCGCCACTTTCTGCACGGGTAGTTTGACAAGCGAACCTACCGTTGCTGCCAAACTCGGCATCCAAATCCCTCCCACCGTTTTGAAGCTGGTTATGGCCGCGATCGCTGTTGTCGCCGCCCTGAATTTTGCGGCCATGTTCTATGCACAATGGGATACGTATCTGCGCTTTCGTTATGGCGGACCCTATGGGTTGTCCGATCCTCTCTTCGGGGTTGATGTCGGGTTTTACCTGTTCCGCCTTCCCTTTTATGAGCTTTTGCAGAGCGGTCTGACCGTATTGACGCTGATCACACTCACGACTGTTCTGGTCTTCTACGCATACTTTGGGTTACTGCGGTTCAGCCGCAGCGGACAGATGGAGGGCCGGGGCGTGAAGGTTGTTCCCCATCTGTCCATCCTGTTTTTCGCTCTGGTGGCCAGTTGGGGATGGGGGTTTTACCTCGATCACTACGAACTCCTCTACACCACTCAAGGAGTAGTATACGGAGCCGGTTATACGGCGGATCATGTGACCCGGATCGCCTTTTGGATGATGGTCGGCGCGGCCACAGCGCTATGCGCACTGGTCGTGCTCAATATCTTCCGGCCGCGATTCAGAACGATAGTTTTCGGATTCGGAATGTACATGGCCTTGTACGTAATCGCGGTCATGCTGCTGCCGGCCCTCTTTCAGAGGTTCAGGGTGCAGCCGAACGAACTGGCCCTCGAAACCCCGTATCTCCAAAACAACATCGAGTTCACCCGGAAGGCCTACAGCCTCGACACCATCCAGGAAACATCCTACCCGGCTCTTGCCGACCTGACGCCCGAGGTAATTTCGAGAAATCAAGACACGATCCAGAACATCCGTCTCTGGGACTACCGCCCGCTGCTCCAGATGTACCAGCAGGCACAGGAGATCCGGCTCTATTATCAGTTTTACGAGGCCGATGTGGACCGCTACCACCTGCCGGATGGTTATCATCAGGTGATGCTTTCCGCCCGCGAGCTTTCCGCGGAACTCCCGGCGGAAGCCCAAACCTGGGTGAACCAGAAGTTGCAGTTCACGCATGGTTATGGCCTGGTCATGAGCTTCGTCTCGAAGACGATCGGGGGCGGCTTTCCGCAGTACGTTCTGGAGAATATCCCGCCCGAATCCGCCTACGGCCTAACCGTAAAACAGCCTTCCATTTACTATGGCGAGTCGATGCCGGGATATCGGATCGTCGCCACGGGCGCTAAGGAGTTCGACTACCCCAAGGGGAATCAGAATGTCTACACCAGTTACGAAGGAACAGGCGGCATCCCGCTGGACAGCATGTGGAAGCGGCTGCTCTTCACCTGGACTCAATCCGACATCAACATCCTGCTCACTTCCTATCTCCGTCCGGAAAGCAGGATTCAGATCTGGAGGCGCGTAAACGAGCGTGTAGGGCAGATCGCTCCTTTCTTGCGCCTCGACAATGATCCCTATGCGGTGGTGAGCGAGGGCAAACTGTACTGGATCCAGGATGCGTACACCATCTCGGATCATTTCCCCTATTCCAGTCCCCACGCAGCGGGGTTTGAGGAAGGGCTGAATTACATTCGAAACTCCGTAAAGGTCGTTGTGGACATGTACGACGGAACCGTCCGGTTCTACGTCATGGATCCGAACGACCCCGTCCTAGCGGTTTACCGGCGTGCGTTTCCGGGCGTTTTCTTAGACCTAAATCAGCTTTCGGCGGATCTGAAAACGCATCTGCGGTACCCGGAGGATCTCTTCTCCATCCAGGCGGACCAGTATAGAACCTTCCACATGACGGTCCCCCAGGTCTTCTATAACCGGGAGGACCTCTGGGTTCTCCCCCAGGAGAACTATGCGGGCAAGGTCGCGCCCATGCAGCCCTATTACATCCTGATGAAACTTCCCGGAAGCGACCAGCTTGAGTACCTCCTCATGACGCCTTTCACTCCTCAGAAGCGGAATAACATGATCTCCTGGATGGCCGCCCGCTGCGATTTCCCTGGATACGGGAAGATGATCTTCTACCAACTTCCCAAGGAGAAGCTGATCTACGGACCGATGCAAATCGAGGCGATGATCGATCAGAACACGCTGATCTCCCAGCAACTGACCCTCTGGGACCAAAAAGGGTCGAGCGTCATTCGTGGAAACCTGATCGCGGTGCCCATCGAGAACTCCTTTCTTTATGTGGTGCCGGTGTACCTCACCGCGGCAGGCACCAACTTCCCCCAACTCAAGCGCGTCATTGTGATTTCGGCGGACAAAGTGGCGATGGAGCCCACGCTCGATGAGGCAATCCAATCCGTCTTCGGGACACAGCAACCCCAGGCAGGAGCGCCAGCGCGCAGCGGAACACCGGAATTGGGCCAGGCGAGGGCGCAGTTCGATGCGGCCCAAAAGGCAATGCAACAAGGGGATTGGGAAAACTTCGGCAAGGCGATGGAGGCGCTCAAGCGCTTGTTGACGGCGCCGACACAGTAGGACTCAACAATCCGGAAAATCCATATCTTAATGCAGGAATCCTACAGCATGGGATGTATGGCGTCACTGCCGCGGGAAGGGGCAAGACGAACCGGACCGCGCCACGTAAGTGTTTACGTGTGCCAAGGCACAGGAAGCCCGTAATGCCTTGGGGACGCTCGACCACATGTCGAACGTTCCCCCTCGATTAAGCCCGAAGTGCTGGCCACCAACCACCGGAAATGTGAAGAGACGGTTGAGAGCCCCAGGGCCGATCGGGGAGTTCGCGGTGCGTCCGTCAGGAACCGAAGATATCTGCGAGATTTACGCGGAGAGCTTACTTGGAGTTGATCATCTGCGCCGCATCATGGAGGAAGCGCAGGCGACCTTCGACACCTACGCGGAGGGTAAGCTCACGCTGGAAGAACATTTGGGTCGGGAGGTCTTCTACCAAAAGCAGCCTTTCACCCGGGCGCGGTTTCGGCGCTTCATGTTCGCGCAATCAAAACCTTACCCGGAGATGATCGAGTTGGTCGCTCAGCTTAAGGCGCGGCATGGGCTGGAGATCGTCGTGGTCAGCAACGAAGCGCGCGAACTGAATGTATATCGAATTCGAAAATTCAAGCTGGACGGGTTGGTGGATTCTTTTATTTCCTCCTGCTTCGTCCACATCCGCAAGCCCGACGGAGACATGTTTCGGCTGGCGCTGGATATCTCTCAGGCGCCAACCCGGCAGGTCCTTTATATCGAAAACACACCAATGTTCGTCCAGATCGCGGAAGGCCTGGGGATTCGAAGCATTCTTCATACGGATTACGCGTCTACGCGCGCGAAACTGGCTTCGTTCGGATTGACGAATGACAATGGAGTCATCCATGAAACCCGGTAACCCGCGCATCCTGACAATTAATGGAGGCTCGTCGAGCATCAAGTTCGCGCTGTTTGAGACCAGTGAATCGCTCCGACGAATTCTGGGGGGCGGGATTGACCGGATCGGTCAGTCCGGCGCCACGTTGCGGGTGAAAGGCTTGAACCCGGACGACAACATTTCGCGGCCCGTGACGGCGCCGGATCTCACCGCGGCGGTAGGCGCGCTGATCGATGGTATCGAGGAACGCAGCGGGCGTGGTGCATTTACCGCGGTGGGGCATCGCGTCGTGCATGGCGGCCCTAAATATAGCCAGCCGCAGCGAATCACAGCCGAAATGGTGGAGGAGTTGCGCCGGCTCAGTCCATTCGATCCTGAGCATCTGCCGGAGGAGATCCTGTTGACCGAGGAGTTTCATCGCCGATTTCCTGACTTGGCTCAAGTGGCGTGTTTCGACACGGCTTTTCACCATGACCTGCCGCGCGTGGCCCAAATGTTGCCAATCCCGCGCCGCTACGAAGCGCAGGGAGTTCGGCGGTACGGGTTTCACGGATTGTCGTATGAGTTTCTAGTGGGAGAACTGACCCGCCTGGCGGGAACGGAAGCGGGGCAGGGCCGGGTCATCCTTGCCCACCTCGGCAATGGAGCGAGCCTGGCGGCGGTGCATCGCGGCAAATCCATGGATACAAGCATGAGCTTTACTCCGGTGGCCGGCGTGCCGATGAGCACCCGCACAGGTGACCTTGATCCCGGGCTGGTCTGGTTTCTGGCTCAGAACGGACACATGGACGCCAAGGGGTTTAATGAAATGGTTAATTTCAAATCCGGACTGCTCGGCGTTTCCGAAACCAGTTCCGACATGCGCGACTTGCTGGAGCACGAAAAGCAGGACGTGCGGGCGGCGGAAGCGGTGGCGCTGTTTTGCTACCAGGTCAAGAAGTGGATCGGCGCATTCGCGGCGGCGCTCGGCGGACTGGACACGCTGGTCTTCGCGGGCGGCATCGGAGAGAACGCGCCCGTCATCCGCACCCGGATTTGCGGTGGGCTGGGATTTCTTGGAATCGAACTCGAAGAAAAGCAAAACGCAACGAATGAGGGCGTGATTTCCGCGGCGACCAGCCGGGTTCCCGTCCACGTCATTCATACGGACGAGGAAGTGATGATCGCGCGCACGGTCTGTCGCGTTTTGGGTCTTGCCCTCAAAAAGGGGGAAGGACACCAGTGAACGGAGAGTTTTTCTTCCCCCAAGTTGCATGCGGCAGATAAAGGACAAACAAATATCGGAGGAGGAACCAGCATGACAGCAACCGTAGCACCACTCACTCAACGGGCGGCGTGGAAGGCCCTCGAAGCCCATTACAAGAAGATCCGGAAGCTGCATCTTCGGAAGCTCTTCGCGAAAGATCCCCAACGCGGTGAGCGCCTGACTGCCGAGGCCGTTGGCATCTACCTCGATTACTCCAAAAACCGCATCACCGACGAGACGGTGAAGCTCCTCCTGCAACTGGGCGAGGAATCCGGGCTGCGTTCCCGGATCGATGCCATGTTTCGGGGGGATAAGATCAACGTCACCGAGAAGCGGGCCGTGCTGCACGTTGCCCTGCGCGCCCCCAAGGGGCAATCCATTGTCGTGGACGGCGAGGACGTGGTGCCCCAGGTCCATGCCGTACTTGATAAGATGGCTGCCTTCTCCAACCGGGTGCGCAGCGGAGAGTGGCAGGGCCACACCGGCAAGGCGATCCGCAATGTCATCAATGTCGGTATCGGTGGGTCTGACCTGGGGCCGGTGATGGCGTACGAAGCCTTGCGGCACTACAGTCAGCGCAACCTGACCTTCCGCTTCGTTTCCAACATCGATGGCACCGACTTCGCCGAGGCCACCCGCGATCTTGATGCCGAGGAGACGCTGTTCATCATCTCGTCGAAGACTTTTACGACTCTGGAGACGATGACCAACGCGCACACGGCGCGCGCCTGGGCCCTTGCGACCTTGAAACACGACGCCGCGATAGCCAGGCATTTCGTCGCGGTCTCGACCAACGCCGAAGGGGTGGCGAAGTTCGGCATCGACACCCGCAACATGTTTGAGTTCTGGGACTGGGTCGGCGGCCGCTACTCGATGGACGCGGCGATCGGGCTCTCGACGATGATCGCCATCGGCCCCGAACATTTCCGCGCTATGCTGGACGGCTTTCATCAGATGGACGAGCATTTCCGCACGGCGCCGTTCGAGCGCAACCTGCCCGTGCTCATGGGACTGCTGGGCGTCTATTACAACAACTTCTTCGGCACGCAGACCGTCGCGGTCTTACCCTATGAGCAGTACCTGAAGCGCTTCCCCGCTTACCTCCAGCAGTTGACGATGGAGAGCAACGGCAAACACGTCACACTCGACGGAACAGAGGTCAGCTACCAGACCGGGCCGATCTATTGGGGGGAGCCGGGCACCAATGGCCAGCATTCCTTTTACCAACTGATCCATCAGGGGACTAAGCTCATCCCCTGTGACTTTATCGCGTTTGGCCAGCCCCTTTACCCGCTCGGCCGGCACCACGACATCCTGCTGGCCAATGTTTTTGCCCAAGCGGAGGCGCTGGCCTTTGGCAAAACGGCGCAGCAAGTCCAGGCCGAAGGCACTCCACCATGGCTCGCGCCACACCGCACCTTCGATGGCAACCGTCCGTCCAACACGATTCTTCTGGAGCGGCTCACTCCGGCGGCGCTCGGGAAACTCGTCGCGCTGTACGAACACAGCGTTTTCACTCAGGGCGCCATCTGGCAGATTGACTCGTTCGACCAATGGGGGGTCGAACTGGGGAAGGTGCTTGCCCAGCGCATCATCCCCGAACTCGAGAGCCAGAAAGAGTCCGATCTCAAGCACGATAGCTCAACCAACACCCTGATCCAACGCTACCGGAACCTCAGGGAGGCGTCATCATGACCCTCGGTTTCGGCCAGCCTGTGTACGCGCTTCCTTTTGACCGGCAAACGGAGGTGCGCGCTAACGCAATACAAAGGCTGATTTGCAAGGAAGGACCGCCGTTGCTGCCTGCGCTTTTACTGAAAACACTTCGCGATGTTTCTCCGCTCAGCCACAACGGCATCGAAGTCGTCCAATTAGCCGAGTATCTGCCCATGATGAGCAAAACGGAACAGCATGGTGGTTCTGCTGGTGCGATGCTGCGTAGTGGGCGAGAACAAATTAATTCCCGAGCGCGGTACGCAAAGTCGCTCAATGAGGTGACCCAGGCTTTCCACACTCCAGTTTCTTCGGGAGAGACGGGCACCGTCAACAAAAGGAGATCATATGACAACGACGTCGAAATGTGCACATCCGGCTTGCAACTGTATACCGGCGGAGGGGAAACAACACTGTAGTGATTCGTGTGCCGATGCGGCAAGCCTCTTGGAAATAACCTGCCAGTGCCAACACACCGGGTGCCAGGGGCAAAAGCTGAAACCCTAATTGATCGGCTAGCACCAACGTTCCGCATGGGTCTTCGTTCTTTGGCCGGGCGATATTCCATCGCGACAACAGGGGGCAAGCGCAACCATGGCACCTTCGATGACCCTTCCGACGACGCTCGCTCCGTCCGCACTGGATGAGTTGTGTATCAACACGCTCCGTTTCCTGGCTGTGGACATGGTGCAGAAGGCCAACTCTGGCCATCCCGGGCTGCCCCTGGGTTCGGCGGCCATGGCTTATGCACTCTGGGATCGCTCGCTCAAGTTCAATCCGCGTGATCCCCTTTGGCCCGACCGCGACCGCTTCGTTCTCTCGGCCGGACATGGGTGTGCGCTCCTGTATGCGCTGCTTCATGTCACGGGTTTCGACTTGCCTCTGGAAGAGCTGGAGAGATTCCGCCAATGGGGAAGTCGTACGCCCGGCCATCCGGAATACGGCAAGACCGCCGGTGTCGAAGCTACCACCGGTCCCTTGGGGCAGGGACTGGCCAACGCCGTTGGCATGGCTATCGCCGAGGTGGCCATGGCAGCACGCTTCAATCGGCCGGGGCATACGGTCGTGGACCACTACACCTATGTCTTGGCCAGCGATGGCGATTTGGAGGAAGGGATTTCTTCCGAGGCCGGATCCGATGCGGGGCACCTGCGGCTGGGGAAACTCATCGTCCTCTATGCCAATAACCACATCACGATCGAGGGTAATACGGAGCTGGCCTTTACCGAAGACCGCATGGCCCGTTTCACCGCTTTCGGCTGGCACGTCCAGCGAATCGAACAGGGAAACGACATCGACGCCGTCGCCTCCGCGCTGAAGACTGCCCGGGAAGAGACGGGCCGACCATCCTTGATTCAAGTTCGCACCCACATTGGCTATGGCAGTCCCCACAAGCAGGACACCGCGGCGGCCCACGGGGAGCCGCTGGGAGTGGAAGAGGTGCGCTTGACCAAACAGGCGCTGAGGTGGCCGGTGGAACCTGCCTTCCTTATTCCCGAGGAGGCCTTGGAGCATTTCCGCAAGGCGATCGCGCGGGGGGCTGCGGCGCAGGCGGAATGGGAGTCACGTTTTGAGGCTTTTGCCAAGGAAAACCCTGACTTGGCGGCGGAGTTCAAGCGGGTCATACACCGGCGGCTTCCCAAGGGTTGGGACGGCAGCCTTCCTACTTTTGCCCCGTCGGACGGCCCCATGGCAACCCGTATCGCGTCGGGAAACACCATTGCGGTTCTGGCTTCTCATCTGCCTGAAATGATGGGAGGTTCGGCCGATCTTGATCCCAGCACGCACACGAGCATCGGCGGGGCCGGGAGCTTCGAGCCGGAGAGCCTGACCGGGCGCAACATGCACTTCGGCATCCGGGAGCATGCCATGGGCGCCATCCTGAACGGCATGGCATTGCATCGCGGTCTCATCCCTTACGGGGGGACCTTTCTGATTTTCAGCGACTACATGCGCCCTCCCATGCGCCTGGCGGCCATGACCGGGCTGCCGGTGATCTATGTCTTCACCCACGACAGCATCGCCATGGGAGAGGACGGCCCCACGCATCAGCCTGTCGAACAACTGGTGGGATTGCGATCAATCCCCGGCATGGTGGTCATTCGGCCAGCCGATGCCAATGAGACCGTGGCCGCCTGGCGCATGGCCATTGAGCGGAGGGAAGGTCCGGTGGCCTTAATTTTGACCCGCCAAGGACTCCCGGTTCTCGACTTGGCTCGCTACCCGGGCATTCCCGCGGGAGTGCCGCTGGGTGGCTATATCCTGGCGGACGCTCCGGCGGATACACGGCCCGACGTGATTCTTATCGCCACCGGCTCCGAAGTGCATCTGGCAATAGAAGGTCGTGATCGGTTGGTGAACGAGGGCGTCCAGGCCAGGGTGGTGAGCGTTCCGAGCACCAACATCTTCTCGATGCAGCCGGACCGGTATCGGGACAAGGTTGTGCTGCCGGGGGTGCCTCTGCTGGTCATCGAGGCTGGCGCGTCCCTCGGCTGGAAATCCTATGTCGGTCCCCAGATCGCCGTGATCGGGGTGGACACCTTCGGAGCATCGGCTCCCGGGCCGGTCGTGATGCAGCACCATGGGTTCACCGTGGAAAACATCTGCAAGCAAACTCATAGCCTGCTCCGGCATACCAAGGAGAAATCATGATGCGCGTGGGAATCGCCGCGGACCATGGTGGGTTTGCCTTGAAAGAGCAGTTGGCGGAACTGCTGCGCGGCGCGGGGTACGAGGTCGTGGACTTCGGTGCGCACGAACTGAACCCGGGCGATGACTACCCCGATTTTGTCATCCCCCTCGCCCGGGCCGTTGCCGCAGGACAAGTAGAACGTGGAGTGGCCATCTGCGGCAGCGGCGTGGGGGCGTCGGTCGCCGCGAACAAAGTTGCCAGGGTCCGCGCGGGCCTTATCCATGATGTGTTCTCCGCCCACCAGGGCGTCGAAGATGACGACATGAATGTCTTTTGTTTGGGTGAGAGAGTGATCGGGCCGGCGCTCGCCTGGGAACTGATCGGGACCTTTTTGGCCGCTCACTTCAGCGGCGCTCCACGCCACGTACGCCGCTTGGCGAAAGTCCAGGTGTTGGAGAAACAGGAAGTTGGGCCATGAAGGGTTCATTGGGGACATTTTGACACGAGAAGGGAAAAACACATGGAACTGGGTATGATCGGACTGGGCCGAATGGGAACCAACATGGTGCGGCGCCTTCTGCGGGCGGGCCACCAGTGCGTCGTTTACGACCTCCACTCCGAAACTGTACAGGCGCTCGCTAAAGACGGAGCGATCGGAACAACATCGCTCCAAGACTTCGCGAAGAAACTGAAATCGCCCCGCACCGTCTGGATGATGGTGCCGGCCGCTGTGGTGGATCCAACGCTCAAGACGCTCGTCCCACTTCTCGAGCGCGATGATGTGGTGATCGACGGCGGCAACTCCTACTACCACGATGACATCCGCCGGGCTGCCGAACTGAAACCGAAGGGCATCCACTATGTGGACGTGGGGACCAGCGGCGGAGTTTGGGGGGCAGAGCGAGGGTACTGCCTGATGATCGGCGGTGATGAAACGGTCGTGCGGCGCATCGACCCCATTTTCGCCGCCCTGGCGCCCAACATCGATGCGGCGCCCCGGACGCCCGGCCGGGAGAAGCTCGGCGGCACCGCCGAGCACGGCTACCTGCATTGCGGTCCAAGCGGCGCGGGCCACTTCGTCAAGATGGTCCACAACGGCATCGAGTACGGCATTATGGCCTCCTACGCGGAGGGGCTAAACATCCTTCGCCATGCCAACGCCGGCAAGCAGCAGGCCTCCGTCGATGCCGAAACCACGCCGCTGCGTCACCCCGAGGAATACCCATACGAACTCAACCTGGCCGATATCGCCGAGGTTTGGCGCCGCGGCAGTGTTATCGCTTCGTGGCTCTTGGACCTGGCCGCCACTGCGCTGCTCGATAGCCCGGACCTCGCAAAGTTCGCCGGCCGGGTCTCGGACTCGGGGGAGGGGCGCTGGACGATCGCAGCAGCCCTGGATGAGGCGGTGCCGGCCCCGGTCCTCAGCGCCGCGCTCTATGCGCGCTTCAGCTCACGCGGCCAGGACGACTTTGCCGACAAGATCTTGTCCGCCCTTCG
This sequence comes from Terriglobia bacterium, assembly GCA_049519635.1. Classification (GTDB taxonomy): domain Bacteria; phylum Acidobacteriota; class Terriglobia; order UBA7540; family UBA7540; genus Bog-366. The sequence goes on along the minus strand of JBEKQO010000211.1, from coordinate 3,315 downwards.
TTACCAGTTCGGCGGCCATGAGGAAAAGGCCGCCGCCAAGAAGGCAGGCGCCTGATGACCGCCTCCCGTTCGGACGCGCTGGTGCTCTTCGGGGTGACCGGTGACCTCGCTCACAAGATGATCTTCCCGGCGCTCTACGCGATGGTGAAGCGAGGTGACCTCAAGGTTCCGGTCATCGGCGTCGCCTTCCCGAAGTGGAGTCTGGCGCAACTGCACAAACGCGTTACAGACAGCCTCAAGCGATCGGGCGGGATCGACAACCAGCGGGCCTTCCGCCATCTTCTGTCCCTGCTCAAGTACGTGAGCGGGGATTATCAGGATCCGGGCACATTCACCGCAATTAAAAAAGAGCTGGGCGACGCCACGCACCCCGCACACTACCTGGCCATCCCCCCCTCTCTCTTCGAGACGGTGATCAAAGGCCTTGGGTCCTCGAACTTGGCCAAGCATGCACGCGTCATTGTGGAAAAGCCCTTTGGACGCGACCTGGCCTCCGCGCAGGAGCTCAACAAGGCCGCGCATACGGCGTTTCCGGAAGACGCGATCTTCCGCATCGATCACTTCCTGGGAAAGGAGGCGATCATGAATATCCTCTATTTTCGCTTCGCCAATTCCTTCCTCGAGCCGATTTGGAACCGCAACTACGTGGCCAGCATACAGATAACCCTGTCTGAGGATTTCGGTGTGGAGGACCGCGGAGCGTTTTACGAAACCGCCGGCTGTTTGCGCGACGTGATCCAGAACCACCTCTTCCAGATCGTCGCGCTGCTTGCCATGGAGCCGCCCGCAGATCGAGATTTTGGTGCTGTGCACACCGAAAAAGCCAAGGTCTTCGAAGCTATGCGCCCTCTTGTGCCCGGCGACGTGGTGCGCGGTCAGTACGCGGGCTACCGAAAGGAGCCGGACGTGGCGAAGAATTCCGACGTTGAGACTTTCTGCGCCCTGCGACTTTTCATCGATTCTTGGCGCTGGGAGGGCGTGCCGTGGTATCTGCGCTCCGGCAAATACCTGGCTGACACGGCCACTGAGGTCCTGGTTGAATTGAAGCCCCCGCCGCAGAGACTTTTCGCTGACTCTGCGCCCACAACCGGCCGGGCCAACTACCTGCGCTTCCGACTCTCACCTAGCGCGGCCATCGCTCTCGCGGCGCGCGTCAAGCTCGCAGGGAAGGAGTTCGTCGGGGACCAGCGAGAGCTCTACCTGTTTGAAGAAAACCCGGCAGCGGAATCGCCCTACGAACGGCTTTTGGGCGACGCCATGGCCGGCGATGGAGCGCTCTTCACCCGTGAAAGTGCGGTTGAGGCCGCCTGGGCGGTAGTCGATCCAGTCCTTAAAAACCACCACCGGGCTCGCCCCTATAAGCGCGGTAGCTGGGGGCCGAAAGAGGCTAACGCGATCATCGCTCCAGACGGCGGTTGGCACAACCCCAAACCCAAGGAGGCATCCGGAGGATGAGCCTGCCGCGGGTGGGTTTCTGGCCGCCCTGATCGCAGGCGACCACGGCCGGCCACACCAACGCCGCACAGTTCTGTCCAGGAGGGAAATGATGAAAGCGACCGAAAAGTTGCACGAAATCGGCCAGAGCCTCTGGCTCGACAACATAACGCGGGGTCTCGTGACCAGTGGCACGCTCCACCGCTACATCCAGGAGCTTTCGGTCACGGGGCTCACCTCGAACCCCACGATCTTCGATCATGCCATCAAGAACAGTCACAACTACGACGACGCCATTCGACAGAAATTGAAGGAAGGCAAGTCGGGTGAGGCGCTGTTCTTCGAGCTGGCGCTGGAGGACCTCCGGCAGGCTGCCGATCTGTTTCGGCCGATCCACGACCTGACGAACGGCGTGTCGACGGCTGGGTTTCCTTGGAGGTCTCGCCCCTGCTGGCCCACGACACCTCCGCAACCCTCACCGCCGCCAAGGCTCTCCACGCCCGCGCCGAACGGCCGAATCTCTTCATCAAAATTCCCGGTACCAGGGAGGGCATCCCTGCCATTGAGGAGGCGATCTTCGCCGGAGTGCCGATTAACGTGACACTTCTGTTTTCGCGCGCGCAGTATGTCGCGGCCGCCGAGGCATACCTGCGTGGCATCGAGCGGCGCATCGCTTCCGGCCTGAATCCGGATATCGGGTCCGTAGCTTCAATTTTCGTCAGCCGCTGGGACGTCGCAGTGGCGGATAAAGCACCTGCGGAGCTGCGCAACCAGCTTGGCATCGCCGTGGCGAGCGGCATCTACACAGCATACATCGAGCTGTTAAGCAGCCCGCGTTGGCAGCGTACGTACAATGCCGGCGCCCGGGCGCAACGACTGCTCTGGGCCAGCACCGGCACCAAGGATCCCAAGGCGTCCGACACGCTCTACATCAAGACGTTGGCCGCGCCGTTCACGGTGAACACGATGCCGGAGGGAACGTTGCAAGCCTTCGCCGATCACGGCGAAATCGGCCCCATCATGGCGGCAAAGGGCGGTGAGGGCGAAAAGATTTTGGACCAGTTCGCCATGGCGGGCATTGACGTTGACGCCTTGGGCGCCCAGCTTCAGGAAGAAGGGGCCGGATCGTTCGTCAAGTCGTGGAATGATCTGCTGCATTGCATCGCGTCCAAGAGCAAGGCGCTCAAAGCCGCTTGAGTCTGGTGGGAGAGCGAGGGCCCAGGTCCGCGCCCGGATTTGCGATGGGTTGGGATTTCTTGGAATCGAACTCGGAGAAGAACCGAACATGGGGAACGCGGGCGTGATTTCCTCGGAGACCAGCGGGGTTCCCGTCCGCGTCATCCATACTGACGAAGAACGCATGATCGCCAAGATGGTTTGCGGCGTTCTCGGCCTTGACTCAAAAAAGGAGAATTGAATCATGAAAACGTCAACTCTTTCCCCGGAACCGCTCCAGAATAAAGAAACTCTTTCCCCGGATCTACTGCACAAGATGAATGCTTACTGGCGCGCCGCCAATTATCTTTCGGTCGGCCAAATTTACCTTTACGACAACCCCTTGCTGCGGGAACCGCTGAAACTGTCGCACGTGAAGCCCCTGGTGGTTGGACATTGGGGCACCACGCCGGGCCAGAATTTCATCTACGTGCATTTGAACCGGGTCATCAAGAAGTATGACCTGGACATGTTCTACGTCGCCGGTCCCGGTCACGGCGGCCCGGCGATTGTGGGCAACGTCTACCTTGAAGGTACTTGGAGTGAGATTTATCCGAACGTCAGCCAGGACGAAGCCGGTCTGAAAAAGCTGTTCACGCAATTCTCATTCCCGGGTGGGATTTCCAGCCACGTGGCGCCGACCACGCCGGGGTCGATCCACGAAGG
>JBEKQO010000210.1:0-13286 GCA_049519635.1 Terriglobia bacterium | reverse complement strand
ATGGGGGAACACCTATCTCGCCCCTTCAGGGCTGGCGGCAAAATTTGGGGATCATCTTAACCCAGGCCGCTGGCCTGGGCTTCGTTATTTCGCCCCTTTGGGGCTGAAGAAATTGGAAGGGAAAAAGACGGTGTCAGAGGGGAAACGGTGTCAGTGGAAACGGTGTCAGGTGTCCTTTCTCCTCCCCGGGGTGTAGGTGCTGCTACTTGGGTGGCGGTTCGACCTTACCGAGAGCCTCGTCGGCGGCCAGTTCGAGTTCAGCCCCGCACGGGCACCCCCTCTATTTTTGCGAGACCTTCGTCGATCCCGAACGCTACCGCGGCACGTGTTATCGGGCGGCGAACTGGATTACCGGGCGTGCTTTTCTCCTATCTCCGGCACACGGAGGAATCTCATAATGAGGACAAAACTAACGGCGTGTATTCTCGTTTTCGCGGGGCTGGTGCGCTGCAAGCCCCCACCCAACACTTCCTTTCATCGGGATTCCCACGCTGCCGCATAACGCACAGGCGTCTTTCAACTTCAAGCCTGCGTCGGGTATAATGCACACCATATTAAGGGGAGCCAACTACCCGGCGGGAAATACGCGACCGCGTAGAACCTGGGGATTACGCCACGTAAGGTAAACGGCGAATGGGCCACGGGTCGTATGAAATCCTGAGTGCCCGGCACAACCACGGAAGAGGAGCATTGAACGTGCGGATCAGAAAGGCAGTCATTACCGCGGCGGGGGTGAATCAACGGGCGCTTCCCTTGCAAACTCTCATCCACGACGGGGCAGAGAAATCGGTTTTAGGCATTCTGATCGAACAGGCCCTTAATGCGAATGTTGGGGAGATTTGTGTCATTGTCTGGCCCGGTGACGAGACACGCTACGCACAGGCCGCCGGCAACCACACCAGCGCTGTACGGTTCATCCCGCAAGAGCGGCCGCGCGGATACGGCCACGCTCTTTACTGCGCGCGAGACTTTGTCGGCAATGAACCCTTCTTGCACATGGTCGGAGATCATCTATATGTTAGCGCCGCGAAGCACGGCGTGCAGCGCCTGGTGGAGCTTGCCGAGAGCGAGTCCTGCTCCGCTTCCGGGGTCCAGCCCACGCGGGAAAGCTTGCTGCCCCGGTTTGGCGCCGTGGCGGGACGCCGCATGTCCGGACAACCCGGTGTTTATCGCGTGGAGACAGTGCTCGAAAAACCGACCCCGACGGAGGCTGAACAGCGTCTTATGGTTCCGGGAATCCGGGCCGGCTACTACCTGTGCTTCTTCGGCACCCATGTTTTGACACCCACCGTGATGGATCTGCTGGGACGCATGTTGACAAGTGCGTCAAGCGACTCCGTCACCCTCTCGGCCGCTCTCGCCGATCTCGCCCGGCAGGAACAGTACCTGGCGCTGGAAGTCACCGGCCGGCGGTATGATCTTGGCGCCCGGTACGGCTTGCTCACCGCGCAATTGGCCCTGGCGCTGAGCGGCCAGGACCGCGACGAGGTGCTCTCGCACTTGCTCGAACTGCTCGCGGAGCGCGAGATGGCCACTCCCGCTCCCGGGAGCGAGCGGTGAGCATCCTTACCAACGTCATTACAGCTCGCGATCCGGAAACTCGTAATCAATCACTCGATGCGTTTGCGCGCGCGGCGACGATCGAAGACCTGCTCGGGGAATGCGAGGCTCTCGACCGTTTCCGTCGGAGCAGCGACAACCTCTACGAACGCGTACGCGCCCTGTTCTTCCTTTACGCCCTACATCGATTTCACATTTCCACCCGAGAGGGCGCCGGGGCCCGCTCCCTAATCCCTTTCGGCGGTTACCGCAGCCTCCTGAAGCGCCGTTTTGAAGAAGCCCTTGATACCTTCCTCGCGGCACAAGCCGCTGACGGTCCTAGCGCGGCCATTTCCAGTGCCTTGGCCGCGGGCTACCGCGCCCTGGGGTTTCAGACACTCGCCGACCAGGTGCGGCGCAGCGTGCGCTCGGTTCGTGGCAACCAGTGGATGTTCCGAGCCGCCCACCCGGAGGATGCCCCCCTGCGGATTCGCCCCGAGCTTCTGGCACGTGAGAGCCCTGATGATCTCTTCCCCATCCTGCGCGAGGCCACGCCCGTCCGCATGGATTTGAGCCATAGCGGATGGAGCGACATCTTTTTTCTCGGGATGGACTTTCCGGAAGGCGCCCGCGTGCTCAACATTTCGATTGACCTGAGCGTGGGTGGTTCCGGCGTTCCCCGGCCGCCCGTGGAAGCCTGGTTCCGCGTCATCGATCAGCCGGTGCTCCGGTTAGTAAGTGTGGATCTCAAGAGTAGCGCGGAAATTGACTCGATTGCGGAACTTTTCGATTTCGCGCGCGATTACTTGGGATTGGTCAAGGCCGCGGTGATTGCCTCCGGCATCGTGCCACCGGGAATAGAGGGCGCCACTCAGCCCCTTGCTGACGTGCTGCTGCATTTGACGGGCAAGCCCGGCCACGGCATTGAAATCGTCAGCAAGGTAAACGATATCCCCCGGGGATCCCGCCTTGCTGTCTCAACCAGCCTGCTGGCCTGCCTGATTTCCGTTTGCATGCGCGCCACGAACCAGATTCACGCGCTTACCGGCGATCTTCAAGAGAGTGACCGCCGCCTGGTGGCCGCGCGCGCCATCCTCGGTGAATGGTTGGGCGGCTCGGGAGGTGGCTGGCAGGATTCCGGCGGAGTGTGGCCGGGAATCAAGCTCATCTACGGGGTCGCGGCCCGGGAAGGCGACGCGGAATTCGGAGTCAGCCGCGGCCGTCTGCTGCCGGACCATCAGATCTTCAGCCGCCAGGATGTGTCCCCGGAAACCCGCAGTCAACTCCAGCAAAGCCTGGTGCTCGTCCATGGCGGTATGGCGCAGGATGTGGGTCCGATTCTGGAGATGGTGACGGAGAAATATCTGCTCCGGTCGGAAAGGGAATGGCTCAGCCGGGGCGAAGCCACTCACATCCTCGATGAGCTTATTGCAAGCCTGAAGAAGGGCGATGTGCGCGCCCTGGGCGCCCTGACGCAGCGCAACTACGATGGTCCCATTCAAACCATTATTCCGTGGGCCGCCAATCTTTACACCGAAACGCTCATCCACCGAGTGCGTGCGGAAATGGGGGGGAGCTTTTGGGGCTTTTGGATGCTCGGTGGAATGTCCGGCGGGGGCATGGGCTTCTTATTTGACCCTCGTCGGAAGGCGATAGCACAAGACCGGCTGCGGGCGATCATGAGCGATACCAAACGGCAGATGGAGCACGCTGTACCCTTCGCCATGGAACCCGTGGTCTACGATTTCGCTGTCAACGAACGCGGAACCGAGGCCGTGCTTTTGCGCGGGGACGGAGCGCTTATGCCCGCAGGCTACTACCAGCAGGCAGTGCCCACGCTCCTGCGCATGGAGTCCCGTCTGCTTTCACCCCTGCGGCGTACGGAGCTTGAGCGCTTCACGGCCGCATGCCACAACGTGCCGGAATTCTTGGGCATGGTGCAGTACGTCTTCGAGCACCTCATTCCCCAGAGCCCGCCGGGAACCGAGCGTTCACAAAGCATCGAAGCTCTGCTGGAAGCCCACGGGTTCGATCGCGTGGAGCACGAACAGATCCAGGCGGACTTGCGCAGCGGGCGGGTGGGCCTCGCGCAGAATCGGCTGCCCATCAGCAGCCGGATTACAGATGTCGGCCCGGATGATCTCTTTGACGCTACCCAAGGTATGCCGGAGTCCTACCAGAAAATCGGCAGGGATGCGCTGGCAGCGGGAAGGGTGGCCGTGGTTTCGTTCGCCGGAGGCGCGGGCAGCCGTTGGACAAAAGGCGCAGGCGTCGTCAAGGCGCTTAATCCCTTCTGCAAGCTGGGGGGCAAGCACCGCAGCTTCGTGGAAGTCCATCTGGCCAAGAGCCGCCGGACCGGCCGCCTTTCGGGCACGGCGCTGCCGCATGTTATCACCACCAGTTACCTGACGCACGATGCGATCGAGGCGCAGCTCCGCGCCGCGGGCAATTATGGCTACCCCGGTCCCTTACTGCTATCGCCGGGCCGCTCCATCGGCCTGCGCCTGATCCCGATGGAACGGGACTTGCGGTTTGCCTGGGAGGAATTGCCGCAGCAAATGCTCGACGAGCAGGCCCAGAAGGTTCGCGACAGCCTGCACGCCACGCTGATCGCCTGGGCGCGGCAGATGGGCGAAGGGAGGAGCTACACCGATAATCTGCCTATGCAGTGCCTGCACCCGGTCGGACACTGGTACGAAGTGCCCAACCTGATCCGCAACGGCACATTGGTGCGCCTGTTTGAGGAAAGGCCGCGCTTGAAATACCTGATGGTTCACAACATCGATACCACGGGAGCCGACGTGGACCCGGGGCTGCTGGGTTACCACATCGAGCAGGGGGCGGCGCTCACCACGGAAGTGATTGCCCGGCAAGTTGAGGATCGCGGCGGCGGGCTGGGCCGCATTGATGGCCGCGTGCGCTTGATTGAAGGTCTCGCTTTGCCGAGTGAAGAGATCGAATCGCACCTTTCCTGGTACAACAGCGCCACCTATTGGATCGACATCGACCAACTCCTTAGCCTGTATGGGCTGACCCGCGGCGACCTTACTAACTCCGATCTCATGAACGGCGCGGTTCGCAGCCTGGCCGCCCGTATGCCCACTTACATCACGCTGAAGGACGTCAAAAAGCGTTGGGGGAAAGGGCAGGAAGACGTCTTCCCCGTAGCGCAGTTTGAAAAGCTCTGGGGTGACATGACGGGCCTGTCGGAATTATCCTGCCGCTTTGTCGCCGTCCGGCGCTTGCGGGGACAACAGCTCAAGGAAACGGCCCAGCTTGACGGCTGGCTCCGCGACGGCTCGGCGGCTTACGTCGAATCGCTATGTGAGTGGGCTGATTGACTCGGGTTGAGGTTTCTTGTTGAGTGCTCCTTGCGCATCCTCCTGTCGTTATCCAAAAACTTGCTGAGGCGCCCACCATAACGCAACTGTCCTATCGCCCGTTGTCCCATTTCGCGCATCCTCTATGGGCCGCCATCACTAACGAGTCTCCATCTCGCAACAAACCCTGTAAGGGCAGAAGGCTTATCTCCGACGGGCTGCTAGTGCCAATTTGCGTAAGAAAGCGATATTAATCATGGCCTGCGGAAGGGCGGGGCTTTAGCCCCGCCGTCGCAGGGTGGAGGGTTGAATGGGCCTTTAGGCCCTGAAGCCAGCTCGCTCCAGGGGCTGAAGCCCCTAGACCCCTCCCGAGTTCTACGGCGGGGCTGAAGCCCCCGCCCTTCCATCCGCCGACTTGAAATAGCGCTAATTTCTGCAACTAAGTGCTAGAAGAATGCAAATAGTGTGCTCGAGAGACTATATGTATTGCTCGAATATGTTGAAAATATGCTTGACGTTGGTTATACTCTGCCCGCTATAAATCCTGCAGGAAGCCTTAGCCAGCTCGGATGACCTACCAGACCAATTATGAAGTGGATTTAGACCAGCGTGAGGCGGCGATTCGCCAGCGCGTATATGACGAATCCTATTTCTGGTCGAATGTCCCTGCCGACCCTGATGCCTTGGTGGCGACCTATTTCCTTCGTCCGCGTACCGTTTCGCTCCACTCTGCGGGCATGCTGATTTCCTACCACATGACCACCGGAACCAAGCACGTTACTCCCGGGACACTTCTAGACCTCTGTACGGGCCGCGTGGAAGGAGTGCTTCCCTGGGAGAGTTCAGACAAGGTAGGTCTGGTTCGAGTCGCATTTCCCACAAAATTGTTCGAGCACGATGACGGCAAGTTCTACACCACCGACATTCTTCATCTGCTGGCCGGCGAAGGCGTGTGCGGCCTCTGGGAGTTCGCAGAAGCCAAGCTTTTGGATGTCAAGATACCCCCTAGGGTTTTGTCGACATTCCCCGGGCCCGCTTACGGATGCGCGGGCGTCCGGGAGTTAACCCGCTGGCCTGAGGGGGAACCCGCTTTTGGAACCATTCTAAAGCCTACGGCTGGGATTACGGATGACGAAGTGGCGGCCTTGGTTGAAGGCGTGGCCGGGGAGACGCTCTTCCTGTTCGCAAAGGAAGACGAAAACTTGTTCCCGGACCTTACCTATTGCCCAGTGGTTTCCCGCGCGCGGAAGTCCGTGGAGGTTATCCGCCGTTTCGGCAAATCCCGGGGAGGCCTGGGGCTTATCTTTGCTCCCCACGTTACCTCGCCTCCCCAGATGTTGCTTGAAACCGTCAAACGGGTGCTGGAAACCGGCGTCAATGGACTGATGTTTAGCGAGCAGTTCACGGGCGGAAGTGTGCGTGCCGTTCGGGACCTTACTGCGCAATTTGCATCCCCTCCGGCCCTTTATGGGCACAATAGTGGAATTTCCACCCGCACGAACGCTGTTTGGCGGGAAGTCCTGGATTTCATGGCGCGCTTGGACGGCATTGACTTCCGGCAAACTGCACCCCTGACTTCGAGCCAACCCCTGCTACGGCCACAAGGACTGGAGTGGCGAAAGTGTGAGGAGGCTTTGACGAAGCCGGCTGGGCACATCAAACCGGTCATGATTGCGAGGGCGGGCGGCCTGGATCAGGGCAACATCATCCTGAACCTGGCTGACGTGGCAAAGAATCTTCCCCCGGGTCAGGCGCTGTATTTGGCGGGCTCAGCCATCAATTCTATATTGGACGCACGCGGCCACCCTGACGCCAAGCTGGGTGCTCAGGCGATGAGGGAAGCGGTGGATTTGTGGCGATCGGGGGAGGGGTCCGGGCTGATCGGGAGCCCCGCCGAGCATGCCCAGGCGCTCTACGGCCTTGCTCGGTCTCGCCGCCTTACTGCCCTCGAAGCCGCCCTGAAGCAACGGTATCATCTAAGCTAATTCAACATGGGAGTCTTGCTCATGGATTATCGTGCGAACCTGCAAACATACACACACGACTTGCAAAAGGTGCTGGATGATCTCCCTTGGGATGCCATTTCCCAGACCGTCGATGTCCTGTGGCAAAGCTATCAGCGGGGGGGGCGTATCTTCACCATGGGGAACGGCGGCCACTCCAATACCGCCGCCCATATGATTAATGACCTTGCCAAGCATACGATCAGTTCCGATGACAAGAAGGCTGTGGTGGCGGAGAATCTGCGCTTCCGAACCATGTGCCTGAACGACAGCGTTTCGTTTGTGACCGGCATCGGAAACGACATGGGGTTTGACTACATTTTCAGCGAGCAGGTAGCCAACTGGGTAAAACCCGGCGACGTCGTCATCGGTATCTCGGGAAGCGGGAACTCCAAAAATATCCTCATGGCATTTGAGGAAGCCAAAAAAATGGGGGCGACGACGATCTGCTACAGCGGATTTCAAGGCGGCAAGGCTCGGGCCATTGCCGACATCAATATCATCGTCCCGTGTCAAAAGATGGTCCAGGTGGAGGACGTCCACCTGATGATTAATCATATGGTCGCTGATGAATTGAAGCGCCTGGTTCAGAACCGGCACGAACTTGTCGGGTAGGATGATACCGCAATGCTCACAGGCCTTGGGCTCGCTACGAATGATGAAAATGGTCCGGGAAATTCCCCTCCGCAGATAGGGTTCGGATAATCTCGCTCCTTAGGTAAGGAGGGGTAAGGGTAGTGGAACTGCTGGATTTGTCTCGTAACCCACCATTTCTTAACTCCTCCTCAACCAAAGAGGGGGAGTTATTTTCACCGCCGAGGCGGTTTAATACATGACGAACACCGATACTCATTTAAATCCGGAAATCCGAAAATCGCTCTATCGGCAGATGATCCGCATCCGCAAGTTCGAGGAAAAGACCCACGAACTTTACAAATCCTCAAAATTGACCGGCATGTCGCCTCATCTGTGCATTGGGGAAGAGGCATCCGCCGCGGGGGTCATTTCCACCTTGAATAAGGATGACTACATTCTTTCCACGCACCGCGGCCACGGGCATTGCCTGGCCAAGGGTGCGGAGATGGGAAAGATGTACGCGGAATTATTCGGCAAGGAAACCGGTTACTGTCATGGCCGTGGCGGCTCGATGCACATTGCCGATGTCTCCATGGGGAACCTTGGTGCGAATGGCATTGTCGGGGCGGGGTTGCCGATTGCGGTGGGCGCGGGATTGTCCATCCAAAAACGCAAAACCCAGCAAGTGGTGGTATGTTTCTTCGGCGACGCCGCGACCAACCAGGGTGCATTTCATGAATCCATGAACATGTCGAAGGCGTTTCACCTCCCCATCGTCTGGGTGTGCGAAAACAATCTTTACGGACTTTCCACTCCCATCGATAAGGTATCCGCCACGGCGACGCTGGCGGACCGAGCCAAAGGCTATGCGATGCCGGGCTTTTCGATTGACGGTATGGATGTGGAAGCGGTGCGGGCGGCAGCCGTGGAGGCGGTGGCCCGGGCACGCGCCGGTGAAGGCCCCACGTTGCTCGAAATTCGAACTTACCGTTATTTTGGACATGGAGCTTCTGACCATCGCCCCTACCGCACGCGTGAAGAAGAGCAGGAGTGGTGGAAGCGCGACCCGGTGGCCGGCTATCGAATGAAGTTGATTGCCGAGGGTGCGGCCTCCGAGGCGGAATTAGCGGGAGTTGATCAAGAGATTGAAAGGGAAGTAGCGGCGGGCGTCGCATTTGCCGAATCCAGCCCTGACCCCAAGGCATCGGAGTCATACCTTTACGTTTATACCGAGGATTAAAGTGGCGGAGAAAACTTATCGGGAAGCTATTATAGAAGCCATGGCGGAAGAAATGCGCCGGGATGAACGCGTCGTCCTGATCGGGGAGGATGTGGGCAAGTTCGGCGGCGCCATGGGCGCCAGCAAGGGTTTGTTTGAGGAATTTGGACCGGGCCGGGTGATTGATACACCCATCAGTGAAGCGGCCATCATCGGTTCCGGCCTGGGTATGGCGCTCACCGGACAGCGTCCCATTGCCGAGCTGATGTTCATCGATTTTTCCGCCGTTTGCATGGATCAGATCCTGAACCAGGTCGCCAAGGTTCGATATATGTTGGGCGGCCAGACCCACGTCCCCCTTGTCATCCGCACCCAGGCGGGGGCCGGCAAAGGCTACGCCGCTCAGCACTCGCAGAGCTTGGAGGCTTGGTTCACCCATGTGCCGGGCTTGAAGGTGGTCATGCCGGCGACGCCGCGCGACGCCAAGGGATTGCTGAAATCCGCGATTCGGGATAACAACCCGGTCATGTTCATCGAGCACAAACTCCTCTACAACAACAAAGGGGACGTTCCCGGCGCCGATCCTGAGTTCCTGATCCCTCTGGGGAAAGCGGAAATCAAGCGGGAGGGGCGCGACATCACCCTGGTGTCACACTCCCGGCAGATGCTTAATTGCCTCGATGCGGCCGGGGAATTGGCCAAAATGGGGATCGAAGCGGAGGTCATCGATATGCGCACCCTCCGTCCCATGGATTTTGATACGGTGCAAGCCAGCGTGGAGAAAACCAATCGGCTGGTCTACGTTGAAGAAGGTTATCCCCAGTGCGGGATTGCTGCCGAGGTGGTGGCGCGTGCAGCCGAGCATTGTTTTGAATCTCTTGACATGCCTCCCATCCGCATCAGCGCCAGGGATACGCCGATTCCCTTTGCGCGCGTCCTGGAGCAGGAAACCATACCTTCGGTGCGCCGCATTGTTGATACCGTGCTGGCCGCGCGTCATTGGGCAGTCCCCGCCTAGGGCGGAGATTCAGAAAGGTATGCGCTAGAGGGACCGGGAATGACGAGACCAGCCCTCCCCCCAAGGGAGAGGACTGTATTCCATGTGCATATCTGCACTTGTGAAAGGGATGTAGATCACATGCCGCTGAGCCCAGTCATCATGCCGAAAACTGGTGCGGAGATGGAAGAAGGCAGGATTCTCTCCTGGAAGAAGCAGCCGGGCGAGCGCGTCGCAACCGGGGAGATCCTGATCGAGATCGAAACCGACAAGGCCACCATGGATGTGGAATCGCCCGCCACAGGGGTGCTGCTGCGCAGCCTCTTCCCCGCAGGCGAAAGCGTTCCCGCCTCCCACCTGATCGCGGTCATTGGTGAGGGCGCCGAATCCGTGGAGGAAATCGACGGTTTCATCAAAAGCACTTCCAGTTCCGGCTCCGTGCCTGCCGCCCATGCTGCGCCCGCTGCCCCGGGGCCCCTTGCTACTGCGCCGCAAGCCGGCTCCAAAGGAAGCGAGCTAAGAGTAAAAGCCTCTCCCCTTGCCCGCCGTCTGGCCCAGGAAAAAGGGATTGATTTGGCGAAGGTTCAGGGAAGCGGCCCGGACGGGCGCATTGAGAAAGAAGATGTGTTGCGAGCCGCCACAATGAAGGTGACAGCTCCCGCGCCTGCCAGGGGAGAGGTGATTGCGCTTTCTTCCATGCGCCGGGCGATTAGCCGCACGGTGCAGCGCAGCAAGCAGGAGATTCCCGAATTCAGCGTCACCATGCAGATGGAGATGGCGGCGGCGCTGCGGAAGAAGAATGCCCTGAAAGCTGCAGGAACGCTCGTTTCTCTCAATGACCTGATTCTCTTTGCCACTGCTCGCACCCTCACCTCGCACCCCGATCTGAACTCGCTGTTGGAAGGCGACTCGCTGCGCCGCCGGGAAATCAACATCGGGTTTGCCCTGGGAACTGACGAGGGGCTTTATTTGCCGGTCGTCCGCCAGGCCGATAAACTGAGCATCGAAGAAATCGCCACCATCACCGGCCAGTTCCGCGCCAAAGCCAATAAGAAGCAAATTACGGAAGAAGATTTATCGGGTGGAACGTTCACCGTGAGCAACCTCGGGATGTTCGGCGTGGAGTCCTTCACGGCAATCATCGTGCCTTCGCAGGCCGCTATCCTTTCGGTGGGGGCGGTTGTGGATCAGCCCCGACGCGACGACAACGGAGCGCTGGCCTGGCAGCCGGTGATGGCTGCAACCCTCACACTTGACCACCGCATCGCGGATGGCCTTGCCGCAGCCCGCTTTCTCCGTGACTTGAAGGCTCTGCTTGCGGTGCTGTAGGACTGACACCCTTACTTCGCGAGAGGCTAAGAAAAGGGCGCGCCGCGCGTGGGAATAAGGCATTATTGCAGCATTATCGGCATGTGGCGTGAGCCGCCCCCTGACATCGCGCCTTGTTATTTGCTGGTCTGGGGTCAAAGAGACGGCGGGGGTGACGAGGAGACTTAGGAGCTTCGCATGGGTTTTTCGCTGACGGCATTGGACTGGATCGTTTGCCTACTCGGTCTGGGCGGCAGTATTTTCATCGGTCTGCGCCTTGCTTCGCGGGCCCACGCCAGCGAGAGCAGCGCCGGTTTCTTCCTGGCGGGGCGGCAACTCACGTGGCCGGTTATAGGCGCTTCCTTGTTCGCCACCAACATCGGGGCAGAGCATCTCGTGGGGCTATCGGGCGATGCGAATCGGTACGGTTTGTGTGCTGGGACCGTAGAGCTGACCACCGCGATCTGCATGGCCTTCGCCTGCTCCATCCTGTTCCCTTACTACATCCGGACCCAGGTCTTCACCATTCCTGAGTTTCTGGAGATGCGTTACAACCGCACGGCCCGGACGTATTTCTCCGGTTTGATGCTGGCGATATGCATCATGACGAAAATGGCGTTCCACCTGTACGCCGGAGCGCTGGTTTTGCACGGCTTGCTGGGGTGGAAGGTAATGCCGGTTGTGGCGCTGACGGGGATCATCATCGCCATTATCACCATCATTGGCGGATTTACGGCGGTTGCCTACACCGACTCCATTCAGGCTGGGATCATGATCCTGGGCTGCGGCTTGATGCTGCTTGTGGGCCTGCATAAAGTCGGGGGATGGCACACGCTGGTGGCCACCATGCCGGCCGCGATGAGAATCGCGAAGCCCTACGACGACCCGAACTACCCCTTCTGGGGTATTATCGCGGCTGCAGTCTACGGCGGCATTTTCTACTGGGGGATGGACCAGGTGAATGTGCAGCGCGTGCTAGGCGCGCGAGACCTGCAGCAAGCCCGATGGGGATCGATGTTCGCCACCCTTTTGAAGTTTTCTCCCGTGTTCATTTTCGCCGTGCCGGGCGTGATCGCAGCGGTATTATTTCCGGGCAGGGAATCCAAGACCACCTTCGTCACGCTTTTGAACGGCCTGTTGCCGGCGGGAATTCGAGGTTTGGTCCTGTCAGCCCTCCTGGCATCGCTGATCAGTTCCAATCTCTCGGTAATGAATTCGGTCTCAACTTTGGTGGTGCGGGACTTCGTGCTGCACTTCCGGCCGCAGTCGAGCGAGAGAGCGCAGGTTTTTTTCGGGCGCGTCGCGATTGCGGTGGCGGCCGCGCTCGGCGTGGTCGCGGCGTATCTGGTTTATACCACTCCTGACGGCCTTTACAAATACCTTCAGACCATCTCGATATATCTGGTGATGCCGATAACGCCGGCAATTATATTCGGCATCATCAGCAAGCGCGTAACGGTGACGGGCGCAATCGCCTCCGTGATCACCGGCCTTGTCTTCTCGGCGATTTACGTGACCGACCAGTTGATGTCTGTCGCGGAAGGCGTCAAGGTGTTTCCCTGGCTGCACACGAAAATGACCTTGAATTACACCTACCGAGGCCTGTGGGGAACGATTGTGATTTCCCTTGTTCTCTTCGTGGTTTCGGCCTTTACCAAGAAATCAGATCCCGCGGGACTTGAGAAAGTCACAATCAAGTGGGGAGGAACACTGGAACCCTTCCGGGGTATTCGCGACTGGCGTCTCCAACTCGCGGTCCTTGGTCTCGCAACCATTTTGGTTTATCGCTGGCTTTGGTAGGGGCTGCAGGCAGCCAAGCTTGTCCAAAATGCGCAGCGTTCAGTGAGGCATGGCCTGCGGCTTCGCCGCTTGCTGTGCGGAAAGGCTGGGCCTTTCCGTCGTGCGAGAACACCAACCAACCTCATCCTCGCCGCCTGGAAGGCTCTGCCTTCCAGGCGGCGAGGATGAGAAATAATCATGGGACTTGGCCCGAAAAGGCGGAGCCTTTCCGCACAGCGGAGCGGCAGAGCCGCGTGAACTACGTAGGACGTTCGCTAATTTCGACAGCCTTGGCAGGCGCACCTCATTGCCCCCTTGTCAGGAATGCGGGCGGTAGCTATGGGCATTCATCAAGTGGACTGATCGTGGCGGGGGTCGGCCCCTGCGCAAACCTATGTAAGTCGTGGCGAACTAGAGCCTTTTTAATTTAAGTGTATACATCTCGGCAAAACCGCAAACAAAAACGTGGGGCCCCCTCACCCACCGCCTTGCGGTCCCCCCTCTCCCCCTGGGAGAGGGCTTTTAAGAATCGATTTTAGCCCTCG
>JBEKQO010000209.1:0-13356 GCA_049519635.1 Terriglobia bacterium | reverse complement strand
AATCCCTGCGTTTACCTGCCGGACGGCCGCCTGATCAGCAAGATCCGGAGCTACAAGCTGGCGCGCGCATTTCAAAATATCCTGCTGGCTTACATCACCGACAACCCTGTCGCCATGGGTGAGTGCCTAGCCTTCGATCAAACGCTGGGCTTCGCCGGCACGGCGCCTATTCCGGCCGCGATGCTGCAATACGTGGCCTTTTACCGGAAGAACCGCGATCTCTACCTGGACGCCGTGGATGTGGCTACGGTGGGTGTGCTGCGCTCGCATGCTACGCTCACCTATCACCACGCGCGCACGCAGCTCAGTGCGATTCTGACTGAGCAAGCTCTGATCCAGTCGCGCGTGCCTTTCCACCTGATATTCGATGAGTTGATGCCCGATCTCGCGAAACTCCGCGTGCTGATCCTGCCGGATTCGGAATGCCTCTCGAACGAACAGTTGGCCCGCATTCGCACGTTTGTCGAAAACGGCGGCGGCCTGGTGGCGATCGGTCAAGCGGGTCTCTATGACGAGTGGCGGCGTCTGCGCGCCCAGCCGGGCTTGAAGGGATTGGCCGAAGGACAACCGCCGGCCCACGACTATGAGGAGGAGGTTGAGGAAAGCGTCGCGCCCTCGGGATCAGTGCAACGGAATCAGGCCGGAAAGGGAAGAGTGGTATACATTCCCGGGATGGAGTATGACGGGCCTCTTCCCGAAGCTGAAGCATACTTCAACATCAGCAACCGCTTCTGGAAACGGCCCAAGAACTGGGAGCAGATCATTGACGCCGTCCGCTGGGCGGCGAACGATGACCCACCCCTGCAAGTCGCCGGGCCGGATTTCCTGGTGGCCAATCTCGTCGAGCAAGCGGCGCGGCAGCGGAGACTGATCCATCTGGTGAACTATGATGCGCAGAATACCCGCTCGATTTCGTCCGTGCGGGTGACCTGCGCCGTTCCCAACGGCAAAGTGGCGAAGGACGTGAGCCTGTATGAGGTCGAGGGCGATTCGCCTCAGGCGCTCAGCTTCACGCCCGAGCCCGCAGGGGTCTCATTCACGATTCCCGAGATGAAAATCTACGCGGTCATCGCGGTCAGTTGGTAGTTTCGTGGGCAGGTATTCACCATGGACAGAAGAGAATTCCTGGAATCATTAGCGGCAGTTCCGGCGGCCGCCCCGCTCGCCGCACGTTCGACGCCGACGGAACCAGCCGGCGCTACTCTACCGCGCAGTTCGGCTGAAACGACATTGCCGGGGGCGGGGCCACGGATCCGTGAGAACTTCAATCGCGGCTGGCGGTTTGCCCGGCAGTCGCAGGGAACCGGCGCGTTGGGTTCATTCGACCGGCAGAATGAGGCGGCCGCCCAGGTCGAGCCGCGCTTTCTCCAAGCCTACCTCGCTGAATACGACGACGCCGGTTGGGAAGCCATCAACCTGCCTCATACCTGGAACGCCTTCGATTCCATGGATGAGGTGCCTGGCTACTGGCGGGGGATCGGCTGGTATCGGAAGCACTTCAAGCTGGCCAGCCGGCATTCCGGCAAGGCGGTTTTTCTGGAATTCGAAGGCGCCAGCAGTGTCGCGGAATTCTGGCTCAATGGCCAGCGCGTGGGCGAGCACAAGGGCGGATATACCAGCTTTGAAATGGATGTAACCGACTATGCGAAATTTGGGGACGCGGATAACGTTCTGACGGTGAAAGTTGACAACCTGTTTCGCGACACCCTGCCGCCCACGGTCAAGACCGACTACACCTTCTACGGCGGGATCTATCGTGACGTCTGGCTGCGCATATCTGAGCCCACGTACGTCTCCGACGTGTTCTGGTCAACCCCCAGCGTGAGCGAGCAGGGGGCGGAGATCAGACTGCAATCCCGGGTGGTGAATAAAGCGCCGCAGGCCGTGGAACTAACCCTGGTGCATGAGGTGTTTGACCCGCACGGCAGCTTGGTCAAGAGCCTGTCAACTACCGTCGAGATTCCGCCTCGCCAGGATCGAGAGATCACGCAGGATGGCGGCACCGTGATCAACCCTCTCCTCTGGTCTCCGGACTCTCCCCACCTCTACCGCATTCGGACCAGTCTGCTCGCCGGGGTTCGCCCCGTGGACACCCTCGAGAATCCCCTGGGCTTCCGGTGGTTTAAGTTCGATGCGCAGAGAGGCTTCTTTCTGAATGGGAAACGCGTGCAGTTGCAGGGGACAAACTGGCACCAGGTGTATCCGGGAATGGGGAACGCCCTGCCCAATTCCCGCCACGTGAAGGACATGGAAATCATTCGGGCGATGGGCGTGAACTTCTGGAGGACCTCGCATTACCCGCACGACCCGGCCACCATGGAAGCCTCCGACCGCCTGGGCCTGATGGTGTGGGAGGAACTTCCCATCAACAAGGAAATCGGCAATCCGCCGGAGTACATCGCCAATTGCCTGACCATGGCGGAGGAGATGATCCGCCGGGACCACAACCATCCAAGCATCATGGTGTGGGGTATTGCCGGCGAGGTGAATGCTCCCTTATCGGTCGCAACAAAGGTGGTTGCCGCGGTTGCCGAGCGGTATCGCCACCTCGATCCCTCGCGGCCCGTAGGCATGCACGCACCTCGCGGCGACGAAATGGAAGCGCTGGTGGATGTGGTGGGGTTGGGTGTAGGGAAGGAAGCCGATGATCAACACCGCCGGTTTCCCAACCGCCCCTATCTCACAGCGGAGTATGCGGCCTCCACCATGGGACGCGGCATTTACGGCGGCGGACCGGAGAGCGAAGACCTGGCCTGCAAGAACCACGAGGAGTACTTGCGCCAGTTGAACCTGCGCCCCTGGATGGCCGGCGGCGTCATCTGGCATCAGTTTGACTACGAGGGCGAGACCTACGACACTGTCATTCCTCACGTTGTCAGCTTCGGCATGGGCGATCTGTGGCGAATCCCCAAAGATGTTTATTACTTTTATCAAAGCCAGTGGACCGCCAAGCCCATGGTCCACATAATGGGCCATTGGACGTGGCCGGGAGAGGAAGGCCAGGCGCGCAGCGTGAAGGTTTTCAGCAACGCCCGGGAAGTGGAACTCTTCCTCAACGGCAAGTCGCTCGGAACCAGGTCCGATGCGAGCGCGGCGGGACTTGCGCATCCTCCACGCGTGTGGACCGTCGCTTATCAGCCGGGGACTCTCAAGGCGGTGGCGCGGCATGAGGGGAAGGAGATCAGCGACGAGCGCCAAACCGCCGGCGCGCCCCACCGCCTCGTGCTTGAAGCCGATGCGCGGGAACTTGCATCCGGGAACCTGGAGAGCATTGCCTACCTGACGGTGCGGGTCGTGGACGAGAACGGCACGTTGGTGCCTTGGGCGGAGGTCCCCATCACCTTCACCTCCGCCGGGCCTGGTGAACTTCGGCGGCAAACCTGGCTCGGGCACGGGGCCGGATGGACGCTCGACTCCGTTGCCGGCATGGCACGGATGGCTTTCCAGGCCACGGACCGCACCGGCCACGCCACCATCAGCGCTTACTCCCCGGGCCTGCGGATGGGAAGGATTGAGATCGCTGTGCAGGCGCCCGGTAAGCCGGATGAGATGGAATATAAGGAGAAGTTTGAAAACGACGAGCCGTAGGCGCAGTTGCCACCAGTCAATGGATGCGTGATTCCGTGCCAGGACACCGCCAAAGTCTAATGCGGTTGAAAGGGACCCCTCACCTGCCCTCCTCCGTCGGGCACCCTCTCCCCTGGGGAGAGGGCTGTGATTTTGGTTTCTCTCCCTCTCCCGTGGGGAGAGGGGGGACCGCAAGGCGGGGGGTGAGGGGTTTCTTCGCAGGTGATGCATTCACGGCCATGGAGGTATCTGGCGCCGGTAGTGTCTCAGTTTGAATTTTGATCGTAGGCGGTTGGCAGATGAATTGCCGAATAGATCCAACTTTTACGTAGCTTAGCGATGCCGTTTCTATCCAGTGTTGCAGTTCTGGTGCCAAGTTCTCCACGAGGGCTTTTGCGGAAGTCTTCGATAGTAACGTGCCCCAAATACACCTCAGTGAACTTCATGGGTCTCCGGCTCACGGCCGGCTGTGTCTCGCCATCGATGTCATAGACGAACACGCACATCCACTGCTCGCGTGCCCCATGTGTATCAACGGCCCCTCCCGGCTTCCTCGTAGTTTTGATCTCAACGCCTTCAACCCCTGATTGTATGCAATCGTTTGGATACACTCCCTGGACGAGCAGATCAGGGTGTCCGTTAAAATACTTGTTCGGCACGAGTGTTCGTGAATGTTTGGCAAGGCTGGCAGTGAGCATATCAGAGAGAAGTCCAGACATAATCGCGGGGCGGAGCATGTCATCCAAGCGTTGCAATCCCTTGCTCAGCAGTAGGATATTCACGTCATAAAAGAAGTCGTAAACGTCCTGCATCGCCAACTGAAAATCGATGAGGCGAAGTTCAAAGGGCGGATTCGCGTGTGGGTTAAACTTTTCGGGTTCCGCTTGGCTTCGGACTATAGGAACGCTTCGCATTGTTGTCTGTGATTTGCAGTGAAGCTAGTCGCTCAAAAGCTTGCTTCCCCATGGCAAAGTATTGTCGGTCAGAATCAGTACCGATAGCGTGATGGCCAACGGCTTCTGCCGCCGCCAAGGTAGAACCCGATCCAGCAAACGGATCGTAGATGATCCCGATTCCCAGGGGCAGTGACGCTTTAACCAGCTTGCGCAGGAAGCGCTGAGGCTTCAGCGACGGATGCGGAGCGATGTCCTTCTCAGGACTGCGGGTGGGCGAACATTGAATTACATCTTTAAAGGGTTCTTCTTCCGAGAGGCGATGAAGGGCACCGGCTCCCCATTCGCGTAGGTTTCTAGACACGGTCCCATGGAATGGCTTGCGGAAGACTCCCCACGGTTCCCAACATGATCTCGGCATTACAGTGACCTCTGGAAAGTCTTGCTCGGCGCCCTTCGGGCGGTCTCCACCTCGAAGTGTCTGTACCAGGCGGATTATCTCACCGCGTTTCTGAAATCCAGCTTCCATGAATGCATGGAATGTCATCGTCGATACCAAAGGGTTCGAGGCAATGAAGACATGCCCTCCGGGGACGAGAACTTTGAGTAGTCCATGCGCGACGGAGGTGAAAAATCTATGGAGACTGCGCATTTCTTCTTTTGAAAGGACCGTAAATCGGGGGACAGGACTTCGTTTTGCCCCATCAAAGCTTGGAGGAATGCGCCACACCCCGCCTCGGCCCTTGCGAAGTTTCGCGTGGTTGTTATCGTCAAACTCGATCACGCCGTAGGGTGGATCGGTCACAACAGCATGGATGGAGTCGGCGGGAAGATTTTCCACCCACTTTAGCGCATCGCCATGAATGTATGTCGTCAATTCGGATAGGTGGTGACGATTCTGCGGACCGTGGGTCCGGACCATCTGCCACAATCGTTCCTCGCGCATCATCAACTCGCGCATCCAAACAGGAGCTTTGTTCTCCGCCGATGTCTGCGTGGGTATCGGAAGCGAAACCTGAATGCCAAGGCTCATTGCCATCCGCCCATGGGTACCTGCCTAGCACCCAATAATATTCAACATCTCTTCAATTGTCCAGACGTGACCGTAGTGGCTCAGTTTGGTCTGTTGTTGCGCCTGTCTCTGACCGCCGGCTTTCGATTCAATAGATTCCGGCGGTCAGAGACCGCCGCACAGCAAACCGAGACACTACCGACGTGACCGCCTATGCCAGATCCCCTGGCAGTGGTGACTCGCAGAGCCGGGCTCAACCATCAGCTTCATCACAGTATTTATCGACACACCTGCGAGCCGACTTGAGGCTCCAGGACTCACTCCCCCCGATAAGCATCACTACGATTCGTGCGCGTTCTTCAATCGGTAGTTAGATTTTCAAACTGAGACACTGCCGGGCTTTTCCCATTGGCAAGGAGTATAGCCGTGTTATACTAGCTTAGGAGCACGGTGCGCGCTGGCGGGCGCAAGGCGGTAGGCAGGAGGCAGTAGCCAGGAGCCCGATAGCTGCTGACGGCTGTACGCTGACTGCCCCAATCCACTGTCCACGATCCACTGCTCTGGGAGGTTCCCATGTCCCTGTTATATCGACAGCAAATGACCGGGAAGAAACTGGCCGCATTGGAGGGCTGGATCCGGGGATGGGGATGGGGCACAAAAGCTACGTGCTCGCTGTCTCGCGGCGGCTATAAGCTATCAGCTCAAGATGAAAGAAAGATTCCAGCCTGTACCCATTGTGGCGACCCGCGAAGGTGCTTATCAAGGTCCAAAACGAGCCCGGCAAAAGATGTTAAAAATGAAGAGTGGTCTGGATGAGTTATTGAAAACAAATGTGTTACAAAAGTGCTCTGGATGAGTTGATGAAAATAAAGCAGTTATACGAAATTAACGATAGTCCTTTGAAAATAAGCAGTTTACTTGATAATCTGGCAAGGAATTCGCGGTGGAAATCCGAAGCAGGTCGCGCACTCGCGGAGAATGCCGACATACTCTGCGCGATGTTTATGAAAATAAAGGAGAAGGCGGTTGAACGTAAGTCGAGAAACGCAGGGATTGGCGACGGCGGCGGCGAATCCCTTTGAGCATGGGGTGATCGGTCGTCTAATGGGTTTGCGTCCTCTACGAATAACCCCTCACAGAACATAATCCTTGCAGACTTTTGACACTAGCCTGACATATCCCGGTGACACCTGCAATAACATGCGGAAGTCTAACGGTAGGGAAGGGTTTGTAGACTAGCGCCCGCGCTCCGCCCCCCGGACACGGGGCAAAGCATTGACCTCTTTCCCAACCCGCGCCCCGAATCATTCGGCGGTGCACCTGTGGCGGATTGCCGTCCAGGAAGGGAACTTGCCGTGAGGACTCAAGGCTCAATCAAAGGAGAACTTCATGATAAAGCGACAGATCGTTTCTCGCGGGCTCAGCGTAATCGGTGCCTTGGCCTTTGCCTTGGCAGGTGTTTGTAGTCTCGCGGCTGAAGATGGCTCCGTGCTGCGCGGCCTCACCGCCATCAACACCATAGCTTCGACGGTCCCTTCGAACGGCGACGTCAACCCCTACGGTGTCGCCATGGTGAATCAATCCGCCGGCAATCTGCATGCGGGTGACATTCTGGTGAGCAATTTCAACAACATTTCGAACTTGCAGGGTACCGGCACCACCATCGTCGAAGTGGCGCCGAACGGATCGGTCAGTCTTTTCGCGCAGATTAACGCCGGAACATTGCCCGGCGCGTGCCCAGGCGGGGTGGGGCTGACGACGGCTCTGGTTGTGCTGCGCACAGGATGGGTAATTGTCGGCAGCCTCCCCACTACGGATGGCATGACGGACACCATTGGAGCCGGCTGTCTGATTGTGCTCAACAGCAGGGGCAACCCCGTGGAGACGTTCTATGGCTCCCTGATCAACGGTCCCTGGGACATGACTGCGGAAGAATCGGATCAAGAGGCCAGCGTGTTTGTAACTAATGTGCTGAATGGTACAGTTGCGGCCAGCGGAAGCCTGGTAAACCAGGGGACCGTGCTGCGTATTAACCTGGGGGTTTCCCAGTGGACCATGCCTTGGATTGAGTCCATGACCGTGGTGGGGTCGGGGTTCCCCGAACGCACCGATCCTAACGCCCTGGTAATCGGGCCGACAGGAGTCGGCCTCGCCGCGGCATGCGACGGTGATCAAGACAGCGATGGTGAGAATCCCTTACAGCAGGACGCGCGGGTGCTCTATGTTGCCGACACTCTGGACAATCGGATCGCGGTAATCCCGCATGCGCTGACGCGCACTAACTCAGCAGGCATCGGCTTGACGCTTTCCGTGGGCGGCAGCCTGAACGCTCCCCTCGGACTCGCCGTGGTTCCCAATCAAGATGTTCTGACTGTCAACGGAAACAACGGGTTCATTACCGAGATCACTCCGCAAGGGCGCCAGATCGCCACGAAGCTCCTGGACAATACCGGTGGTGGTCCCACGGCTGGAAACGGCGCGCTGTTTGGATTGGTCTTCGATTCGGAGTTGGGGGTTGTCTTCGTGGATGACGACAGCAACACTCTAAACCTGCTGCACTGAAGCCGGAAGGCAGAGCAACCGACAAGCGCAGAATAGTCCCGGGCCAGAGGGGATTATTCTGCGCTGCCCGCTGCCCTGAGTGAAATTCCAGGGCAAACCCAGGGCCGGATTCTCCGACTCAATCAGAGGTTCTCAAAGCGGCACGCGACCAGAGCTTTTTGGGATAAACGGTAAACTGGAGGGAAATCAGGTTGTCGCTCCGCGGTGTTGTGGCGAGAAATGGGAACACCCAGAGCTCGTGTTGGGCAAGGAGTGATATCTCCATCTCCTTTTGCACTAACCAGCCGGCTTGGACCCGCAAGGAATTCTGCGACCCTCCCGCGGGTATCAGGTCCCGGCTTACTTCCTGCTCACGCCATCCAACTTGCACGCGTTTTCGGGGAGAAAGCCAATAGGTACTACTGATGTCGAAGGCAGACCCACGCCTGCCGACCGTATTGCCGATCAGGAAACCTTTGTTGGTGTATGCCTCCTTGTAGAAAAAACTGGTATAGGCCTCCTCATGATGGTGGGTGTTGGCAACTTCAAAGCGAAAATCAAACCTTCGCAGGCGCGGAATCTGGGACAGGTAAATGCCCGGGTTGTACATGGCACGGGAAGGGTTCACCACCGGGTTGACGTCATCTTCGCTGAAGTTATCGGAGTAGAGGGTCACCCACTTGCGCAGATGCGGGAGGCGGTAGGAGAAATCCAAACCACCCTGGCGCTTTCCGGGAAAATCCCGCGGATTGGCGACACCGAAAACGTCGGTCACGCTAAAATAAGTGGCGAACAAGTTGCGAAACGTGAAAGGAATGCCTTGGCCGAAAGCCTCCGTTGTGCGGGAGATCCCAACCTCCAAGTTCGGGGTGGGTTTGAGCAGGATTTTCTCTCCGTGGATATAGGGCCCACGGGGGTACTGATCGCCGGAGAGCCTGCCCATAAAAGCCTGCACTCGTACGGGCCCCAGATACTCAAGGAATCCGGGCAGGACAAAGGGTTCCACCTGATTGACCTTGAGCATGGGCACCGGGTTGCTGTTGTCACTGAACAGCATGCCGCCCATGGTTCCAGGTCCCCACCAGAGGCTTTGCTTCCCGAACGTAATGTCGAAGTTACCCAGACGCATGCCCACATAGGTGTCCAGCGGGGCAAACCGGTTGACTGTTCCCGCAGCCTGGGAATAAGGGGCCGAGGGTGTCCCATTCAACAATTCGAGGTAAGACTGTTGCGCCTCTGTCAAGCCGGCGTACGCAGGGGAGTGTTGAAACTCCGCGCGGATGTAGGCAAAGAACCGTCCTCGAGCCGCTTGCGCGGAAAAGCCGGACACATTGTTAAAACCGGTATTAAAGGGCCGGCCAAAATCGTTCGCCAGGGTTTGGCCAAAGTCATAACCGTCGCGCAAGGGGGTACCGGTAATTCCCATTGACCTCGTATAGAGGGATTCCACCCCGGCTTGCCGCGCCGAACCTCCACTGAGAGTGACGATCTCGACGCTGAACTCTTGCTTGAGAGCGTCGTAGAGTGCCGTGGATTCCCCGGTTGTGACATCCGCGTTCAGCATGTTCTCATCGGCGTCCAACACCAGTTGAGCACACTGTATTCGCGTCCATGGCCGCAAGCCCACGAACTGCTTGTTGATTGTTCCCAGGCCCGCCAGCCGGTCGAAAGCTGAATACACCCAGCTATCCAAGGGCACGTAAACAGACCCCGGCGGGGCTTCTGCCACTGCCACGATGCTCGGGCACAAAACCAAGGCCAATACGCCGACAAGCAACCGCGGGATCGCAGTCCAATCCTTCCCCGTCATATCTCGCGAACCCCAGCCATCGCGCGCACCGGCACTCGCGACGGCGGACCCGGTTCGCCATAGTCCTCCAGCTTTTCCGCTACAAAACTGCCCATGTTTTTCAAGAAATGCTTCTTATCGAATTGCTCCGCGTGAGCCCGGATGAAGGGCGGTGAAAAGTGATGCTCCGCTGCCTCAAACTTCCGGATGGCCTCCACCAGCGAATCCATTCGCTGCTCTCCAAAGAAAACTCCTGTCGAGCGCTCGGGAACGGCCAGCCCGTCTCCACACGCACCGATTACCGTTTCCCTCGCCCCGCCCTTGCCAAACGCTATCACCGGCCGGCCGCATGCCTGCGCCTCCACGGGCACGATCCCGAAGTCCTCATCTCCAGGGAACAACAGGGCACGGCATCGAGCGTATTGTTCCTGCACCTCCCGGTCTGAAAGTGTTCCCAAGAAGCTTACGGTGTTCCCCGCCATTCGCCGCAGCCGTTGGTATTCTTCTCCGACACCCACCACCCTCAGTGCCCGCCCCAGCCGATTACAGGCTTCAATGGCCAGGTCAACTCGTTTGTAATTCACCAACTGGCCCACGACGAGGTAATAATCCTCGATGTTTTCGGCAAGCCGCGCACCGGTCACATCCACGGGCGGGTAGATCACTTCCGCTTCCCGCCGATAGTACTTTCTGACCCGCGCGGCCACACTGTGGGAGTTCGCCGCAAAATAATCCACGCGTGCCGCCCCCGCCTGATCCCACAGACGGGCATAATGCGCCGTTAGTCCAAAGACAAACTTTCTTACCGGCCCCAGTCCACTTTCGTTCTTGTATTCCTGATAGAAATTCCAGATGTACCTCATGGGCGTGTGGCAATAACAGATGTGACAGGTTTCCGGTCCCGTGAGCACTCCTTTCGCCGGGCCCGATTCGGATGAAATCACCAGATCGTACCCGCGCAAATCGAACTGCTCCACCGCCAGCGGGTACAGCGGGAGCATGTGCCGATGCCACTTCCGGCTTCCTGGCAGCCTTTGCAAGAATGATGTGGTGAGCTTGTGTTTTTGAAGCTCCGCAGAAAGCGTTTTGCGGTCAGTCACGAGCGCAAAGAGGTCCGCCTGGGGAAACAGCTCACACAAGGCCTCAACCACTCGCTCGCCGCCGCGGCGACTTACAAACCAGTAATGCACAATGGCTACGCGCAAATCACACCTCAGGAATCAGTTCGCCCCGGACATTAGCCAAGCGCTGCCCGGTACACCGGAACGTGCTTCTCGACAGATTCTTTCCAGGTGAACCGTGCGGCGCGCAATAAACCCTTCGCCCGCAGGCTCTCCCGCAGCTCCTTCGAGCTCAACACCTGCTCGATGGCGTCGGCAAGGTCTTCTGGACTCGACGGATCAAAATACCTCACCGCTTCTCCCCCCACCTCCGGCAGCGAAGCTGCATGCGAACAGACAACCGGCGTTCCGCACGCCATCGCCTCCAAAACCGGCAAACCGAACCCCTCGATCCTCGACGGCATCACCAGCATGTCTGCCGCGGCATAGACCTTGGGCAGAAGCTGCTGCCCGACGTAAGGGACAAAGTCCGTTCTCTCACTGATTCGTAGCCGCGCACATTCCCCCGCCAACTCGCGCTTGCCTTGCTCGTCGTTACCAAGAATGAGCAGCCGCAATGGAATATTTCGGCGCTGGCGGAGCAGCGAAAACGCCTTCAGCAGGCTCGAAACATTCTTGTAGCGTTTCAGGCTCCCGACATACAGCAGATAGGGTTCGGGAATCTCCAGCGCGGTGGAAACTATATTGAGCGCCTCTTCCCTGTCCATGGGTAGAAATTCACCATTCACGCCGCAATAGATGGCGCTCACCTTGGAAGAAGGCACGCCCAGGCGCTCGATAATTTGCGCCTTGGAATACTCCGAATCGGTGATGATGTGCTCGGCTTTGCGAGCGGCCAGACTCAATACCGGCCGGGCATAGGCCCAGGCCTTGAAGCTCGCCCGATAGTCCGGGTCCGTGATGTGGATGAGGTCATGAATCGTAATCACCAACGGGGTGCGCTGAAACAGCGGCGCGTTGTAATGTGGAACATGAAGCAAATCGCACCCCTTCGCCGCCAGCGGTATCGCCCATTGTTCCCGCACCGTGTAGATCGGAGTGTTGACCACGGATACTCGCGGGCACCACTGCTTTACCTGTGCCCTGTTCTGTTCACGCGTAATCGCATGCACTTCAAACCCGTTCCCATGCTTCCCTAGACCTTCCAAAAGATGCCGGGTGTAGGTTCCAATTCCGCCCACCAGCCACCGCGCGTCGATGGTTACCTTGTTCTTCATGATAGAGGTCCGGCTCCTCGCCTCCCATTCGGCCGCCAGTGCAGATTTCATACCTTCTCGCAATGCGCGAACAACGTGAATCCTCCTGCCCTGGGGTGCAAGCGAAGCACCCAACATAGGGGTGACAGCCCCAGCATTGCTAACTCTCGACCCATCCCTGCACCTCTTTTTTGACGTCCACCTTGCTGCCCGGCCACGGTAGTTTTTTCATTTGGCGTGGCATCATGAGGAGGTTTGGGGCGGAACTTCCGAAGCGCATGGTGCCAACGCCATTTCAGGTGGATGCCAAGATCCTCCGCGCCCAAGGCCTTGATCTCAACGCCCTGAACGCGCAACCCTCCCCGCTCGAGAAGGCTCACCAGGGCTTCTTCGCTCCAGAGCGTCAAATGATGGGGCGCTGCGTCCACTTCCGGATGAAACAATCCGGGCCACCGGCGGTTTCCCGGCACGGAAAGGAATAGCTGCCCTCCCGGCTTCAAGAGCTTATAAATGGAGCGCACCGTTTGATACGGGTCCGCAGTATGTTCCAGAACTTCGAAAATCGTGACGACGTCAAATTGTGCCCCCAGGAATCGGTGGCCCAATTCTTCCACGGCGTAGGAATAAACCGTTGAGACACCTAATAGCTTCCGGGCGATCTCAACGCTTACCGGATTGAAATCCAAGCCGCTTACTTCATAGCCCGCCTTGGCGGCGAGATGCAGGAACTGTCCTTCCGCACATCCGACATCCAGCAGCCTGCTCCCCTTACCAGACCGCAAGCGACGCAGGGCTTTCGCGAAATTCCATGGAACCCGTCTTTCCTCTCCTCTCGACTCACCTTTCATGGTGCGCAGACTATAAATCCACGACGATGCGTACCAAGCCGAATCAGCGGCCTGCATCGGACTGCTGAAAATGAGGTGGCACTCCCTGCACCGGCAGCGGCGAAAGCCCTCAGGGCAATTCGGCCCCTCGTCAGTACAATTCGGCGAGGCACACGCCGGGCAGGATGAAGGTTTTTCGACTTCCTTCTCCCCCGGCGTGCTGGTCAACGTCGTGTTCGTTGAGAGCATTTTCCAAACCTGCGTTCCCAATCGGAACAAATTCGCACCGTGCAGTGACTCATTTTGACGTGGCACGGGCGTCCGAAGCTGTGAAAAAATCAATTTTGGGCCTGTTATCCACGATGTAACTCATTGAAAATGCATGATGCCAAAATTTGAAAATCCGATTT
>JBEKQO010000208.1:0-13404 GCA_049519635.1 Terriglobia bacterium | reverse complement strand
TACCCCGAGAGAGCAAGGCGCACCTCCAAGCTAACCTTGACCGAATTCAGGCTTGCTCTGCAGGCTAAGACATGGACGAATCGCGCCGGGTTTCGTCGCATTCTCGATTTTGGCGAACCACAACGATGCCGTTCCTCTTCATTTCGACTTTGGCTTGGTAAATGTCGAAAGAAGGTCAAAGGTGCTGCTGGAGTGCGATTCCCGACGGTACCATTCTGATGACAAGCGGTACCAGTCGGACAGAGATCGTCAAAACATAGCTGTAGAAGCCGGCTGGTCCGTCCGGCGCTTCACATATGAGGACATCATGGAGCGATTGGACAGGTGTTTTGAGAACCTTGAGGCCGACTTGTACTACTGACATTCGGGAAAACCGGGACGGGAAAACCGGGACAGGCTGGAGTCCCGGTTTCCCAGGTTTCCCAGATGTCTGTCACCGGGTTCTTCACCCGCGTCAGACTACCGGCGTCGGCGTTGACAGCGCCGTCATCACTTCTTTAAACAAGTACTTACATCCCCCGACCTGGTCCCAGGGCCCGGTTTCGTACTCCAGCGCAAACGTCCCCCTGAACCCGCTGGCCAGCATGATCCTCGTCGAACGCTGCACATTATTCTTGTCGCCCCAGCGGTCCCAGTATTTCGCGTGGACGTTCGTATGCGCATAGGGCGCCAGCGCCTTCAGCCCGTTGACCAGCATGTATTCCTGCTCCCAGTTGCCGAAATCGGGCGAAGCCTCGCAATATGGATGATTCACTTCATCCACGATCGTCCGGATATTGATCGGGTCCGCCGCCAATCCCCAATGGTTTTCCAGCGTCACGCGTATTCCGTAATTCCCGCCGAAATCCGCCATCGCCTTATAGGACTCAATCGCCGCCGCTATCATCGGCACGATATCAATGTTCCGCGGGTATCCGTCGCTTGGCCCGTGCAGAACCGCATTCGGACGGATGCTGGGCCCGAGCGCCCGTGGTGAATTCATTCGCATCGACTTCACTCCGAGCACGGAGAGCGCCTCAATCCACCTTTTCCCCATCGCCACTCCCGCCTTGCGGAGCGCATCCTTTTCCGGCGAACCATACTCCGCCAGATTCGTCGGCGCATTGTTCGAAATGTGTTGCACCTTCATGCCGGTCTTCACGCAGACGTTGGCCAGCCTATCCAGCCATTTCCGCCCTGAAGGGCTCAGAGGATCGAATCCCTCGTCCGCCGATCCCTCTGGGAAGTACATGTTGTTGTCACCCACATCGCCAAAGAACCCCGAATACAAATCCATGTGCGTCACGCCGGGAAACGTATCCTTCGCAAACTGCGGAAAATCCAGCAGCGTAATTTCGCCGTATTTCGCTTTCTGCTCCGCGGGCGTGGGAAGCTTTGCCCGCGCCGCTTCAGCCGCCTTCGCCACCGCCAGGGGTCCCGCTGCGTTCGGATCATTCGCAAAATCGTTCGGCTCCTCCGCAGGGCGTCCTCCTCGCCCTGCTGCGCCGCGCCCTCGGCCGGGATAGGGCCGCATCTTAAAAAGGTTCCGCACTCCATACGAGTTGGCAGCAATACGTTCCAGGTTGAACTTCTCTATATCCGCCTGAGCCCGCGCCTCTTCCCGCGGAGTCAGTATGACTCCCGCCGCAGCCAGACCAATACCTGCGGTCTTAAAGAACTTGCGCCGGTCGAGCGTCGTTTTCCCGGTTCCGTTCTTATCGCCCATGGGGAAGTCCTCTCTTTCGTTTATCTGGACCTATGGATACCTGCATAATAACCGGAATTAACTTTTTTGGCCTTCCGGCAGTCAAAAATATACATCCGTCTCGGTCCGGCCGATCACAATTTATTCTCCGAGACGGTCATCGGCTCCGAACCGCCCTTCCAGAAATCCTCGAAACCCGTTGTCGCCACTTCTGAAACCGACTTTTTCAGACACCGCTTCCTTCGGGAAACCCTTCGGGAAACCGGGACAGACAATATTTCCGATTCCGTGTGGCCATCCTTCCGGGTTCTGAGCTTCACGCGGCGTTGTCCCTTACCTCCCCGGCACCGGGTCACGGCCCCGGCTTCACCCGGGAACAACGAGGGATTAACCGTAGAAGTGCCCCGTGCATTCAAACTCCCGAGATACGGGGTTCTGGGAACTCGGCATGGCAGCACATGCGAATTGGCTCAAACGGATAACGGCGTCTCCAGAAGGCCGTGGAACTGGAAACTATGTATTCGGCCCGATAAACGCCCTTTGCGGATACCAACGGAGTGTATCCTGCGGCCAAAACGGCATTGGGCGTCACTGCCCGCCAGCGGCCCAATGGCGTTTTGGATCGAAGGAAGAATGGCCACCATGGCAGTGATGGCGCCTACCAGCTTACGAATACGTAGAAGCTCCAGATGCTGGGCTAATAAGCGGCGCTATAACGGCATGCAACCGTCGGGACGAACGACCACGGCATTGGACCAACACCAGGACAACCTTGGGAAAAGGTGTTTACCTGCCGAGCTGGTTAATGGGTTCAGAGATGCTTTTCCAGAAACGCGAAGGTGCCCTCGCCATGGATGGTATGGCCACCGTTAAAGTATTCAATTTCGGTCCGGTCCGCGAAGCCATATTGCTCATACAACCAGCGGATGGTTGCGTATTCATACGCCACGAAGCGATCTCGCGCCACCCCGTCGTGATGGCCCCGTTCCACCATAAAGGGACGTGGGAAGATCAGGGCCGCCAGCTCCGCATAATCGAATGTATTGCCCATATTGAAGTAGGGCATCTCCCACTCGACGCTCGACATGAAGCCGTTGAGGTAGTCCGTGGCGGCCACTTTCCGTGTCCAGGCGTTGTAGTCGCCCGAACAAATCGACAAGCAATAATTTTCGAGGACTGCCGGCACGCGGACCGCGGCTTCTCCCCCGTAGCTGAGCCCGTAAAAGCCGATGCGTTGCGGATCCACGAAGGAGAGGGTCTGAAGCCAGCGCAGCATCTGGTCGTGCTGGGCGATGATGAATGAGAACAACGACGCTTTGATCCCATTGCCCTTGCGGCTGAGGTAGCGATAGCGGTCCTCGCCCCGATAAAGGGCGTGCGGGGCAAAGGTCACGAAGCCGCGCTCGGCCAGCCGCGCAGCAAATTGACGATAATAGGCTTCACCCGTTCCACCCTCCTCAATAACGTCCTTGGGCAGGCCTTGGCGTCCGTGCTGGCACACCACCACCGAGCGCCGTTGCCCCGGCTGGAGGTCCTTGGGAATCAGCAAAATTCCCCAGGCGAAAACGTCTTCCCAGACGTCCAAAACCACCTCGTATCCAACCCATCTTTCCTTGTCATAGACCTTGCGCGTCCGTGGGTTGGGCGGCAGCATCGGTTCTGTCAGCTTCCCCAGGACTTCGTTCCAGAGGTTGTCGCGATACCAGGCAGCGCCTTTGATGAAGGGCTCGGGCGAAAGGGGAGGAAAGCGCAAGCTCATGGACCACGCTTCCGTTTCGAAGTCGGGCAAGAACTTATCGAACCAGAATTCCGCCCGCACATGATCGGAGTTTTCGACCATGGCCTGGACGCGGTTTTCGAGTTCCTCCACCTGGCTGTCCTGCCTCGCGGCGGGGTCAAAGGATTTGCGCGCATCGACCGGTGAAGGACCGGAAGCGTGCACGGGCGCGCCCGCGTGCAGCAGCTTTAAGAGCGCTTCCAAGGCCGGTCTTGACCCCGGGCCCACGAGCCCGTCACCCGGCCCGCGGATCAGTTCCCGCGGCTGAAATCCCGAGGGGAGTAGCGTTCCGACGCGTTCAAATTCCGCCGCCACGGTGTGAAAATCGGGCGTTACCACGTCCCCTTTCTGTCCTTTGACTTGCGGGCACGCGCTGTATTCCACCACCAATCCCCGGGGCGCAATCAACGTGGCCAGCTCGGCGTCTCCGAACTCTTCGAGCAATCCCCAGACGTTCCGATAGATCGGCTCGGACCAGACGCGTTGTCGGGAACTGAAATAGCCGCTGACCCATGCCGCCTGGATGCGAGTGTCCGCCGCGGCCGAATAGAACGCTAGCAGGCCACCCTCACCGTAGCCGGCCACGCCTACCGGAACCTCCGGGGCCTGCTTCTGGAACCAGTCGACCGCGGCCAAAACTTTTTGCACCTCGTAGCCGATGATGTGCCGGCCCATGTGAAACGCCTGGCGATAAATCCACTCGCGATGCGTAATGCCATGGTCCACCCGGCGTTTCCCGTCCGGCGTGTCGGGCCACCGCACGGCTCGGTCGATCAGGGTCGGAACAATTACCAGGCAACCGCTTTCGGCTAACCTGCGGGCGAATTGGGTTTCGCGCTCCAATCCCGGCGCCAAGCCGACGAACTGTTCGGGAGTCTCGTCGGCGTCGGAAAGCGCCACGATCTGCGCCACCGGCGCCCGCTGGGGCTGAAGCAGCAACCCTTCCCCGTGCACACCATCCAAAACGGGCCAGCGCACACTGTAGACGCGATAAGCTGCCGTCTCCGCTACCAGTTCAGGATCCGAATCGTCCGCGCATCGCTCCATCACCACGGGCAGGCGCGTGTCAACGACGCCAATCTTTTCCAGGAACCGTCGGCGATTGGCCTCCACGGACTTCTCATACGCCTCGCGGCTGGATGTTTCGCGGGTCCAATGCCTCTGCCGCGTGCGCACAGACTCGTCGATCTTTCGTTCGATATACCGATGGGCGCCGTCCATCATCTTCACGGAGAGATCATCGGTCCAAGTCAACGGTTCGGTGCCGGGCAACGTCTCAATGGCTGGGGGCGAAGCCATCGCATTGCCCCCGAGCGGGTTGGGGTTGGCCAGGTTGGCGGAAAGCGCCGCCAATCCCGCCGCAGAATTCCAGACGAACTGCCGCCTGTCCATAACAGTATTCCTCGCCGCCATGGGATTGTGAAACCACCACTATACACCGCGTGGACGCGTCGCGTAAAAGGTGTCAATTAAGGGCATCACCGGAATCCGGTCGGGCGGTTCCCCTCGCATGGCTGCCTGGCTTCGTTCACGTGCAGTCATTTATGTCCGCCCGGCTGGCTGGGTGTGGCACCGTCGGATTCCGGTATCAGAGCCGGCAGTAACTTATCCATTTGCCGTCCGATCTTGCTGTTCGCCGTCAAGTCCCAAAATGAAGTCTTCAGGTGCCGCATGGCGAGCACGGAGGTTATCCACGCCTGTGTCCACCCTGTCTCCGTCGACCACACCCCCCAGCCATCATCAGAGTCACTCGCCCAATAATCCCAACGTCTGAAATCGAATGCCCGCAACCAGGCGCCATCAAGTTCGGCGTGGACGGAGGAACGGACTTGGATGCGACAGAGCAATTCCGCGAGCTTATCCGCTGCATGTAAATAGAACGTATCACCGGTCGAGGCAGCCGCTTCGTGCAATCCGAGGAAGGCAAAGTTTGAGGTGTAGAGGAGATCGCACACGGGGTCGCCGTTCTCCTGGATGAGGGGAGCCTCACTGGTTCCATACCTTTCGTTTGACTGCGGCGGTTTAAGCTGGCCCTGGGCCGCGGAACCGATCTCTTCGCGGAGGGCACCGCATTCGTCCTGCAGGGCGAGCAAAGCCTCCGCCATGCGCTTGAGCCACTGACGGTGCTCAGGGATATTCTCAATCCGCACCAACCAGGCAAGTGGCAACAACATGCGGGCTCGCTCCTGCTGGATGCCGTTCGTCCAACGCCACTTGTCCGGGTAGGCGGCCATGGTCATACCGACCGCCGTCTTCGCCCTTTCCAGGAACCCGAAATAACCAGTCTTATGGTAGGCCCAGAGAAACGCCGCCCACAGGTAGGCCTGATAGTGGGGCGCATAGCTGATGGTTTCTGCTTCGTAATAGTTTCGCCACCCTCTCGCCTGCAATTCCTTTTGATCCACGCGGTTTTCGCGGAAACCCAATCTTCCCGTGGTTCGCAAGTTCGCCAGCAGGCAGCGCAGCACGACTTCATCCCAGCGGTCAGTCTTGAGGAGGGCCGACGCCGCGAGGGTACCCAATGCGCTGCGCGCGTTGTCATCGCCCCAATACCCCTCGCTTCTCGGCAACTCCCATCCCACCAACCCGAAAGTCGGGCTGGCCGGATCGTTTTGCGCGAGGGTCGAGTGGAAATAGATGAAGTCATTCAGATTGGCAGCTATCTCGCGGTCTCGCAATTTTCCCGTAAGTGCGGAGGATAGCGCCATGGCCATGGACGTTTCCCCCATACAGTCATTGCGGCGCCACCAGCCCAGCAATTGGCTCCCATCCGGCTCGATGACGGTGGAAAACCCTTCCAGCATACCCTGGCTGCCGTCACCCATGGGCCATTCGCGTGGGGGCGCAGGTGATGGGCCATCCATTGCTGAGCGTTCAATCACCGTTTTCTCCCAGGAAGAATGTACAAACAGTTTTGCCCGGCTATACCACTCCACACCTTTTTGGAAGGCATGAAGCTCGTCATCCTCGGGCAGAGCTTCGCGGGGGCCAAACGACGGACGAACCACAGGTTCGAATTCCCCCAGGCGAACCGGGGCCGTGGGCCGGAGCCACCCGAGTATCCAAGTCCAAACGATCCCCCACGACTTCACGGGCTCATAGCGTCCCGTAATGAACTGGCTGAGCTTGGTGGTCGAGACCAGGATCTCTTCCTCCGGAGCCTGGAAGAGGATGGGGTTGACCCCTTCGGCCGGAAGCCCATAGACAGCCTTGTCAAAACCTGCCACCCGCGCCAACACCAGATCGGCATTCGCGGCATTGATGGGCACATACCGGCCGTCATGAAAATCCAGAATGGAAAGTTGCTCAAGCGCTGGGCTGAAGGCGACAGAAGCAACAATAATTCGCTCCCAAAGATTGCCGGAACGCCCTTTGGCAACCGGGCATGGCCGACCGACGTGCAATCCCGGTACCTGCGACGGAAACTCGATGTACAAGCGCAATCTCTTCTCGGTCACCATCCGTAAAATCCCGGTGCCAAGCTGGGTGGCTTTTTCGGGGTAACCTTCCGCCAGGATGAGGACGCCGGAGCCTGGTGCAGATTGCGCCACCGCCTCTTCCGGTGTCTCATAGCGCGGCAAAGGTACGGCGCCTGAAGCCAGCAATCTATAAAGATCATTTGAGGCCGAGCAGCTAAAGACCAGCGACGATGCCGCGAAATTGGGCTTACCCAAGGACATCCACGCTGCAGGGAGAAGGCTCAAAGTCTTTAGAACCTCTCGACGCCGATAAGAAATTTTTCCGGCCATGTGACACCTTTTTCCTGGGTTAATTCGAACCGTCGGCCCGACGCGGCAAATGATCGGTTTAATCGGACGCGGCATCTTGAAGACGCTTTCCCATGCCCATTTCAGGATTCCAACTCGCTGTGCGGGCTGCCTGATTATGAGCAGGTTTCCAGGGAAAATAGGTAACATTTTTTTGTTCAGAGTGATGGTGATCACTCCGTTTCTTTGTACCCAGGTTTCCACCGCCCGACGTCGAGCGGTATCACTCGGCGCTGCGTGTAAACCGCCGAGCCCTGGATAAGCGCCTTGGTGAGTTAGTTGATCCAATCGAAGATCTCCCCTCGCTTGCGGAGAGTAATGGAATTGGGTGTGGCTCCTGTTAGCGGCTGTTCAAGCCAGCGGTGCCCGTCAGTCGGAGGTAATTGCCATCCCCGAACGGACAAAGGTAAAATGTTTCTCCAGGAGGACTGAAACTTAGGTTCGATGAGAACCCCCACGCTGCTGGTGATGTTTCTGACGTTGTTCATGCTGCGGGGGGCTGCTCAGCAGCCACCCCCCCAAGACCCACGGGCAATCTTCGAGCGCGCTCAACAGGCTCTGACTAATAAGGACTATGCAGCCGCGGAGCGAGGGTTTCGGGAGGGCTTACGTCTTGACCCCCGGTCGGTCGCCGCATATACCGACCTGGGCGTCGTATACATGCGGACTGAGAAATACGACTCCGCCATTCGGGTATTGCTGGAAGCCAAGAAACTGAATCCCCATCTTCCCGGCATCGATCTGAATCTGGGTTTGGCCCATTATTACAAGCAGGAGAATTCCCAAGCCATTGTGGCATTTTCGCACGTCCTCGAAGCCCAACCCGACAATTATCAGGCTCGCTATCTGCTGGGGATGAGCTACTTTCTGGACGACAACTATTCTCATGCCGTGCAAATGCTCGAGCCCCTGGCGAGTGCAGAGCAGGACAACCTCGATTTCCTTTTCGTGCTGGGCATCAGCTACGGCAAATTGAATCGGACGAAGGATTCCCGGAGGAGTTTTGATCACATGTTTCGGGTTGGCAGTGACAGTGCACACCTGCATTTCCTCCTCGGAAAGGCATACCTCGACCTCTACCAAAACGAGCAGGCCAGGGAGGAGCTGGAGAAAACAATCTCCCTTGATCCGAAATTAGGCTTTACGCATTTCAATCTAGGGGTTGTTTATCAGCGCATGGGAATGCTCCAGGAAGCCGCCAGGGCCTTCGACACGGAGATGACCCTCACTCCCCATGAACCCTGGAGCTATGAGAATCGCGGCGAGATCTGCGCTGATCTAGGCCAGTGGGACCAGGCCATCAAGTTCTACCAGCAAGCTTTGGCGCGGGAACCCAGGTTGCCCAAATCGCTGGCGGGACTCGGAAAGGCGTACGTTCAGAAGGGCGATACATCGCAAGGCATTCGCTATCTGAAGGAGGCCATCGCGCTCGATCCGGAGACGGCCAGTTTCCACTACCAATTGGGCCAAGCATACCGCAAGGCCGGCCGATCCCAAGAAGCCGCGACCGAGTTGGCGACGACGCAGAGGCTGCAGGCCGCTCCCCGCGAGAAACAGGCAGAGCAGTTGTCGGGGAAAGCTCCGTTCCCCTTATTATCGGGCGAGAAACCTTGAATCTTTACCGAATGAATCCCCTGCCAGAGAGCCAGAAAAGTTGCGCCGCCGCGGCGCTTCCCGCAATCTCCCATCCGGACAATTGATTCCAGGGTGAAATCAGAGAGATTTTACCAGGGACCTCGAAGAGGTCCAATGCTATCAGCCGTGGGTGAAACCCACGAAAACGATGTCCTCCGACGAATCACCAACCCCACAGGGATTGAATGTGTTTGGCAACCGGTTGATGGGAAGAATATTCGACCCCTTCGGGGTCGGGAACTCTATTTGTGGTAGACCCGATCCGTGGGTTTCACCCACGGCTAATGATGTTGTTCCCCTCCGGGAACTCTTTGGCGCCAATTTGAACGCACCCTCGTATGCGTTGGGATTAACCTGGCATTTGGAAAGGGGAACGCCGGTGGCGGGTGCCACCGGCGTCGAGCTGAGGGACAGAATCGAGATCAGTCGGATTAGAAAAGGAACTTCATACCCACTTGGATATTGCGAGGGTTCCAAGTACCATTAACTTCGCCGTTCCCAAGGTTGTTGGCGATGCCGCTGCAAGGAGTTCCCGCCGGGGTATTACCTCCGCAGTAGGCGTTAACCGAATCCCACTGCGGATGGTTGAAGGTATTGTAGGTTTCGAAGCGAACCTGGAGAGTGGCGTGTTCGCCTCCGAACCACGGCGTGGCGAAGTTCTTGTGCAGCCCCAAGTCCCAGTTGTTGCGGCCGGGACCGGTGAGAACGTTCCGTCCCATGTAGCCAAACATCCCCGGTTCGCCATTGGAATAGTACTGCGACGCCAGAGGCTGCTGAAGTACCGCCGGATTGAACCAAGTGGGCACCGGTCCGTAAACGGGATCGTCCGTGACGCCTTTCTGGATCTTCAACGGTCCCAGCGTGTTGCACCTCATCCCCAGTCCGATGCCACTGGCGAGGCCGGTTCCACCACAATTGAAGTCCACCGGCAAGCCGGCATAGAAGCTGGTAATTCCACTGAACTGCCAACCTCCCAAGCCGCTCTTCAAGAGGTGATTGAGGGAGTTCTTGAAGAAGGGCAAGTCATAAATGTAACTCGCTTGGAGGCTCTGGGCGCGGTTAAAGTCCGAATTGCCGGTCCAGCGATCCAGGTTGGTGTCGTCCACGCCATAGGAGGCTGATTGGCTGGCGTTGTCAATGGCATGCGCCCACGTGTAGGAAAGCTGGTAATTGAGGCCATGCCCCACGGGATGCCGATACGTCGCTTGGAGCGAGTTGTAGTGTGAGGATCCGGAAAATTCGTTGGTGGTAATCCCGTTATATCCGCGATAGGGGGCAAAGAAGATGGCCGGTTCTTGCGAATTGATCAGGACGTTTTGGACATTACAGTTGCCCAACCCATCGCAAACCCCGTTCCCGGCCAACTCGGGGACGTTGACGGTTCCTTCCCCGTCGGGAACCTGATTGAGGGCATGATTGCGGCTCAGGTGGCGTCCCAAAGTTCCCACATATCCAATGGTAATAAAGTTATTGGATGGAAACTCGTGTTCGAGGGTCAGGTTGAACTGCTGAACACCCATCCATGGACCATTCTCGGGCCAAGCCGTCAGCGAGCCGGGGGGCAGCGGACCGGGAACAACGTTCTGGTATCCAATGATGTTGTAGCCGGTGGTATTGAACGTATTCGGAGGGTTCCCGGCAGCGTTCTGAGACTGGCCCTCGCCGTTACCGAGATCGTAGAAGATGCCGTAGCCGCCACGGATCGAGGTCTTACCGCTCCCCGTTGGATCATAAGCAAACCCAAATCGCGGGGCGAACAAGTCGCCAGGCTGGTTTCGGCATCCCAGTGGGATCGCACCTACCCCGCACTGCACCAGCCCATTCCCAAACTCATTGTAGGCGTAGCCGGTGCCCGGGACGATGTTGCCTGCGGCGTTAAGTTGCGCCTGCTGCGCGGGATTGTACAGTTGCGGGAAGAAGTCGGAGTCGTTGGAAGGGTGCGATACATCGTGATAGTGCGTATAGTAATAGTAGCGCACGCCGAGATTCAGGGTTAATTTCCGATCCACCTTCCAGTCATCCTGAATAAAGGATTCGATGTCCTGTCGGTGCGAGCGATTCCAACCAACCCCATTAACCGGCGTACCATTCGGACCCCACGCGCCCTCTTGATAACTGTCGATAATGCCTGAATACATGTCGGCGAGGGCATTACCCGTGGAGGTTGGTGAATGGGCTCCGAACGAGTATTTGCCCTCCGGGTCGGCCGACGCGAGGGCGCCGTCCGCGTGATGGTCCACGAAGGCGATCCCCATCTTTAAGGTGTGCTTGTTCACCGTGTACACCAGCGTATCATTCACATCGAATGAAGCGGAGAAATTGCCTAAGCCGGGAACCCCCCAAGCCGCGGGATCCTCCGTAAGGCAAAAAGGCGTACCGCCGCAAACCGTGACACCGGGGAGAACCGTGTATTTCTGATTCACCGCAAAAATCGAGCCGCCGGTCCACGAAGAGGGCTTGGTGATGGAGCCGGACGGAGAGCCTGGACCGACCGAGTCGATTTCACTCTGAACGTCATGCACGAACCCCATGACAAACTCGTTCATCAGGTTAGGCCTGAAGTTGTGGGTGAGATGTATCACCAGGTTTTTGGCGGGAAGCGCGTGATGGGTCTTGATCGAGTCAAAAACGGATGATGACCATAGCGTGGGAACAATATCCTGGGACCAAGTCTCCTGCGTCATGCGGACAAAGAGGGAGGTCTTGTCGCTAATGTTCTGGTCAACGCGCAGACTCTCCTGGCGGGAATTCGTGGGGAGGTCCGGGGCAGACTCCCAGCCGATCGGGCCACTGTTGGGCAAAGGCACAAACGCGTTGAGCAGCGTCGCCGCGTTGGGGTTAACCGTGACCATGTCCCCAGGGAAAGGCAGTCCGGTAGCGCGGTTAATCGGCAACGTGCAGTTGGAGGCCGCCACGGCGTTGTAGTTTACGGATGTGGGGTCGCACTCGCTGAAGTCGCCGCTGCGCATGCGGACGGTGGGCACATTCGAGTTCAAGACCGTTCCGGTTCGATAGATGTCCCAACTTTCCGTCCAGAAAAAGAAGGTCTTCGATTTGTCCGTATTGTAGTGGCCGGGAATATAGAAAGGCCCGCCAAAGTTGTAGCCGAAATCGTTATATTTCAGGGCCGCCTTGGGCGCATTACAGGGTCCGGCAGGATTTCCGCCGCAGTTCGACGGGCTCAAGCCGCTCCAAGGCACCTGATTGGCGAACCAGGGGTTGGCATTCATGGCGTTGTTGCGTACGAACTCGAAGGCGGTGCCATGGAAGTCTTTGGTCCCGGATTTAGTCGCGATCTGGGTAATGGCGGAGCCGCGTTTACCAATGTCAGCGCCATAGTTCGAAGTGGAGATTCGGAACTCTGCTATGGAGTCAATGTCCGGAACGACCACCGTTGACCAGCCTCCGCCGCTATCATCAGCCGAGTCCTGGCCGTCAATGGCGAAGGTGTTGAAATCCATCCGACCGCCGTTGAACGATACCGGTACAACGGAGTTCCCACCGGTTTGAGTGGTGTTAAGCGGATTGCCGCTTCGAACTTGCGAACCGGAGGGATTATCCGGAGAGGAACCGGGGACCAGAGTGACCAGGGCTTCGTAGTTCCGGCCGTTCAGGTTGAGATCCTCAATCTGCTTTCCGGTAATGACCTGGGAAACTGTGGCATCCGTTGTGTCCACCACTGGGGCGCTCGCCGATACTTCCACAACCTGGGTCGACTGCCCTACCTGCAAGGTAAAATCGATTCGGGCGTTTTGCG
Source organism: Terriglobia bacterium (assembly GCA_049519635.1). Lineage (GTDB taxonomy): Bacteria > Acidobacteriota > Terriglobia > UBA7540 > UBA7540 > Bog-366. The sequence goes on along the minus strand of JBEKQO010000208.1, from coordinate 784 downwards.
AGACGTCCAGCTTGATATTCGTTTGGGTCGCCGTTTTGAATCCGGTTTTCTCGACGGTCGCCCCGTAGGGTCCGGGCTTCACAAACGGAAAGGTGTAGACGCCGGCACCGTTGGTATCCGTCCGATACTGCGCTCCCGTATCCAGGTTGCGCAGCGCGACCGACGCCTGGGGGATCACGGCGCCTGAGGCGTCAGAAATCAAACCCGTCAGTTGCGCCTCCTGACCGAACGCGGTCAAGCCGCAAAACAAGGCGAAACATAGTGCACAAAGAATTCGTCGCATGGCAATCTCCTTAAATTCCGGCTGGCTTAATCCAGCCACTCTTTTTGCATTCTGGAGGTGATATTCCACCACTTCCCTTGGCATACTGGCCCGCCCGCTGTGGCCCGCGTTCAGTGCAAATTGCCATCACGCCTGCAGGGTAAGGGAGTTCCGCGATCCCTCCTCGAAGGTTGCATACATCATATTCAGAGTAACCATGTCTGATAGACGAAAAGCCCGACGACGCCACTTCCCTGCCAGCTTGGAGTCGAAAGTCTGCTACCGTGTATTTTGTCTTTCGAGTTGAAGATCTGAGCCCTGGACTCGACGTAGGCGCGAGATTGCCCACACAACGCGTATATACCATGCAGACCATCCGGCGTCAAGGAAGGGTCCTTTTAGTGTTCTTAGCTTGTCAAGTTGTCCGGTTTTCATAGCAAGTGATCTGTCCGGTTTTGGTTTTTCTTCTCCTGCACAAATTTGAGGGCCACCGCCGCCGTCGTCGCTGTGGGAATGTGGGAA
>JBEKQO010000207.1:0-16483 GCA_049519635.1 Terriglobia bacterium | reverse complement strand
CGTAGCCACCTTGAGCGCGGACTTTTATCACCAGATGATCCCGAACAGCGGCGCGCTGGTACACCTGCTGCAAAACGGATCGTATCCGCTGGGGGCACCTGACCCAGTGTCCCTTTATGAAATGATCATTCGGCCGGCGGAACGGGCCGGCTTGCAGTTTGAAGGCGACTTGGCCCGCCGCATCCTGCACGATACCGGGAGCGACCCGGGCGCACTGGCGCTCATGGCTTACTTGCTGGATGAGTTGTACCGCCGGCGTACTGCGGACGGACGCCTTACCAGTCAAGCTTATGATGACCTGGGTGGTGTGGCAGGGGCGATAGGAAAACGAGTCGAGCAGGTTTTCGAGACTCTCTCAGCTGACATGCAAGCGGTTTTGCCGCATGTGTTCCGCCGCCTTGTGGAAGTGGACGAGCGCGGCACGGCGAACCTCCCGCACCGACAAAGGTTATTCGCTGGCCGTGGTAGGTGTGTCATTCGACATAGCATGGAACGTAGCAGAATGGGGCCACTTGCAGGTCGCCGTTACAAAATGAAAAGTCGCGCAGGCTCTCTGCCGCCTCATGGGGGATCCCCCAGCGGTGCCTAACCGGCGGCAACGCAGACCCCACACCGACAGTGCCTTGATCCAGCTACCAATGCCTCTCCTTCTGACCGAGGAAGAGACCAAGGCAATGCAGGCGAACCCTTTCATTGTTTGCCAATTACTCGGCTCGTCTCCCTAAATCGACCGACCGAGGCCAATTGCGTTATCGCGTACGAAGGGGCCGACGGGCGCGGACAGCAAAACGATCGTGCCCGAGGGTGATGGAGCAAAACCACGTGCATCTTAATTTGGTAGCCCACTGTTAAGGCCATTCGTCCACCTCGCCGCCGAATCGACGTGGGCGAGGCTGTCCAGATCTGAGAGGTTATCGTCGGGGCACCCAAAAACGAGAAGCGCACGCTCGGGGGGAACTAGTCAATATGGTTCCACAATGGGAGTATTTTGACGGACCCATTGAAGACTTGCTTTGCTGCTTGGATCAGACACTACTGAACAGTTCGTTAAGTTTTCGGCGCGTGACTGAACTATCCGCGGCGACTCCCAGCCACTGCTGAATGCTGGCGACCCCACACTAATGCATGTGACAAAGTCCAGCGATGACGCCTTAATCGATTCGCCTTCTGCGCCGAATCTGTGAACGACGTGGAGGCAAGAATCTGCCTATGGCCAAACCCCAGACAATCCCTTCTGATTTCCAACCGATTTCCCAAGCGAATCCGGAATCCCTGGTGAGGGGATATTGATATGGAATTTCGGTTAAAGAATGTGCTATTTTTGCATCGCAAAATGTTGGTTTGCTTGGTCGCGCGCAAGAACCCACAACGCATTTTTAGCGGGTTGAGCTCGCTGAAGCCAGCGCATTCAATCAATTTTAAGATAGATTGGCTCGCTACTAACAGTAACTATACTTATAAACGAAACTCATTTCATCGGGAGGTCAACTGTGATCGATCTTCTAACCACCTTGAAAGGCTCGTTACTGGAATTCTTTTTCCCCCCTGCTTGGGACTTGGCCAAGTGGGATGCCTGTGTGGCCGACGATCCCAACGCCATCTTCGATCGGCAGCCCAAATGGCACAAGGACTTCTCCATTCGAATGGCCAATGACGTGGCGGATTTTGACGTGATGTTGGGGCACGAACTGGCCATGGAGATTCGGCGCTGCCGTGAAGCTGATCGTAAGCTGGTCCTGATTTTGCCTGTCGGCCCCATGGGCATGTACCGGTGGACCGTCTATTTCCTGCGCGACTGGAACGTCCCTTGCGACCATGTCCACGGTTTCAACATGGACGAGTGGAGCGATGCCGAGGGCAATACCCTTCCGAGTGACAACCCAGGTGCTTTTCAATATGCCATGCAATCCGCTTTCTACGGCCCTCTGCGGGAACTCACACCGCCGCCCGGGCAGCGCTTTTTTGCCACGAAGCAGTTGCTGCCCGAGTACCCGGACCGAATCACCTCCTTGCGCAAGCAAGGCGGAAAGCTCGTGGTGGTTTATGGGATTGGGCGCGCCTGCCATATTGCTTTTTGGGAGCCTCACTTTGGCGCAGAGTTCGCTAGCGATGAGGAATGGCGAAAGCAAACGCATCGTTTAGGTGCCAAGCTGCACCCGCTGACGATTGAGCAGAATGCCATTACCAGTTTCAAGAGCCGGACCACTCTGGTGCCCGCCCCCTCCGGCACCCGGCCAGTCGCCATATCCCGTCAACCTGGATGCCGACGCGGCCCGGCATCCTTTACTTTACCAAGGCACTTGCCGGGCCCTTGGTTGCAGAGGCCAATTGATGTCCTCAGACCTGGGATTTCCGCGCCTCGTGGAGGTTATGGCTCACTCGGATCACGCCGAGATCCTCGCGGGAAGAACCCTATTCCATCTGAAAGGGCGGCGATGCCTGCCTCTCGAGTGCGTGGACTCATCGACGCCCTTGCGGTGGAGATGCGTCGGCGGCCATGAACGGTAATCACGAGGACCTTCAATACGGCGCCGCTCTTGCCCTCACGACCTGAGGCTCCAACCCTCTTCCGGCGAGCCCAACTCCGGCCGGATCGCGTGCGGCCTGTCGTCCCTAAGCCGCGCTTTCTGCCGGCCGCTTACTTTGCGTTCTTCGTGGACTGGCGGTCATGGAGGAGATTTCGCCACATTTCCAGCGGCGCGCCGTGGGGATCGGTTTCGCTGTTCCAGTTCGCTCCAATGATGTCGATATCTCCATCGTGGTCCACATCCGCAATTCGGACGTTATGTGACCCCGTGTTCGCGACCACCTGCAACTTCCAGCTTTCCCCTTTGCCGAGGTTCAAAAAGAAACCAACGCGTTTTTGCGCCGTCTCCTGCATTTCGGCGAATACCACGTCAGGTTTCCCGTCAAGATTGATATCCGCTACCTTAAAGGTGTGAACGTAGTCGACGTGGTCTTGAATGAGATGCTCTATCCACGTCCCCTGAATGGGGTCAACGGGGGCCTCGAACCACGACAGCCGGCCTTTGGAATCGGCTGCGGACCACCACATCCGGCCTTCCGTCCTGATTGATGTCGGCCACCGTGACTCCCGCCCGGTCAGGCCAGCCGTGATAAAACCAATGTTGCACCCACTTGTCATGGACAGGGTCGCGTGGATTTTCGAGCCACCACCCGGCTTTGACAATGTCCAATCTTCCGTCGCCGTTCAAATCGGCAATGCACGTTCCTTCGCCATAGGTATCGGAGACCACGACGGAAGTCCAGGAATCGGGGCTGTTCTGGAAGAAAACCACATCCTGCGGCTGGCCCACCGGGCGTGGAAGCTTCCATTTCTGATTGGCGATGATGACATCAACCTTGCCATCGCCATTAAGGTCCGCCACCTCGAGGTCATGTGCTTCTTCGAAATTGAACTTCGCGTAGTTCCCAATCACGTGGACTTTCCACGGGTCGGTGGCGGGGTTCCCGCGGGGTCCTGGATTTTCGTACCACCTCACCTCGTGGCTCTGGTCTTCGGGGACTACGATATCCAAATCTCCGTCACCATCCACGTCCACCAGTTGTAAGTCGTCGGAAAAGTAGCCCTTGGTATCAATCGCGTGTTTCGCCCAGGTAGGGTATTCATACCAATAGAGGCCACCCTCGTTCACGGTACTTTTGGAATCGATAGGCCCGGCCCCGGAACTCACCACGTCCGCTTGCCCGTCGCCGTTGATGTCCCCCACTGCGGTGGCCCACTGATTCAAAGGAGGGTGGGCGTCGATAATGACGTGTTCAAAGGGTATCGCCTGATCTTTTGGATTACCCTCGGAATTCGCTGGGACACCCGCGGTCCTGCACGCACTCGTCGCAAGTCCAACCAGAAGAACAAAACCTGCCATTTTCAGCATGACGCTCATCTCCTAAGGGGTAGTACGTGAAGCATCCAGTAACAAGACCCAGTCGCCGTCGCCGTCGTGGCTGCTCCCGGGCGGCGAGAATTGCAGCGTTCCGGTGTTCGCGAATGGCCCCCCAGGAATCGTTGTGGACACTCCGGTGGTGGGGTCAAACCATTTGGCAGTTGCGGGCGCTTTCAAAGCTGCCATGTTGACGGTGATCTCCCGGGCGGTGGGCATATACGCAACTACAAGGGACCCATCCGGCGTCTTGGAGGCCGTACAATAATCGCTCTTGCTGACGCGTGTTTGAAGGGTCCCGACACTTCCAAAACCGGCAGTAACCACCGTGTGGTCTTGGTCGGGAACGAGATCCTGCCACGGTAGAGAGGAGAAAAACTGGTGCCAAATCATGAACTGCGTCACTCCCACCGTGTCGATATGGAGCTTCCATCCGGACAGGAAGTAGCAAGTATAGCCGTTGCCATAAAGCTGCCCTTTACCACCGCTTAGCATTGTCCAGTACGCTTGACGTCGAAGCACCGACGGCGTCCCGTAATCCCACGGCTTGCTGCCGAAATCTACCAAATCATAATGCGCCTCAAGCAAGTAAGTCGGTGCGGTAGGTGTCTGATTGTAGCTATGCCACATCTGAAAATAGGTCGGCGAGTAGGTATAAGTGCTGTTGACGGCAGCAATCGGCGCCCAGGTTGGGTCGTCGTACGAGGAACTGGTTTCGACGTTCAGCTCGATGGTATGAAGGTGGCGGGGATCGGCAGACTTGATGCCCTCGGCTACGGCTCGGACCGCGGCGTCATCGCCAGGGTTTTGCCAGGTGTTAAAGTCATTGCCGTTCAGCCATATGATGTTGTCGAAACGCTTGTACCGGTTCCCCAGGTACTCGCCATAAACGCGAGCGGCAGCGGTGGCGTTATTGCGTAGTGTCGGGACCCACTGGCCGGTCTCGATGGGATCGAGGAAAACCACCATGCCATGATCCGCCGCCAGCGCGAGCATCTGGTCGACTCGGACAAAGTACGCCTCGTTGGGCGTTTTCAGATCATAGTGGGCGGTATCTTTCCCGCCGGCAAGGTAACCTGTGAATGGGAGGATACCATCGTAAGTGCCGCCGTCAACCCGGCTGTCAGGGTAATAGGGGCCGGCAACCAGAACGTCAATCCACATGGCATTGAATCCGTGAGCCTGGCGGTTGTCGAAATAATTCGCGGCGTCTGCCGTGGAGACCATCGTAACGAGGGGTTGGGGAACGTCGCCGGCAATCAGGAATGGGATGTTGTTCTGATCGACCAGATAGCGGCGGTTGGCGCTAACCTTAAGCGGATAGGCTGGAGAACTTGTGCCGGGAACTTTGGGCGCGGCCGCTTGCGCCCTCGCCCAAACGAAACCGAGCAACGTGAGCGCCACGAGCGGGCCGGAGTGTCTTAGATTGGGATGGTTCCATAGGATTCCAGTTTTCATTTTGCTATTCTTGGCATCTTCTTCCTTCGAGGTCTCGTTCTGGCGGTCCCGCCGAGGTGTTCTTTCCGTCGTCGAGACAGACTGTCGCGCTCTGGACTGCTGGAACAGATTCTCAGCGCGGTCCAGCTCCGTTGGCGAAATCGAACGGACGCCGTCCTCCCGGCGAAACGTCGTTCAAGCGAGTTTATGACAACCCGACTTAGCATAGTATTACTAAAACAGGAATTTCATGCCCAGCTCGACGTTACGTGGACTCCAAGCACCGCTAACCTCGGCATTGCCCACTTGAGTGCATGGCTGCCCGAAGGATATCGACCCGGCGCATCCCGTACTTATGGATTTCCACTGAGGATGATTAAAGGTATTGAAGGTGTCGAGGCGGATCTGGAGCGTTGACGTATCGGTCCGGAACCAAGGCAACTTGAACTCCTTGTGCAAAGCCAAGTCCCAGTTGTTGCGGCCCGGGCCGGTCAAGGCGTTACGGCCCATGTAGCCGAACATGCCGGCTTGACCGTTGGCCTCGAGCTGGCTGGCGAGTGGTTGGGTGATCACGCTGGGATTAAACCAAGTCGGGACCGGACCAAACTGCGGATCGTCAACCGCACCCTTCTGGATCTTCAGCGCCCCCACGGTATTGCAGCGGAAGGACGTCCCGATTCCGGTCGCGAACCCGTTGACGCCACAATTAAAGTCCACCGGCTCGCCGGAATAAAAGCTGGTGATCCCGCTCCACTGCCATCCTCCCAGCGCTTGCCGGGCCCATGCGTGGGGCGAGGTCTTGAAGAAGGGCAGGTTGTAGACGTAATTCAGCTCCAGAACCTGGCTGCGGTTGAGGTCGGAGGTAGCCTTCCACCGGCTCAAGTCATAGTTGTCGTCCACCGAGCCGGTGCCACCACTCGCGAAGTAGGTGGTGGTGGAATCGTCGATCATGTGCGACCAGGTGTAGGCGGACTGGAACGTCAGGCCATGACCCGTGGTGTGCCGGAAATTGACCTGGAGGGCGTTGTAGCTTGACACGGCGGTGTTCTGCTTGTTGACGATCGATCCGTAGCCCAGGTAGGGGTTGAAAAGAATTCCCGGCTGCTGAGTGTTCGTCAGGATTCGCTGCACGTTACAATTGCCGGCCGCGTCGCACATAGGCGTGGTATTCGAGGGGTTGAGGTTGTCGGTTCCGGCGAAACCGGCCAACTCGGGAACGTTCAGGGTGGTCACGCCGACGGGAATCTGGTTCAGATTCCGGCTGGTGGCCAAGTGCCGGCCCAGGTTCCCCACGTAGCTGACCGTCACGACGTTGTTCGTTCCGATCTGGTGTTGGACGTCGAGGTTGAACTGCTGGCTGCTGGGCGGCTTCTGATAGAAGGGAATGGCTGCCATGCCAGGCGGGCCGTAAGCGCCGGGCTGGACGTTCCCGTAGCCGACAATATTATAGCCGGAAGGCGACAGCGTGAAGGGCGGGTTACCTTCCAGCCCTTCCACGTTCGATTCGTCGCCGTTGCCCGGCTCGAAGTACATGCCGTAACCGCCCCGCAGAGAGGTCTTGCCTGATCCGGTGGGGTCGAATGCAAAGCCGAAACGCGGGCCAATCGCGCCATAGAAGGGCTTCACGCAACCCACCGCAATTCCCCCCTTGCCACAGTTGACCAGGCCGTTCCCGAAAGTTGTGAAGTCGTGGACGTGGCCGGTGGCGGGGTCCGCGACCAGAATGGGGCTGCCCGTGACGGGTGAGAACTGGATCAAATCCTCAAGCGCCGGATTGTAGTCGGAGGGGATGAAGGTGGAGTCGAAATCCTGCGGCCTGGAAACATCGTGGATGGGGATGAACATGTAGTAGCGCACGCCAAGATTGACCGTCAAGCGGCGTGAGACCTTGAAGTCATCCTGGAAGTAGGGTTCGAAGTCGGTCCGCCGGAAGTGGCCGTAGGCATATCCGCCCGTGGCTTGGCCGTTGACGTTCAGCGTTCCTTCCTGATATTGCTGGATATTACCGAGGTACATATCCGCCAGAGCGTTACCGGTCGAACCCGGCCACCCGGTACCGAAGGTGTAGAAGCCTTGTGTATTAAAGCCAAAGTGTTCGTTCTTCTGATACTTCTCCAGATAGATTCCGAATTTTAAGGTATGCCGGCCGGTAGTGTAGGCAACATTGTCCTTCCACGTGTAGGTGGGGCTGGCGTTGTACTTTCCCACGAAAGTCCCCAAATCCTCGATATAGCTTCCGGCCGTCCCGCCGCTGATCGAAACCGAAGGTAGCTCGGGGTTTGTGGCGTTGGCGGGGAAGAAGTTCGCGGCCGTCCAGCTCGCAGGCTTGTCGATTGAATGCACGACGTTCGATGAGCCCACCTGGTCGGCAATGTGGAGGTTGTCGTTGGAGTACGCCATGATAAACTCGTTCATGAGGTTGGGCCGAAAGCTATAGGTTAAGTGTAACACCTGGGAGCGGGAGGGGATATTCAGAAAAGTCTCGGCCGAATCGTATTCGGAGGACGACCACAGGACCGGTGAATAGGCGAGGCTGTTCGAGTCATTGGTGACGCGTACGAAGAGCGAAGCCTTGTCACTGATGTTCTGGTCGACGCGAATCTGCTCTTCGCGGAAGTTGGTGGGTAGGCTGGGAGCTTTCCGGTAACCGTCAATGCCGTCGTTTGCAAGCGGAATGAATCCGTTCATTAAGGCGGCCGCGTTGGGGTTAATGGAAGGAATGATATCGGTCGGCTGGCCGTTCACGTTCGGCACAGCGCACCCTTGGCTGATCACGATCGAATTGGCATTGGGCGAGTTTGGGTCGCATTCGCTGAAATCGCCTTGGCGCATCAGCATGGTGGGGACGTTGGCGTTGATGACGGTACCTTCGCGATAACGGGCCCACCCCTGCGACCAGAAGAAAAACGTCTTGCGTTTGTCTGTGTTGTAATGGCCCGGGATGTAGAAGGGGCCGCCCAGGGTGTAACCGAAGATGTTCCACTTCAGCGGGGTCTTGGGCGCTTGACCGCCCGAGGGAGCAATGGTTTGATTGATGAACCAGTCGTTGGCGTCCATCACGTCGTTGCGCGCATACTCGTAAGCGCTGCCGTGGAAATCCTTGGTGCCCCCTTTGGTGACGATTTCGATGACGGCACCGGCGTGCTGCCCGATGTCCGCACCATAATTGGAGGTGCTAATACGGAATTCTGCGATGGACTCGAGCACCGGCGTGGTGACCCCCCCATTGCCGGTAGCTCCCTCGTCGCTGTTGTTGCCGCCGTCGATTTCCAGGTTGCTGTACTCCATGCGGTTGCCGTTGAAGGAGATGGAGGGCTGGTTGCCGGCGCTGCCGAGGTGCGTGGTGTCGTTGCCATTGTCGACTACCGACCCCGGCACGAGCGTCTCCAGGGAGAAGACATTCACGCCGTTGAGGTTCAGGTTTTCGATTTGCCGCGAAGTCACCACGTCGGAAACCGTGGCGTTCTCGGTTTCGACCTTGGAGATGTTCCCGCTCACGGTGACGAGCTGCGTCATCGCACCGACAGGGAGTTGCAGGTCGACGCGGAGGGTTTGGCCAACCGCCAGGGTGATGCCGCTGTGCACGAGCTTCTGAAAACCCGTGACCTCCACTGTCACCATGTAGTTGCCGATAGGAATTCTCGCTGCTGTGTATTCACCGGCAGAGCTACTGACCAGATTGCGAGTGAAACCTCTCTCAGGATTGGAGACTACGACTTTGGCATTGGGAATAACGGCGCCCGAGGTGTCTGTTATCGTCCCCACGATGCTTGCCGTGTCCTGCGCCCTAACAACCGCGCTGAACAGAAAGAGAAACCCTAAAACCAACACAATTCTTCGTTTCATTAGACAGACCTCTGAGTGAATTCCCAAGACGCAATCAGACAAAGGGGCAGTAAAGGATGTTTGACCTGGGGTCCCGTCCCAGATGTCAACCTGACAGCCTAGTAGAAGGCCGCCACAATTACCGGTCACGCTATCAGTGGCACCCGCCAAGAGTAGCCCAAGCGTCAGGGATTGCTATAAGGATTGGGCAAATTTTTATGACGAAAGGATCATCTCTTCGTGGGCGGAGTTGCAAGCGCACCTCTATCAGAACGGCAAAGGCGAGGCGTATACGTCTTGTTTTGCGCGATTTAACAATCTATTAGAGTAAGGGGAGTACGTCAGGAAAGTGTTGCCATCCATCCAGCGATCCACGGTGTCGATCCGTCTCCTGCAAAGCACCTACTACGCTTGCAGCATCGAAGAGCGATAGTGCCATTGGATCCGCCTAATGTCTGGTGCGTGCCCGGCGACCCGGGAGCACGACCCGAGTGAGATTCCAGAGCGTTGCGAGGCTGTGTGGGGGTGGCGACGCTTTCGATGACCTCGGGGGTCACCCCAAACCGGCCATTCGTGGTCACTTGAAATCCGGCCAACGGGGAGAGGAGATTTTAGGTTGGCTCCCAGAATCGAGAAGGGTTGTGGAAAAGACGGCGGCCATGGCCGCCTTGGAAATCGCGAAGCGATTTCCACTTTCCCACAACCCCTGCTACTGGCATTACTTAGCCGTACGCGACGACATTTAAGAACCGAGATCGAACGGCCCATGCGATCCGACGCCAAAGTATAGCGAACAACCCTCCCGCCGGGGCGAAAACCATTGGCCAGATTCTGGGTGACCATTGTTGGCCGGATCGCAGGTGACCCCTGAGGTTCGATGACGGGGCGGGGTAGGATACCAAACGTTCGTTGCGTACTGGGTATCGCGCCTATCGCGAAGTTCCGCGCCCCAAACCGACCTTACCTTGACCTTACGCGTTTCCGCCGACCCATTGGACTTCTAGTCCTGACGACCTTCCAGCTCCTCGTCACGCAGGGGGATGACCTCTACGAGGGCACCTTATACCAGCGCAGGATGTAGAGACGGCGGAGTTGTTGGACTGGGGGGTGAATGCAAGCTTGTGAAACGCGCCATGCAGTTGCGGACCGACTGTCTCTGAAGACGCCAAAAACTTACTCTGAAAGTGGTAAGGATAGCCCCCCTCGCTCGTGCGATACACTGTCTCGCATTTCCGCTGGACCAGAGTCCTTAGCAAGGTCGCGGGAATCAAGAGCAAGCGTTTCTTCTCCTGAGCGGTGGCGGTGCCGGTATTGAAGCGGCGCGGTGTGAACGAACTTGCGGAAGACAATCCCGAAGTAACTTTGGTCGCAGAAGCCCATCTCTTGACTTACCTCCGCGATAGACTTATCTGTTGAAGCTAACAATTCTTGCGCTTTGGCGATACGAAAATGGTTTAGGTAAGTTACAAAGGGCTGTCCGGTCACTTGCCTGAAGAAACGTTTGAAGTGTGAGCTGCTAATTCCGACGATCGCGGAGGCATCCCGCAGATTGATTCGTTCGGCAAAGTGCTGGTCAATGAACTTAAAAAGAGGCCGAAGGCGTTCAAGATCGCGCTTCCTTCTGGTGAATACTCCATCGATTCTCTCGGCCTCATTGTAATGCTTTCTGAGCAGCATGAGGATCACACGAAGATAGGTTTTCACGCCGAGCTGAGCCTGACTCGAAGTGGCTGGCAGTTCCTCGTGGATCTGATGAATCCAATGAAGAGCTTGCAAGGGTAAGCCCGTCTCTCCCGGTACCACATGGGTAAACGAGCGATCCTGATTGAGAAATGGCATCAGATATTCACGGGCTTCGTCATCAGCGACACCGTTTCGGTAAATCAGCTCAGGCAAGAAATAAACGACCACGGCCTGCGCTTTCCTGGATGTGCCCTCAATGGTGCGATGGAACAGGCTGCTCCCAATGATGAAGAGATCTCCTTCCTTGACTGTAACGTGGTCTTCTTGAACCTGAAGGGTAACCTCGCCGGAATAGCAGTAGAGCAACTCAAAATAGTCGTGACGGTTCATGCGGACGGGGCGCGGTTCAATAGCCAGGAAGCGGACATCAATCGGGAATTCGGCCTCAAAAGGCCAAATGTGAACCCCCTCCGCATTGATTTGAGTTTCAATCTCCGATGTCTTGACCGAATTGAGTTGCCGGGGCTTAAACAAGGAGCCAGTCCTTCTAAAGCACGACGCAATCTTCCAGGGTCTATGCGCCCTAACCTATTGAAAATGTGACACCTTCATCAAGCTATACATCCGTCCCGAAATTCGCGATCGGTCGGAGCGAAAAACCAGAGAAAAGTGTTTACCCTCACGGGATGTGTGGTATAAAGTTTTTGCGAGAAAATCCAGACTCACACCCGGAAGTTAACCGATGGACCAAGCCTACCGCAAATGATTCTAGCTATCAAGCTGTAAACAATCTCGGAGCCGGAGTTATTGAAGCCTTCCGACACCGCAATAATGCGGAGATCAACGAACTCGTTTGATCCGCAAAGCGATGTCTACAGCATGTTTGGGTGCCGTGAGGTCCTTGTTGCCGCCTTGATGTGTGAAGGTAACGCTGCTGATTACCCTGCCCAAGGCTGGGTCAACCCAATCGGCTTTGTAAGTCCCGCCGGGGAGGTATAGCACGAGATTCTCATGGTAATGTCCAGGATTCACGATGTAGTACATCCCCGACTCGGCAAGCTGGCTATGGTGGTGATAAAGCGCGTACTGCTCTCCCGGCTCGCTCATGCCACGGCAGTAGGTTCCCGGCGGCACGCCGCTGATGACAAAGCTCTTGGCCGCATGCATCTTCAGGAAGTCAAAGCTGTAAATGAACTCTTTCAGATTTCGCAGTGCGCACAGGATCTGGGCATTGTCGGGCGTGTTTCCGGTCGGGTCCTTGGCGGTGAATCGCCCGTTCAAATGATTGAAGCTGGCACCGCCGCCCACCATAAACTCCCAGGCTTCCACGCGCGAAGCCGCGACAGGGTCCGTGTTTCGATACCACGTCGGGTACCAGGCGGTTTCGTTCAGCTCAATCGGCTTGTCGAGGCCGTACTTCGAGTCCAGACCCACCATACCTCCCATCTGCTCACTATCCTCTTCGCCGCCCACCACGTATTGTCCGACGATCACCGACAAAAGAGGGCTTTCGGAAAAATCCACCGGACCTCCAAGTGGCCCTTCCACTTCCTGAGCTACCAGGTGCTTCTGGGGGAGCTTTTCTTCCGTATCGTGCACGACCTGCAGCAAATGGCCTACCCATGGCCCCGCGTCCGCATGGGAGGTGAAGTTGGAAGGCTCGTCGCAAATCTCTAAAATTACATTGTCATACGCGTTCACTTCTTGAGTGATTTTTCGAACATACGCGCTCTCCCGCTCGACCAAGTCGGGATATTTCATCGTCTGGGCATCCTCGAAATTGCACTTGCCCACCCCTTGGATGTTGTTTTCGTAATACAAGGGTGAAAGAGGCCAGCGATGGGTATACTGGGAGTTAAAGAAACAGACCTCCACCACGATGCCGCGCTCTGCCGCTTTGACGATCAAATCCTTAAGGCGGGTGAAGAACTCGGGATTCCATTTGTCGAGGTCAAACTTGTTTCCGCCATATACGTAACCGGGCTCGTTGCTGCGCGCCCAGGGGACAATTGTCCTTCGCGGCTTCGGCCCCATAGGGTTGTCCTTGACGAACTCATCCACCATCTCGAGCACCGCGCCCGGCCAGACGCGCGTGTAGTTCATGCCGTATGCCTTGAGAGCGTCGAGGTATTTGACATAATCAAAGTCCAAATTCACCACCTCGCCGTAGTGCTCGGCCGAAGTTATAAGGACGGTCGGTTGGCCATGAAAGAGGTAATAGTGCGGATTGGCAGGATGGACTTTGATCGGCTCGGCCGAGGCTTGGGCAAGACACAACACCAAGGCGAGGCCGAGCGGCGAGATTCTTTTCAACATGACATTTCCTCTGTCCGAGATTTGTTTTGCGGCGCGACGCAAGCAGCAAATCCTTCCTAACCAGTGGCCTACTCGCGTTTGATACGCAAGGCAATGTCTACGAAATGCTGGGGGGTGGCGAGCTGCTTCGTCCCGCCTCGCTGTGTGAACGTTATGCTGCTGATTGTCGAGCCCGAGGCTGGGTCAACCCAGTCGGCTTTGTAAGTCCCTTCGGGAATTCCCAGATCCAAGGTTTCGGTGTAATTTCCAGGCGGTGCGATGTAATATTCCCGGCGCTCATCCAGGTGACTGTGGTGGTGATAGAACGCGTACTGCACCCCCAGTTGGCTAATGCCCCGGCAGTAAGCGCCGGCCGGCACGCTACCCACAACGAAGTTCTTGTCGGCACGCATCTTGATGAAATCAAAGCTGGACATGAAGTTCTTTAAGCTGCGGAGCGCGCTTAGAACTTGGGCGTTGTCTGGTGTGTCGCCCGCCGGATTCTCGGCCGTGAATCGCGAGTTCAAGTGGTTGAAACTGCCTCCCCCGCCAACGATGAACTCCCAGGCCTCAACACGCGATGCCAGGATCGGGTCGCCTACTTTGTATTGAAACGGATAATAAGAGGTCTCGTTCAATTCAATCGGCTTATTGTGACTATATTCATAGTCCAATCCCATCATGCCGCCCATTTGCTGTCGCCCTCCCTCCCAGTCGTACTGTCCCACAATGATGGAAAGGATTGGGCTGGCGGAGAAATCGATGGGGCCCCCAATTGGTCCCTCCACTTCTTGCGCGATCAGATGTTTTTTGGGGAGCGTGTTTTCCGTGTCGTGAGCGAGCTTCAGCAGATGCCCAACCCAGGCGCCGGCCTGGTCATAGGGGGTGTAGAGTGCGGGCTCGTCGCAAATCTCCAGAATGACGTTGTCGTAGGCATTCACTTCCTGGGTGATCTTGCGGACATAATCATCCTGGCGGCGGACGAGATCCGGGTCCTTCAGCGTTTGAAAGTCTTCGAACTCGCACTTGCCTTCGTTCTGAATATTGTTCTCATGATACAAGGGGGAGAGGGGCCAGCGATATGAACGCTGCGCGTTGAAGAAACAGATCTCCACCACGCCGCCGCGCTCGGCCGCCTTGGCAATGAAATCCTTCAGGCGGGCGAAGTATTCCGGATCCCACTTATCCAGATCAAATTTGTTTCCGCCGTAGATGTAGCCAGGCTCGCTGCTGCGCGCCCAGGGCACGATGGTTCTTCGGGGCTTCGGGCCCATCGTGTTGTCCTTCACGAACTCCCCGACCATCTCGAGCACGGCTCCAGGCCATGCGCGGGTGTAGTTCATCCCGTACGACTTGAGCGCATCCAAGTACCGGACGTAATCGAAATCCAGATTGACCACGGCACCATAATGCTCGGCCGAGGTGATCAGGATCGTCGGTTGGCCATTAAACAAGTAATAATGCGGATTGGCAGGGTGGAGTCTAATGGGTTGCGCGAATGCTCCTACCACGAAATAGAACGCGGCGAGAACCCCGAGACCCATTCTCTTCGCCATGCTAAGAATCTCCAGAACTGCGTTTTGCCTACACCGCTCTTGCTCAGGTGCGCGCACTCGCCTGACTTTCCGCCCTCCCAGCACTACTCATTGATCCTCTGGGTCAGCCGGCTGCCGCAAAACTACGGGGAGCCCGGTTCATTCCTCCGCTTAAGTATTTTGTGGGCCGGAATCAAGAATCTCTGAAAGCGATACTTCCCGCCTTTCAGCTACGCTCCGGTAGGCTGCCTCGACGGTCGCAAACGTACCCAGGTACGAACGCCCATCAGACTCGAACGGAGAACCATCTTGCAAACAAGAAATGAAGTGGGCTTGCGTGGCCCGAACACTGTCCCCAAAGCAACCAGCCGTGACTACGTTTTTCCAAGCACGCTCGTTGTTTTGATAGATGTCGCCCATGGCTGGCCCATTGGGATTGGGATCTAGAAAGCGATTTCCATCGATCCACCCATGAACCCCGTTTTTATGGGCCAAAGTGATTATCGCTTGGTCCTCGCCGACGATACGGGGGTTCCTACGGCTGGCTTCCGCGTAAATCGAATCGATTTCTCCAAAAAGGAACCGTGCAGTGTCAATATGGTGGACGAGCGTTACATGAATGATGAGTTTAGGTTCTTTTCGGAAATAAGCCTGTTCGGTGTAGGGCTCGTCTCCCAGACCATCGCGCCTTCGGAACCGAAATCCGTAGCCGATGGGAGAACCGATATCTCCGCGCGAAATCATTTCCTGAGCCACACGGTACCAAGGCTGCCAGCGCCAGGTCTCGTGAATCATTAGCCGCACGCCGGCGGCCTCCGCTGCACTGACAAGCTGTACGGCGCTAGCCCAGTCGGGCGCAATCGGCTTCTGGCAAATCGTCGGAACCTTTCTTTCGACGGCCAGCCGTACCAACGGAAGGTGTGATGTAGCATGTGTTGCGATGTCCACGAAATCGAGTTGTTCGCGGTCGAGCAGTCCCTCGGCAGAGGAGTACGCTCTCGCGGCAAATCTCTGTGCCCGGTCTAGCTGAGTGTCCGCCGCCGCCACGATTTCCACGCCGGGAATCCTTAGCCAAGCTTCGCGGTGATTCTCCGCAAACCAGCCACAGCCGATCATGGCCCCTTTTAGAACGCTTGCCACTAACGCCTCCCATCGACGGTGTCGAAGCGACTTTGGAGCAGCAACCGCTCTGAAACCTTGGCCATCACTGACAGTTCCGCCCGCACAGTTGGAAAACCTTCTCCACCTGCCCGTTCCGGACTCCGTACATGCGGTCGTGAAGGTTTATGGTTGCATCGGAGTAGCGGACCCAAATCTCGATACGATCGCCGACCTGGATATCCCGCGCATTCTCACCCAGGTCAAGCGTGCCGTGTTCGGCGTTGAGCCTGCGCAGGGTGAGTCCCTCCGGGTACTTCACCAATGGGATACCGCGTTCGCAACTTAGAATCTTCATGCCAGCGTCGACCACGAGGTACTTCCGGCCGGTCTTGCTGATCACGGTGGCCAGAATGGTAAGCGTGAGGTCAAAATCCGTGCAGCATTCCCGATAGTTAGTATCCATCAGCAGGTAGGAACCTGCCTGAACCTCCGTCACGCCGGGAATGCATGCCGAAGACATATAAGTTCCGGTTGCACTAACGCTAACGATTTCCACCGCAATGCCCTCATCTTCCAGATAGGCCTTAGGGTCTGTAAATAAATAACTGTGTCAACTTGGCTTTCCCCGAGGGAGAATGCTGTAGTTCCATTCTCCATGAAATTCATCCCGCTCAAGGCGGATTTGGGCCATCTGTTTGTCGGAAA
>JBEKQO010000206.1:0-13447 GCA_049519635.1 Terriglobia bacterium | reverse complement strand
GTGCACCACGGTGTGCTGAGCCACGAAATGCCGTTCATCCAGAAACCCTTCTCACCCGCGGCGTTACGCAAGAAAATTCGGGAAGTTCTGAGTGGGATGTAAGATTTGAGCCTTCGGGCAGGACGGCCATGCAACGGCAGGGCTAAAGAGGCCGCGGAAAAACCCTTCAAGACTGTCATTCTGAGCCCGTTCGCTGTCATTCTGAGCGTAGCGAAGAATCGCGCTCTGCCTCTCAGGATGAACTACGCGAAGGATCGCGCTCTGAGCATTTTCAAGGCAGTGCGAGATTCTTCCTTCGCGATGCACAGGACCGCCGGCGGCTCCTCAGCAGAAGCTCGACACGTAAGTCCTTAGAATTCAGCGGGTGTAGCGCGGACCTGTTTTTTAGGTCCGCGGCACGTCCCCGATGGACAAGGAAAAGCCGCGGACCTAAAAAGCAGGTCCGCGCTACCCTTCTTTTAAGATTCCTAGCGCCGACTCGATGGCCGCAGCGATGCGCGCGGTGTGGTCCTTCACGGCTTGCGCCTCCGCGCCTTCCACCATAACGCGCGCCACGGGTTCAGTGCCGGAGTAGCGCACGACCACGCGTCCGCGTTCCCCCAACTCCGTGCAGCATTCGGTGATGGCCTGGGCGACGCTGGGAATTGATTCCAGGGGCGGTTTTTCGCGCACGCGCACGTTGCGAATCAATTGGGGAAAGGGTTGATAGCCGCGCAGCAGTTCGCCGAAAGGCTGCCCGGTCTCGGCCAGCAGGCGCAGGACTTCCAGCAGCGTGATCATGCCGTCGCCCGCCAGCGAGAGGTCCGAAAAGATAATGTGCCCGGAGGGCTCTCCCCCCAACGAAATTCCAGAGCGCAGCATTTCCTCCAGGACATACTTGTCGCCCACGTCAGTGCGCTTCAGCCCGATGCCCTGGCGGGCCAAGGCCTGTTCCAACGCGAGGTTGGTCATCAGCGTGCCGACCACAGCGCGGCCCTTCAGGTTGCCCTGACGGTCGAGGAATGGGGCGATGGCGGAGAGCACGTGGTCGCCGTCCGCCAAGCGCCCCTGGCGGGTGGCAAAAATGGCGCGATCGGCATCCCCGTCGAAGGCCACTCCTAAATCCGCGCCCAGGGCGCGCGTGGAATCCGCCATCGTTTCCGGATGGAGCGAGCCGCATTGCCAGTTGATGTTCCGTCCGTTCGGTTCGACATTCAGCGTGTACGCCGTTATCCCCAACCGCGCCAGCAGCAATGGCGCCACCCGGCACGCCGCGCCATTCGCGCAGTCCACCACCAGGCGATAATGGGAGAAATCGAGCCCCGCCGGAATCAGACTCACCAGGTGTTCAACATATCCTTCCACCCAGCCGGATGCATTTTGCACGGCGTCCTCGGCGACGTCCGGCAATTCCGGAAGAACCTTGATCAGTCTCTCAATCTCCAATTCCTGGGCCTCCGCGAGTTTGGCTCCGGCGGGCGAGAAAATCTTGATGCCATTGTCCTGGTAGGGATTGTGGGAGGCAGAAACCATCACGCCGGCGGAGAATTCATGCTGGCGCGTCAGGAAGGCTACCCCCGGCGTGGTGATGATCCCCGCGTCCACAACCTGGGCGCCGGTCCGGGCGAGGCCGCTCGCAAGGGCGCGGGAAATCCACTCGTTGGATTCGCGCGTGTCCTTTCCCAACACCACCCGCGCGGGGGTGGGAGAATTCTTGAGGACGGTTCCCAACGCGCTTCCTATCTTGACAACTGTGGCGTGATCCAGGGGAAATTTCCCAGCAACACCGCGAATGCCGTCCGTGCCAAAAAGGTCGGGTTTAGTGGCCATGTTCAATATCATTGTATCGCATTGCCCCTATTGAGCAACATCGCGACGCGGGAAAAACCGGCCGATCGGGCGGTCGCATCATTGCGTAATTGGCTGATTGGCGATTTGGGAAGTCAGCAAATTGATTCATCTTCTCACCGGACGCTGCCGATAGCCGAGTTGGGGAAGTGTGTCACGCGGGAGGTTGGCCGCCGGCCCTGCCTGCCTTCTCCGCCTTCCCACGCGGACGCGGGACACAAGATTATCCAGAAAGGTCTTGTAACGGCGGGGCTAAACAGGGTGCAGAAAAACCGTCCACGGCGTACAACCACCCCGGCGCCCAAGGCGCCACCCCTCCTCAGATGAGGAGGGGTGGCGCGCCGAGCGCCGGGGTGGTGCTGAGAGTGCTAGCGCCAAGCGCCACAGAGTTTTTCCGCAGCCTGTATGGCCACGCCCTTCCAGGCCCGTCGTGAGAAATCCGAGTTGGTTGGGCGGCAAGCTGCCGCGCTCCAAAGCTTCGCATGGGCGCACAAGCTAGGGTGTCGCCCGCCGACACGCGCAAGCAATTCGATGGGACAGAAAAGCAGCCTCAGACCTGAAGCTTGCGCAGGTAGGGAACGCTGGCCTTCATCAGCTCCAGGTCCATTTCGACGAAGTAATTCTTGATGCCGCCGGTTCTGGCTGCGGTAAAGATTCTTTTCCAGTCAAGGCTGCCCTGGCCCACTGCCGTCTCTTTCCTGGTTTGCACGGACCAACCCTGTACGTGCATGGAAATGAAGCGGCCCGGGTACTTGGTAAAGTACTCGGCGGCGTCATAGCCTGCGCTGATCGTGGAGACCTGGAACTGAAACTTGACCAGCTTGGGATCGAGAAGTTTAAACAACAAGTCATAGGTCCGCTGGCCATCGACCTTCGTCAGCTCAAAGTCCTCGTTGTGAAGGCCCTGCTGGATGCCGGCCTTGGCTGCCTGCTCGCCCATTTTGTTGTACTCATCGGCCGCGCGCTTCACATCATCCATCGTCGGGTTCTGCGGCCCGTCGAGGCTGGGCACCAGCATTTGCGTCAGGCCGACGTCCTTGGCCCAGGCAATTCTGCCCGCCTGATTTTCCCGCAGTTCCTTGATGCCGAAGTGAGAACTTATGCATTTTACGCCCGCATCGCCCAAAACTCTCCGGAGCTCCGCTCCGGAGTACTTGGCGAGGCCGGCGAAGCCCGAATCGGCATAACCCACCGGCGAGCACAACTCAACCCGTTGAAATCCGGCCTGGGCAAGCATCTTGATGGTACCCGGAAAATCCTGGGCGATCATTGTCCTGACCGGCCACGTCTGACACCCAATGGGCAGGCCCAGCGGATTGGCACGAAGCACCCCTGCACCCGCAGCTAGGGATCCGGCCACGGCGGCATTCGTCACCGATCTCTTGAAAAACTCTCGTCGCGAAATTGTGGACATTCACTCCTCCTTAAGCGCTGAATCGGTCTGGAGCATGTTCATTCAGCCCACGGTATTATCTCACGATTCGCAGTCCCTGGCCCCCCGGCCTTGTTCCCCGAAGGGGGCAGCGATGCAGATTGCTGTAGCGGCGGTCTCTGACCGCCGAAGCGGCTGGTTGTCAAAGCCGGCGGTCAGAGACCGCCGCTAAAACGGGATTTTCTCACAACCGCGTTAGACGTGGGAGGCGTAGGGGCGGTTCGCGAACCGCCCCTACTTTTCATCCGTTGCGATGGCGCCCGTTCGCGCCAAGTCGAAGTCCTTTTTTATGTGTGACTTGGCACGGAAAACCGGCGGTCTGGGGTTTTCCTAGAGGGCGTAATGGCAAAAATCCACAAGAGCTTGCAACCATCTGATGAACGCGTACCCATTCGCTAAATGGATTTTTTTGCAATTATTTAACATGTCATTGGAAACCTTTTGCCAGCATAAGACCGTCAAAGCAAGAGCCATTAAGGAAAAACTTCGGGAAAGGCAGGGTGCCAAAAGATGAAGAGTATTTTTGCAGTTCTGCTCATGCTGATGGGAAGTGTTCCAGCCTGGGCGGCGCTTGGTGACAATATAGCGTCGGTGAATTCCGATGCCCAAGTTTTAGGGGGCAAGCATCAGATCGTGGCCAAAGTGGGCTACAATTTGCACCAGATCACCATGGCGGACGGCAGTGTGGTGAACGAATTCGCCTCGCCGGCCGGAACGGTCTTCGGAGTTTCCTGGCAAGGTCATTTCATGCCCAACCTCCAACAGTTGTTGGGAACCTACATGACCAACCTTCAACAGGGTCAGCGAACGCAAGCGGTGCGGCGCCGCGCGGTAGCCATACAGGGGGACAACTTTGTGTTTTCCAGTATGGGGCACATGCGATCCTTCCGAGGACGCGCCTATGTGCCAGGCCTGGTTCCCGCCAACCTCACTCCGGAGGTGGTACAATGAGCCGTAAAACTCTTTCCGTAGCAACTCTGAGCGGTCTGTTTGCAGTCCTGGTGGGATTGGTGGTATTGGCGGGTTGCGGTGGGAGCAACAGCACTCCCACCACGACCACCGGCAGCCCGGCAGTGACACTATCCGGCCCGCTTACCTTCTCGAGCGGCGTGGGCGTTGCAAGCGCTCCCCAGTCGGAAACCGTCACCAACTCTGGAACCGCCACACTCACCTTCACCAGCATCACGATCACGACGGGTAGCACTGTCTTCCAAGCCCCTAGCAACACCTGTGGAACCTCCCTTGGCGCGGGTAGCGCTTGCACCATAAGCGTCGTGTTCACTCCGACGGCCACCGGGGCGGCGAGCGGCACACTGTCCATTGCCGACAACGCCAGCGATAGCCCACAGACCGTGACTTTGAGCGGAACGGCCACCAGTGTATCTGTCTCCACTAACACACTTCAGTTTTCGGGCGTGGCGGTTGGCACTACCAGCACACCTGAGTCCGTGACGGTTAGTAATGCCAGCGCTAGCGCAGTGGCTATTTCCACCCCCACGATAAGCGGCGACTTCGCCATAAGCAGCAACTCGTGTGGCACAAGCGTCGCAGCCAGCGCGAATTGCGCGATCAGCGTCACCTTTAGCCCTGTGGGGAGCGGTCCGTGGACCGGTACGCTGGCTTTCGTTGTTGGGGGCGTGAACGAGAGCGTGAGCTTGACGGGATCGACCACCGTTTCGAACACGGTGCCTGTCACCGTCGGCCTTGGCTTCACCGGCGCGTACCCTGACGGGATATATACCACGGTCACCGTTTGTGAGCCGGCCGGCACACCCTGCGTGACTGTCAACAACGTCCTGGTGGACACGGGGTCCGTAGGGCTGCGTGTGCTGTCGTCGGCGCTTACGGGTGTGACTCTGTCCCAGCTCAATGACGGCAGCGGGGATTATCTGAACGAGTGCACGGAGTACGGTGACGGCTCCTTCAACTGGGGTCCGGTGTCGCTAGCGACTGTTCAGATTGGTGGGGAAACGGCCTCACAAGTGCCGCTCGCGGCGGGGGGATCGGCCAATTCCGGCATTCCCATTCAGATCATCAGCAATGACGCTGTGCCTGCCGCCGTGACGGAGTCCGGTCAATGCACGCCCGCATCCGCTGATGAATACACGGTCACCAGTCTCGGGGCCAACGGCATCCTGGGTGTCGGTAATTTCCCCCAGGATTGTGGCGAATACTGCACGGATACAACCCCGCAGGCCCAAGATCCCTATTGGATCTGCACCACTACCGGACTCTGCGAACAAGAAGCCGTTAGTATTGCAACTCAGGTCTGGAATCCCGTCGCGGCATTTTCTTCGTCGGATACGAACGGTGTGCTGCTCTCACTACCGTCCATACCTGCGGGCGGAGCAGTCTCGGACACAGGCACCCTTACGTTCGGCATCGGGACCGAGAGCAATAATGCGATAGCCAACCAGACCGTATATGAGCTCGACGATTACGGTAACTTCAATTCCGCTACCTTCGATGGGGTCACCTTTTGCACGAGCGGGGCTGCGACCTGTCCCACTAATGAGGCCAGTGGCGGGACCTTTATCGACAGCGGATCGAGCGGCTTTTTCGTTTCCGATGCCACTACGCTCGGCACCTCCTTGTGTACTACGGATACCGGATATTACTGTCCCAGCTCGACCCTGAATCTCTCGCTCGGCCTTACGGGTACGAATGGCACCTCAGGAACGGTCTCGCTGCCCATCGCCAATGCCCAAACGCTGTTTTCCAACACTACGTTTGCCGCGTTCGACGACTTGGCGGCGCCTAGCTGCATCGCCACCTCAACCACTACCTGCAACACTTCAACTGATTCTTGGGACCTCGGACTGCCATTCTTCTTTGGCCGCCCGATTTTCGTGGGGATCGCGGGTGCAACTTCAGGAAGCCCGAACTTAACGAACGGCTACTGGGCGTTTTAGTCTGCCTTTCGAGTAGGGGCGCAGGCCAATCGGTCCTGCGCTCCTACTGACCTTCATGCACTTCTAGATTTCCCTGCTACAACCACGGGTGTGCCCCAGGCATCAAATGGCAAAGTTTCTTTGCCGGCGGAATGCGAGTAATGTGATGACCCGGCGAAAGACAGTAGGCAGAAAGCAGTAAGCAGTAGGCAGCGAGCACGGATTTCTCATCACAGGCCTGGAAGGGCGGGGGCTTTACAGGCTGCGGAAAAACCCTCCCGTGCTGTCATCCTGAGTCCATTCGCTGTCATTCTGAGCGCAGCGAAGAATCTCGCTCTGAGTATTTTCATAGCAATGCGAGATTCTTCGTCGCCTGTGTCTCCTCAGAATGACAGTCTTGGAAGGTTTTTCCGCCGCTTGTTTAGCCCCGCCGTTCCTATAACTTGCGGCCACAAGCTGTTAAGCAAATGCTCCCATCCTCAGATGAGGATGGGGGTAGGGGCTGGTGTTGATCGCGACTTTATGGTTTTGGCATCAGGAGATAACCACCCCGGCGCTCAGCGCGCCACCCCTCCTGAATCAGGAGGGGAATTACCCGGAGCATTTTCATCTTTGGTGGCGAGCCGGGGGACCAAATGGCGGCGTAAAGCCGCCTCTACAGCATGTTGACCCGCCACCCGCTACTCTCAGGACTGGATGGTTGGCGACAGTCTGTGGTATTTTGGTGGAGTTCAGCATCACGCACGGAACCCTCCTAGGGAAGGGTGGTTGGAGAAAGGCGGCGCGGGTAAATGGTTGACCGGCACGGGTGGAAGTCCATGAGAATTTTGGGAGGAGTTTTGCTCATCCTGATCGTGGGGGCAGCCCCAGGGTGGGCGGCGCTCGGCGAGCCGGAATCCTCCGTAAGCGCGGACCTGCAAGTCCTGCGGGGTCAAATTCGCGAGGAAGTCCATCCGGGCTATCGACTCCACCAGATTACTGACGCCAGCGGCTCCGTGGTGCGCGAGTACGTCTCGCCGGCGGGCAAAGTTTTTGGAGTTTCCTGGCAGGGACCTTTCGTGCCCAACATGCAGCAGTTATTGGGATCTTACTTCCCTAACCTCCAGCAATACGCGAAGGCCCAGACGGGACGCCACGGCGGCCCCCTGATTATTCAGAAGGACAATTTCGTTTTTACCAGCGGCGGGCACATGCGGTGGTACCACGGCCGCGCTTACGTGCCCAGCCTCTTGCCCACCAACCTTTCCCCGGAGGTGGTGCAATGAGGCTTAAGAATATCTCCGCGGCCACCCTGGCATGCCTCCTGGTGGTAATCGCCGGAGGGATGTTCCTCACCAACTGCGGCTCGGGCGGCACCGGCAACGACATCCCTTTGCCCGTCGTCACTCTTTCGCCCGCTACCGCTTCGGTTCAGGCGGGAGCCATGGTGCAGTTTACCGCCACCGTTGTCAGCTCGACCAGCACCACGATTACTTGGTCGGTCAATGAAATCGCCGGCGGCAATTCTACGCTCGGTACGGTTAATTCTTCGGGATTATACGCGGCTCCGGCTTCCGTTCCCAATCCAGCCACGGTAACCGTTACCGCCACCAGTTCGGCGGAGTCCTTTCCTTCTGGTTCGGCGATCGTAACGATTACGGCTCCGGCGGCGAATGCCACGGTGAGCGTTGCGCCCACCGACTCCTCGACTCCTACGGGAACCATGGTGCAGTATGCGGCCACCGTCACCGGAACCACCAACACGGCCGTCACTTGGTCCGTGAATGGCGTGACGGGGGGCAATTCCACAGTGGGTACCATCAATAACGCGTCCACTCCCGGACTTTATGTGGCGCCCACGGCCATGCCGAGCCCTCCTACGGTGGTAGTTACCGCCACGAGCCAGGCTGATTCCACCCAATCTGCCTCCACCACCCTAACGCTGACGGCCAGTAACAGCGCACCCCTCTTTGTCAACTTTGGGCCCAATGGAAACACCGGGAATCCCAACACCACTCACTACAATGGGCTATTCACGACGGTCTCCGTCTGCCTGCCGGGCACCGAACAATGCCAGATTATCCCTGACGTTTTGGTGGATACGGGTTCCGTGGGCTTGCGAGTTCTTAATTCCGTGCTCACCACGGTTCCATCCACTGAACTCTCGACGGTGACTGACACCGCGGGGAATCAAGTGGAGGAATGCACCCAATTCCCCGATACTTCCTATGCTTGGGGACCGGTGCTGATCGCGGATGTAGTGATCGGCGGCGAAACTGCCTCCTCCGTTCCCATCCAGGTAATTGGCGATACCACGTACACCGTGCCGGCAACCAGTTGCCTGAGCCTGAGCCCCGGCCCCAGTGACGACACCGTGGCGGCGCTGGGCGCCAACGGCATCCTGGGTGTGGGCACTTCCATTCAGGATTGCGGCTTGAACTGCGCGGGGGGCCAAACCTTCTCCGCCTACCCCTATTACGTCTGCCCGAAAGACGTTTGCACCGCGGCGGCGGTTCCGGTGATCAAGCAAGTTTCCAATCCCGTCGCCTACTTTGCCAAAGATAATAACGGCGTGGAAATTATCCTGCCGTCAATTCCTTCCGCGGGAGCGCCCTTGCTCCCTTACACGAATGAGGGGGGAACGGGCCTGGTCCCTGCCGGGCAGTTGATTCTCGGGGTCGGAACCGAATCCAATAACGCGTTGGGAAGCGCCACCCTCTATGCCGCGGATACAAACGGCAACTTTGCCCAAGTCGTCTACAATGGTAATACCTACACTTCGGGAGGCTTCGTCGATACAGGATTGAATGCCCTCTATGTTTTGGATGCTCTTACCCTCGGCATTCAGGATTGCACGGACAACCCTTATTACTGCCCCAGCGCGACCTTTCCTCTTTCCCTCACCGCTTATGGCGCCAACGGCACCTCGGGTAACGTCACCCTGAGCATCGCCAACGCTGATACGTTGTTTGGCACTAATTCCGGATACTCCGCCTTCGACAACTTGGGAGGTGCAACCGGTACGGGATCCTCGACGGATTATTTTGACCTGGGATTGCCGTTCTTCTTCGGCCGCAGCGTGTTCGTGGGGATCGCGGGTACCACCATTCCTAACAACGTGAGTGCCCCCAACGGTTACTTCGCCTTCTAAGCGTCGGCAAAACAATTTGAGGCTGCAGCAGTTGCGGAAAACCACCTCCCTGCTGGTAGCCTGAGCAAAGCTTCGCATACCCGCAGGAGCTTTAATGGCGCTCGGGGCCTGCCCCCGCCCCGTCTACTATAATGAACAGGCGCAGAGTGCCTAACCCGGACTTCTCCCCACGTTTGGACGATGCTGGAAGGGCGGGGCTTCAGCCCCGCCGAAATCGCGGCTCCCGCCCTCTCTTCGTCCCGTACCCCGCGCAGTTTGCGGCTGCAAGCTGCGCGGGGTGCGGGACTTGGAAATAATCGGGACGGCCCTGCAACGGCGGGGCTAAAGCCCCGCCCTTCCAGAGTCGTGGTGAGAAGTCCGGGCTAAATCCCAACTTCCGCCCTGAGGCCGGCGCGCAAAAAAGCATTGACGGGCTCAGGAAGAGTTTGTAGTTTCATTTCTTGCGCGCACGACACGCGAACTTCTTGGCGATAGCGGGCAGCTTGGGGAAGAAAGAACCGCCGGCCCGAGGTGCGCGTCTACGAAAGCCATCGCGGTCCGGCGTTTTTACAGGGATTCTGCCAGGGGGGCTGCTATCCATCATGGAAATTATCCGCACGGGAAAAGTGTATGACGTGTGCATCATCGGCTCAGGGGCTGCGGGCGGCGCTGCTGCCAAGGTGCTGACGGAAGGCGGGCTGAATGTGGTGATGCTGGAAGCGGGGCCCATGTTGCACCCCGAGACGGACTTTAAGGAGCACGTCTGGCCCTACGAGTTGGCGCATCGCGGGGCGGGTATTGGCGGCGCGGGCATCCATGACTTCAGCCAAACGGAATTCCTGGCCCCCAACGGCTTCTGGAACATCGAGGGCGAACCATACACCAAAGCGCCGGGCTCCCAGTTCTCGTGGTTCCGCTCGCGCATTGTGGGCGGGCGGACGAATCATTGGGGCCGCATCGCCCTCCGCTTCGCCGAGGCGGATTTCCGCTCGCGCTCCCGCGACGGGCGCGGCGACGATTGGCCCATCACTTACCAGGACCTCGCACCCTATTACGACAAAGTAGATCGGTACATTGGCGTTTACGGATCCAAGGAGAACATCCCCAGCGCCCCGGACGGGATTTTCCTGCCGCCCCCCAAGCCTCGCTGCTCCGACCTGCTGGTCAAGCGCGGATGCGACAAGCTGGGGATTCTTTGCGTGCCGGCGCGCGAAGCCATCTTGACGCAGTCGGTGAACGGCCGCGCCCCGTGCCACTACTGTGGGCAGTGCGGACGCGGGTGCAAGACGGCCTCGAACTTCAGCTCCAGCCAGGTTCTGATTCCGCCGGCCATGGCCACGGGACGCCTGACGCTGGTGACCGACGCCATGGCGCGGGAAATCCTGGTGAGTGACGAAGGAAAGGCCACCGGCGTTGCCTACATTGACAAGACCACACGCCGGGACCAGCAAGTGCGCGCCAAAGCCGTAGTGGTGGCGGGGAGTTCGTGTGAATCCGCGCGCTTGCTGCTGAATTCCCGGTCGCGCCGGTTCCCCCAGGGCCTGGCCAATTCCTCCGGCGTTGTGGGGCGCTACCTGATGGATTCCGTAGGCAGCGACGGCGCGGGATACGTCCCGGTGCTGGAAAAGATGCCTCCGCACAATCACGACGGCACCGGGGGACTGCACCTTTACGTTCCCTGGTGGAAATTCGACCGGAAGAACGAGTTTCTGCGCGGCTACCACATCGAGTTCGGCGGCGGCCGGGACCTGCCGGCAGCCGGCGAGTTTCATGGCGTCTGCCACCAGTACGAAGGTTATGGACTGGGCCTGAAACAGCGGTGCAAGGAAAAATATGGGGCGTTCATCGGCCTGTCGGGCCGCGGGGAGATGATTCCCAACGAAAACTCTTACTGCGAAATTGATCCCAACGTCGTCGATCAGTGGGGAATTCCCGTCCTGCGCTTCCACTTCCAATGGGGAGAGAACGAAATCAAGATGGCGCGCGATATGCAGGAAACCTTTCGCGCCATCGTCGAAGCGGTAGGTGGCACGTATCTGACGGAAACCCAAACTACCTGGAAATTTCCCTACGGCCTTCCCACCGGAGGCGAAATCATCCACGAAACCGGGACCGTGCGCATGGGGAAGGATCCCAAAACCTCAGCCCTCAATTCCTTCTGCCAGGCCCACGACGTGAAAAACCTGTTCGTAACCGACGGCGCGTGCTTTGTGACCAATCCCGATAAGAATCCGACGCTTTCGATTCTGGCGCTTTCCTGGCGAGCGTCCGAATACCTGCTGGACGAGGCGAGGAAAGGGAATGTTTAAAGGTGGAAAACCTTGTCCGTTGTCAGTTGTCCATGGTCAGTTGTCAGTTGCCGGTTTTCAGTAAAAGACGATTCGCCTGAGCATTCACTGATGAATGACGACCAGCACCTCAGATGTCCGTTGATGGTGTCAGTCCGCGGAGCGGGCGAAATAATGTAGCCCACGGAGCGAGCCGTGTGGGTGAGGGTTCTCTTCCAGAGTTGGCGCCCTGGGCTACGATCTTGCGCCCCGGACGGGGCTATGGCCTGGTCGGCCCGCAGTCTCCAGAAAAGACGAAAAGAGCAATCCCCTTGGCTTTCACTACGACTGGCAACTGATGACTTTTCCGGGAGGAACAGCAATGCCCAGTAAAATATCACGCCGTGATGTATTGAGAAACCTTGCGCTGGGGGTTTCGGCGGGATCGGTCCTTCGGAGCATCCCCCTGCAAGCGGCGGAGCACCTGCACCGGATGGTGAAGGAGGAGCGCGCCCAAGCCTCCGCCGGCGCCTACACCCCCAAGTTTTTCACCGCGCACTCGTACCAGACGCTGCGGTCACTCTGCCAGGCGATAATCCCCCCTGATGAGAAAGCCGGAGGCGCACTGGAAGCAGGCGCGCCGGAGTTCATTGACTTGCTGACCAGCGAGAACCAGGAATACCAGCTTACCCTGGGCGGGGGCATCGCCTGGCTTGACTCCACTTGCCACGACCGTTACGGAAAGGTTTTCCTTGAATGCACCGAGGCTCAGCAGAAAGAAGCGCTCGACCAGATCGCTTATCGTGAAAATGCGCATAAGGATCCCACGCTCGGCCCCGGCGTCAAGTTTTTCTCCCTCCTGCGTGACCTCACCACGGATGGATTTTTCACCAGCGAAATCGGTATCAAGTATTTGGAGTATATCGGGAACACCTACCTGGCGGAGTTCCCCGGCTGCCCGCCGCTGCCGGAAAGGTAGTGCCGATATTGCGGAAAATCATGGCACGTGGGCGCAATTGCATTTAGAATTCCGTGCATGGCAAGAATTCACTGCGTCTTCGTGTTGGCTTTACTCCCGTCCTGCTGCGCAGGACTTTTGGCGCAGGAGATCCCGGCGACGCCAATAGCCAAGCCGTCAGCCAATTCGAATGCCCCGTCGCAGCCGCACAAATTCTGGGACACTGAGAATATCTATCTCTTTACCGGGGTCGGCGCCGCCCGCATGTTGGACTATGCCTCCACTCGGTACTTGCGCGATCAGGGGAATTACGAATGGCTGCTTTCCAACTCTATTGTCGATAACCGGCCGCTTTTTGTGGGAATTGAACTGGCCGGGACAGCGGCTTCCATCGGTGTTTCCTATCTCTTCCATCGCACCGGCCACCATAGTTTGGAGCGCTGGGTTTCCATTGTCCACATCGGCGTGGGCGTGGGCGGGTCCATTCACAATTACCTTTTGAAGCCACCGCAGGTCATCGTGGAACAGCCTGCGATCGCACCTGGAATTACGATTCCACCCGGGCGCTAGGAACAAAGCGCATTGCAGTTCTTGTAGAGGCGCCCTTCAGGGCGGCAGTTCTTTCTTGCCCAAACTGCGCGGCTCGATCCGGACTTATCCCCACCGGTTTGGAAGGGCGGGGCTTCACAGGCTGCGGAAAAGCGCTCCAATGCTGTCATCCTGAGCCCATTCGCTGTCATTCTGAGCGCAGCGAAGAATCTCGCTCTGCCGCTCAGGGTAGACTACGCGAAGGATCTCGCTCTGAGCATTTTCAACGCCATGCGAGATTCTTCCTTCGCAGTGCTCAGGACCGCCTGCGGCTCCTCTGCAGAAACTCGACGCGTAAGTCCTTGGAATTCAGCAGGCGTAGCGCGGACCTGTTTTTTAGGTCCGCGGCACGTCCCCGATGGACAAGGAAAAGCC
>JBEKQO010000205.1:0-18434 GCA_049519635.1 Terriglobia bacterium | reverse complement strand
GTAAAGAAGTTTTGCAGTTCGTTGATTCGATTGCGGTATAGCATCATGCCGGCATTGATCGAATGGATGCCGTGCACCCAAGATACATTGTCGGCGACATACCAAGTCGGCATGATGTCACGTGTCGGAGCACCCGGATACACGCCAAAATAGCCCCCAATACTTAAATCGGAGTCAGGAGTCAACCCAAAGGAGCTAAACGCGTCGCCATAGTTGACCGGGTATCCCAGGGCGCCAAGCGAGAAATCCACTAAATTATTGTCACTGAATGCACTGCGGATACCCGTTATATTCAGGTCGTTGAGCAGAGCGGGGGTGAAAGTATGGATGTAGTCGATGGTCCCGCTCTGATAGCGCGTTGGCAAGGATCCCTTCCAACTCGCGTCGAGTCCGGAGCCGTCACCCAAAATGCTTATTTGCGGTATATTGTCAAACAAGTAGCGCCCCGTGAGCCGATCCTTCTGGCTAATCATGTAGTCCACTTTCCCGATGACCTGATTCTGTTTAAGACTATTCGAGGGGGTATAGTTGTAAATGTTGGAGCCCAGGTTTGGGGTCGGCAGCCACTGGGTGATGAAGTTTGTGGCCTGCGTTTCAATGTCGCCTGGGGGAATGACGTTTCCTCCAAACTGCAGCCCCGTGGCGGGATTAATGATCGGTGTGCTTTCCGCAGAAAAGTCCCCCGTGCGCTCCGCCGCCGTGAGTGTGGTGTAGGCAGCAGCGCCGGGAGCGCCCCGTACTTGTGTTCCCTGATAACTCGCAAAGAAGAAGAGCTTATTCTTGCGGATGGGCCCTCCAAACGTGCCGCCAAATTGGTTTCGCTTATAATCGGGAACGCTGGCGGAAAAGAAGGGTCGGGAGTCCAGGTCGTTGTTGCGCAAAAACTCAAAAGCACTGCCATGGAACGCGTTTGAGCCGGAACGCGTGACGGCGGAAACCGTGGTCGACCCCCGGCCGTATTGGGCGTTGTAATTGCGGGACGAGACAGCAAATTCCTGGAGCGCATCGGGACTCGGAAAGTCAATGGGCTGGGCGTAGAAGGGATTTTGGTTGGTCCCGCCGTCCAGCAGGTAATTCACATCAATGTCCCGGCCCCCGGAGGACGCAAATGACAATACAGTGGCTCCAAACTGCCCCGTGGTCCCCGTTGAAACTACCCCAGGCGCGAGTTCCACCAGTTGCAGCGCATTGCGTCCGTTGAGCGGAAGCTCCTCAATCTGGGTTGAGCCTACAACGGTGGAAAGGGAACTCTGGGAGGTTGTTACGAGGGGTGCGGCCGCGGTCACCTCAATGGTCTGGTTCATTTCCCCGATCTGCAGTTGCGGCCGCAAGGTCGCATGCTGATCCACGCTTAGAATTATGTCGTGTTGTTCCCAGGCCTTGAAGCCGGTCACAGAGACTTTGAGGATGTATTTACCCGGTCCCAAATCTGTGAAGGTGAAATACCCCTGCGCGGAACTAGTAGTGGCGCGTGTCTCCGCAGTGTCCGCATTCGTCAGACTCACACTCGCAGCCGGAACAGCAGCATCAGAAGAATCCACCACGGTTCCGTCAATCGATGCCGTCCCTTGCGCACGTAATGTTCCCCCTAACAAGAAAAGAGCAGTAGTCATTAAGATCAACGACTCTCGCACCCGGTTCATTTTGTTTTCCTCCAATCTTTCTCAAGTTCTGTTGGAGTTCTAGCCCCCGAATCGACGCCTGGAATCCGTTCAACATGCCCATAGTCTTCAGTATTATTTCGAAACACGCAGTCCTGATTGCCGTGCATACGTGTACGTACACGAAGGCTTATAGACCCGATCCCATGGCTTGTCAAGCAGAATATTGAGGCTTTGTCAAACCCCTTTTGTAGAAATGTCCCCGATATAAGCTTGTTAACCAATGAGTGAGTACGTCGGCTGATCTCTAGCTTACTAGCGTGTTCGGGGACCCCCTCGCCGGCCTCCGCCCATAGCTCACCGGCATGTCTTGAGCTTCGGCGGGCCGGATTTCGCGGAAAAGGCGCAGATTGGACTGCAGGACGATACCCGGGTTCAGGTAACGGAACGGAGGGAAGGCTTTCCTGTATATGATATGGTCAACGATCAGCCGGACAGCGGTCTGGCCCTGGACATAGGGGCGTTGGTGAATTGAGGCCGTAATGGTCCCATTGTCAATAAAGGGAACCATCTGGGGAAACAGATCGGTCGTGATCAGGCGGACGCGGCCCGCGCATCCTGCGGCTTCCAAGGCGGCGCAGACCGGCAGGCAGTTGGCCGTGCTCACATACAGCCCGCCAAGGTCCTTGGTGCCCCGCAAGAGCGCCAAGCACTTCTTAAATGCTTCCTGTTCGTCTTCGTGGTTTTCGATGACGGCAATGACCTCGCCTCCGGGGAGGTAGTGGGAAAAAGCTTCTGCAAAACTCTTCGTTTTCCTCCGGTGGTCTTCCGTCTGCAACATCCCAGTTACCACCGCAACGCGAGAACCCTTGGGCAGGAACTTTGCCAACAGCTCCGCCGCGCACCGGCCGTTCAATTCCGGATCCACGCAAACCACTGTCGACCTTCCGCTGTTGGGGGCATCGGAGGCGACGCACACAACCCGGATGTCCCGCTTCTCCGCCTCCGCAATCAACGATGCCAGAGGCACGGGATCGCCGGGCGAAAGGATCAGGGCGCGAATATCACTGGCGACCATGCGCCGCACCCGCACGACTTCGCCGGCGCCGAGTTGCGGGACAGGATCATAAATGACACTCACGCCAAGAGACTCGAAGCGGCGAGCCTCCGCCAGGATGCCGTTGCGCACCTGATCGTAGAAATAATGAATCTCGCGCGGGATGCACACCCCGATGCTCAACGGGGCACGGCCAACCGCCAACATGCGTGCGGCGGCGTTAGGCGTGTAACTCAAGCGCCGGGCAACGTGTAAGACGCGCTTTCGCGTTTCCTTGCTGATGCCCTCACGTCCGTGCAGGGCACGATCAACAGTACCAATAGATACGCTAGCTAGCCGGGCGGCTGAAGCTTCGTTCGATGCTGCGCTCAGAGTAACATCATTCGAAGCTACGGACATCACCACGTAATAGTACTCGGCTCCTGCGGCGACATTCTCGTCGGCATAAGTGGTCCCGTTAATGGGCGAGGAATTCAGCGGCGTTGGGCTCTCCCCACCCGAGGTCGTGCCGCGGTAGACGTTGTAGCCCGCAACCCCTGGAGTGGTGCTGGCGGTCCAGTTGAGAATCACGTCGTGCGTTCCCGTACCCGAAAGCGCTACCGACTGCGGGCTGCCGCTGGCATTGTCCGAGATGCTGAGCGAGGCCCCGCGCGTCCCCGCGGCTGACGGCGTAAATGTTATCGCGATCGTACAGTTGCCCCCCGCCGCCACGGAGGAGCCGCAAGTGCTATTCTCCGTGAAGTCTGCGGGATCGGCCCCGATGAAAGCAATGGTCGTGATGCTCAAGGCCGCGCTGCCGGTGTTGTTCAGGCTGACCACCTGAGACGAACTGTTCATGTCCACAGGTTCATTCCCAAAGACTAGGCTGCTGGGTGAAAGGCTGGCAACGGGCGCCGTGCCCGTGCCCGTAAGGCTCACGCTCTGCGGACTGCCGGTGGCGTTGTCAGTGAGGGTAACGGCGGCGCTGCGAGTTCCGTTTGCGGTGGGCATGAAGGTCACGCTGATCGTGCAGTTGGCTCCTGCCGCTACGCTTGCCCCGCAACTATTGCTTTGGGCAAAGTCGCCAGGATTGGCGCCGCTCAGGCCGATGCTGGTGATGCTTAAGGCCGCATTGCCGGTGTTGTTCAGGGTGATGGCCTGAGCTGCGCTGGTGGCGCCGACGGCCTGGCTGGCAAAGGTCAGGCTGGTGGGGGAAAGGCTGGCGACGGGAGCACTACCCGTGCTGGACGAAGCCGGTTTGAGCGCCACCATCTGCATCGCCCAGCCCCCGGTCGCCGACCCGGTAGCGGCATAACTGCCCGCGTTGCCCGCCAGCAGGTCCTCACTGAGATTGCCGTCGAAGGTGGAGCGAGCTGCGAAGCCCGAACCCACCGTGCAGAAAGGAGAGCCGAGGCAGTAGCCGTAGATCACGTCACCGGCCACCGTGGTCGCGGCATTGCCGCTTGAGACCGTACCCGCCGAGCCCGAGGCGCTCGCCTGGGCATCGATGGGGTTTGTCGGATTGATCCCCGAGTATTCGCTCAGATAAACATCCAGGTAACCGGAGTTCGCCGACAGTGTGACTGTCACCGTATCCGCGCCGCCCTTGATGTTGGTTGCATAGTAGAGCTGGCTGAATTGCCCACCCGGAGCGCTCAATTGGTTTCCCACCGGGGTGAAGATGTTTCGCAGGGAAAGAGAGGGACATGGCACTGGGGGTCGCGTTGGTCTTATTAGCAATGATCTGCGCAAAGGGCGCTGGAAGGGGGGCCGCAATCGTCAGCGTCAAAGCGGCATTGCCGGTCCCGGCGGCGTTGGTCGCGCTCAGGGTCACCGCCGAGGTCCCCGTGGACGTAGGCGTGCCGGAGATCAAACCTGTCGTGCTACTCACCGACAGCCCCGCCGGCAATCCCGTGGCCTCATAACTGGTCGGCGCGTTGGTGGTATTGTTCAGCGTTATCGTTTGAGCCGCACTGGTTCCGCCGACGGCTTGGCTAGCGAAGGTAAGACTGCCGGGGGACAGACTGGCGGCGGGCGCAGTTCCGGTTCCGCTAAGGCTGACGGCCTGGGGACTGCCGGTGGCGTTGTCGGTAAGGGTCACGGCGGCGGTGAAAGATCCGCTCGCGGCCGGTGTAAAGGTCACGCTGACGGCGCAGTTGCTCCCTGCCGCTACGCTTGCCCCGCAATTAGGCTGGTGAGGCTCAGGGCGGCATTGCCGGTATTGTTCAGCGTTATCGTTTGAGCCGCACTGGTTCCGCCGACGGCTTGGCTAGCGAAGGTAAGACTGCCGGGGGACAGACTGGCGGCGGGAGCCGCTCCCGTTCCGCTGAGGCTGACGGTCTGGGGGCTGCCGGTGGCGTTGTCGGTGAGGGTGACGGCGGCGCTGCGAGCTCCGCTTGCGGTGGGCGTGAAGGTCACGCTGACGGTGCAATTGCTTCCTGCCGCTACGCTTGCCCCGCAATTATTGCTTTGGGCGAAGTCACCGGGATTCGTTCCCGTAAGCGCGAGGCTGGTGAGGCTCAGGGCGGCATTGCCGGTATTGTTCAGCGTAATCGTTTGAGCCGCGCTGGTTCCGCCGACGGCTTGGCTAGTGAAGGTAAGACTGCTGGGGGACAAACTGGCGACGGGCGAACCCGGTTTGAGCGCCACCATCTGCATCGTCCAACCGCTGTTCGCGGAGCCGATCGCGGTATATGTGCCGGGATTGCCAATGGTCTTGCCTTCGATGAGGTTGTTGTCGAAGGTCGACTGGGCAGCGAAGCCCGAACCCACTGTGCACGCCCAATCGCCCATGCAGTAGCCATAAATCACGTCACCGGCGACAGTCGTCGTGGCATTGCCGCTTGAGACGGGGCCGGCGTTGCCCGAGGCCCCCGCCTGGGCGTCGATGGGATTCGTCTGATTCATCCCTGAGTATTCGGTAAGATAAAGTTCAATATAGGCCGAATCCGCCGAGAGGTTGACCGTCACCATGTCGGCGCCCCCCTTAATTTTCTTGGCGTAGAAGACTACGCTCCGGCTGCCACCCGGAGAGGTCAATTGGGTTCCGACTTGGGTGAAGGAGTTGCCTTGGGAATCGGTGACGGAGGATGCCGTGGTGGTCGTGGCGAAATCGAATCCAACCACAATGAGGTCGCCCGCGACGGTGTTCTTGGGGAAGGAAAGGGAAAAAGAGATGGCGGTTCCGGAAGCAGCGCTGGCCACCTCCTGCACAAGAGCCGGCACCGCCACTGCACCTTTAACGATACAGAAGAACAAGATGATAAAAAAGGAAAAAATGGAGAGTTTGCCGCGGCGCAATGCGCACCGGCTCTCTCGGGGATTTTCAAAATGAATTTTGCTAGGCATACCTCTCCTATGGGGCATAGCAACGGATCCAGGCCGTGAAGAGGCTCGTGCTTGAAGCTTTGGCGCGATCGCCGAGGCAACCGGCCCACTTACAGGGACCGGTAATCCGCTTCACGTCCAGATTTGGTTATCGGCGGATGCTTTGTTTCCTTGAGCGTTGGAGAGGGAAAGCTTGAGGCAGGAAAGAACTGTTCGTCTTTGTAATCTCTAATCCGTTGGGAGATCCCCCGGCTCTGCCGGAGGATCATTACTGAGCCGACCCTATCTGGTATGGATTGGAAAAAGCCATGGGTCGTTGATCCTGGAGGCCGATGGTCGACATTTACTCACCGACTGTTTGACCAGTCTTGGGGTCGTCTTGGGACTGGGTTTGATTATGCTCCCGGGTGGACCGCGCGTTAATACCACTGTAGCGATCCTTGTCGCCCGGGATATCCTTTGGGTGGGAAGCAAGTTGATTCGCCAAACCATCAGCAGATTGATAGCTGAAGTCGATCCGATAACCCAGGGTCAAATCCGGCGACTGCCCGTCGAGATGACTTCCGAAGCCGGAGTTGAATTTCAGGGGTTACGGCATGGTAATGCGGGCAATACTAATTGGGTGGAATTCCATCTTCCATTTCCCAAAGACACTTCCTTCGAGTCTGCCCATTGCTGGCGGCCTACATTAAAGAGAGAATCCAACAAGACTCGACGATCAGAACCGAAGTGATCAGTCAATTGGAAACACTGAAGGACCACAATTAGGTCCACAGTCGTGGTCACTTTGAAAAGCTTGACGAGTACCGTCCGCAGCTTGCGGTGGGAGGAGCATCATCCGAATGCGCAATGCGAGCTGCATCAACGTGGATTCTGTCTCTCACGCCTGACAATCGAAGGGTGTGTTAGCGCGTCGACACAGCCGGCGTGAGCTTGCTTGCCGGTTGTGGAACGCAGGGCGCCCAGCGCTTTGTGCCGCCGTCAAGTGGCGCGGCCGAATTACGAACGTCCGTCGCGATAAACGGCGTTAGGGTAGACATACGCGACCGCCCCCCCAGTCGTCGACTCGGCAGCTAACTCGCCGCAGCCGCGACCGGGTCAACACCCTCGGGACAGGTCATTTCGCCGGTGTGCCGATTATCATCGTCTTCCTCACGCACAACCGAGGTCACAGAACGAACGACCGTTTCAGGGCTGGGCACGACTCTGGTCCCACCCCGGCACCGGGAAGGTGGCGTATAATCAGTCGGCCTCGAGTCCAAAATGGAATTGCGAGGCAGGTCCTTTTCCGAGGTTCTACATGCGCACACGCTTCTATGCTCTATTCCTATTGCTTGCGGCCACGGCTCTGGCTTTCGAGCCGCCGGTCGACACCGCCGGGCCCCTGACCGTGCGCATTGAACGGCCCTCGTTGGGCCCGTACGGGGCCGGTGGGTGGGTGCAATTCGATCAGCCCGATGCGCCCTTTACTTTAAATGTGGAACTAAGCAGCACCGCCGATAAGCCCTTGCAGGGCACTCTCCGCTTGCACGTCATCGACCGCTGGCGCGCCGAGCCCCACGGCCCGGTGCCCTTCACCCTCCCGCCGCGCGGCTCCGTGACCGTCGCCTTTCAAGTCAGATTCGGCGCCGGTACCTACAATGCGCACTATCCGATTCATGCCTTGGCTGAGTTCGACTTCGAAGGCCGGCACTTGGTGGCGCACCCAATTCTGATCGTCGCTACCACGCAGGCAAATGTCCCGCGCGCCCCTCTGCCGTTGGAATGGAAGCCTGTCCCCGTGCCCGCTAACGGCGCCCTAGGTCTCTGGCGCGAACCGGTTCGGCGCGAGCGTTCCATCCTCAGCGCGGAACCACCGCAATCCGGAGCCACCGGGCGAGAGACTTTCGAATTCCATCCTAACATCCAGTTCTCGGAGCGAATGGAGCGCCGTGAGGCCATTGCCATGACGCTGGGACCACGCCCGCCTTCGCTGCGCGAAGTGGTGGACGCCGGCGCGGTCGAATATCCGTTGGCATTGCCTAGCTCACAGCCTTTGGTTATGCGCTTCGGCGCTGCCGCTCCCCGCGGTGCGCTATTTCGCGTGCGCGCCCTCCGCTTCGACGCCCCGCCCGGTGAGGAGGGCGAAGTCCTTCTCGAAAAGCGGGTGACTTCGACCGTCCCCCAGGAAACCGAGGTAGATCTTGCCCGCTACGCGGGGCAGAACGTGCGGATACAGCTTGAAAGCGCCGGCGATGCGGGCCAGGCCTGGTGGGTCGAGCCCACAGTCGTCGCCGGCAAGGCCCAGGCTATTGCTGCCTTCCCGCCGCCCTCGGGCGCTCCCTCACGCCTGCTCGGGACTGTGCAGGGCTATGAAGTGCGGGTGTATCCAGGCTCCCGCGGCGCGCTTGATTCCACCATGGCGCTGGTAAAAGGGGATCGCAGTTTGATGTTTCACGGCTTCCACCTCCAGGTACTGGGGGACGAGGTGGGAGACTGGCGCTCGGCCAGCCAGTTGCTGGAGGCCCGCGAAGAGCCTGCCGCCGGCCGCTATCGTGTGCGCCATCGCTTCCGCAGTTGGGCCGGCGGATTCGACGTGCTCACCGAAATGTGGGTGGACGCCCGCGGGCTTCAAGGCCACTTTTGGCTGGAAAACGAAGCCCCCACCCGTCCCTGGCTCCGCGTCTATCTCCAGGACATCGCTGCCGGGCCGTGGACCGAGCGTGCCGTCAGGGTCTATGCCGGCCCCGGCAATGTCATCCAGGACCCGCAAGCTTTTCGTCTCGGCTTCGACGGCCACCATTTGGCCACCTCGTTCGTGGGCTTCGATTTCGCTAACGGCATCTCGCTCCTCGAGGGCGTGGACGCTGTCCCGGACCGGCTCGAAGTCGATCCGCAGGACCACACGTATACGCTAGTCACTCCACACTCGCAAACCCTCACCTTTCTCCCCGCGGCCGGCGTTTGGGAGGCTGTAAAGCTCTGGCGGGCGAATGAGCTTCGCGCCGCGGCGGGAGTTCCTAAGCTGGCGGGGCGCTTTGTTTTCGACCTCTGGGACGGCCGCTACGCCTCCAGCGCCCAGGCCCTGCAGCGCGCCTTCCGCTACGGTCTCACGGATGCGCTCGTGGTCTGGCACAACTGGCAGCGCTGGGGAT
This sequence comes from Terriglobia bacterium, assembly GCA_049519635.1. Taxonomy (GTDB): domain Bacteria; phylum Acidobacteriota; class Terriglobia; order UBA7540; family UBA7540; genus Bog-366. The sequence goes on along the minus strand of JBEKQO010000205.1, from coordinate 9,336 downwards.
ACGATTTTCGGCTGCCCGACATCTACCCGCCCAGCCCGCAGTTCGGCACACTGGAGGAGTTCCAGACACTAGTAAAGACGTGCCGCGAACACGGCGTGCTGTTTGCCCCGCACGACAATTACATCGATTTTTATCCCGACGCCGAGGGCTTCAGCTACGAAAACGTAGCTTTCCAGAGCAACGGCCAGCCGCAGCTCGCGTGGTACCACTCCGAAGTCGATGCGCAAGCCTACCGCGCCCGACCCGACCGCATCCGCCCCCTTGTCGAGCGCAACCTGAGGCTGATCAGAGAGGGTTTTTCGCCCAGTGCGTATTTCATCGACGTATGGTCGTCTCTAGCTCCTTACGATTTCTGGACTCCGGATGGGCAGTTTGTGGACCGCGGCGTTACGCGCCAGGAATGGGGCAAAACCTTCGCCTGGATCCGGGATTACCTGGGTGACGACGCGCCGCAGATCTCCGAAGCGGGCCACGACCAGTTGATCGGCTGGCTCGACGGCGGCCAGGCCAACCACTTGCGGGTCGACGCCCAGGGCAGCGGCTTCGTGTGGAACATCCACTGCGCCGACGCCGAACGCATCCCCTGGATGGACGCTGCCTACCACGACCGCTTTGTGCTCCACGGCGCCGGTTACGAAGACCGCTACGCCGCGGGCCTCGATCTCGCGGCGCACGGCATGTACAGCGATGACTACATGGCCACCGAGATGTTGACCGGCCACCCTGCCATGGTGCAGGCGCCGTTCTCGCGTGACGTAGTGCGCAAGTACTGGCTGCTGCACGACATCATGCGCGCGCTGGCGCTGCGGAGCATCGAAGCCGTCGAATTCGCCGCCGGCGACATCCACCGCCAGCACGTGCGATGGGATAGCGGAGCCGAGGTGTGGGTCAATCGAGGCGCGAGCGATTGGAGAGTCGGCGAGCGCACGCTTCCGCCCTATGGTTTCTACGCACGCGCCCCGCTGGCGGAAGGAATGATTGAAACCGCCATCGAACGGCAATCCGCCGGTACGGTGGAGTGGTCGCGCTCGCCGGGGTCTTACTACTACAATGCCCGCGATGGCGTCGCATACCATCTTGGCCGCGAAGGCGAGACTTGGCGTGTGGTGGCAGCCCCGGACAGTGCCGCGTTCATCGCCCGCGTCCCCTGGACCGGCCCCGCCCCTAGGCAGGCTACAGCCATCGATGAAAACGGCAGTGAACTCCGGCAGGCGCCCATCCGCCGCGAAGGAGCAACCCTGATCCTCGCATTCGACCCCAAAACATTCGCCTATGTCCTGAGGTAATATTCGCACAGCTCCGTGGTGGCTGGAGCTATGACGGGTGTGGACGAGCGGAGCACGCTCTGTCCTCTGGACGCCACCATGTGAATGCGTGCCAGCATCAAAGCACGATCCCATAAGGCTTTCTCAAACATCCCATAGGTGGCCTTCCACGGCGGTAGTCAACCGGCTTTGAGCCCCTATGGAGGACCTTTGATGAACCTGACGGCGTGTAAGGCATTGAAGAGTGGCTGGATGGCTGCCAGGAAAGCAAACAATAGGCGTGATTTCGCTGGCACGGGCGGTCCAGAATAAAAATCGGAGTCCCGGCGACCTGCCAGGCGGAATCCAGACTTTGGACCCGAGGATCTACCGATGTCGCGCGCGGAGCGTGGCGAATGCCCGCTCAGTTTACCCGCCACATCACAAGCACTACGGGCTACCACCCTACGGACCACTGCAAGCTTACTTCCCGAATGGGCGACTGGCCTAGAACCAGTCCCGACTCGGGAACAAAGCGGCGGTATCGAGTCGAGGTGACCACATCCGCGGGTTATGGCCGTTTCTTGTCAAAGTGCCCGGCGTCGATTACTAAACCCTTGGCGACAAGGCAGTATCTATTTCCCACAACCCCGTTCCAGATCGTTTGCGATTGGCCGACATAACCGGAAAGCAGCGTCCGGGGATCTGGGACACAAGCTGTAGCTTTGTAAATCCCAAGGCAACTTTCAATAGCAATTCGGAATTTAGCGAACCTTCTGACAGGTTACCGACACTTGACGCGGAAGACTGCTGGTTGCCCCTATCGAGCAGGACTCCCGAGACGGTTGCTATCTTTCCGCGCGCAACGTCATCAGCGCCTCAAATCGCTCAGAGTTATTGGCCAGTGTTTACTGCCTTCCGGCTGCTCTGCGTCGTCTCCCGGTCATCAGGTAGATATTCGCCCGCGGCTCAAAGAGAGGATCTGCCGAGGCCTCGATGCCATCCAATCGAGGGATGGGGTCAAAGATGATCTGCTGCTGCTCCCGGGCGTTGTTCGGAGTAATCTCCTTCAAACTGATTTCGCCGAACGTGAGCTGAGGACGATCCGCAGGCCAGCGGACGGTAGCATCGTCAAGGATGTCGTCGTCCTCCGCCAACTGTACGGCGATATGAAACCTAACCGGTTCCTTCGCGACCCGCTCTTTGATCTCATCGAAGAGGAAGTTTGGACTCCGCGCGGCTGCTCCGGCCTCGTCCAGATATTCATTGCCCGCTGCCGGCAGCACCCGGTAGCGCCCGTAGCGGCTCACGCCGTCCGCGTTGGTAAACTTGAAAGCAGATACCGCGAAGAACGACTCCCTCGCAAAGCTGGTCGGGATCGGCTTGGGAGTTTGCACAAATATCAAAGCCGCGGGATGCATGCCAAGGAACTGCTCAATGGCATTCGGGTGCGGCCCCGCCGGATCGGTGGCAATCAGCGCGTTGAGAAAGTCCAGGAATTCTTCCGCCGTGCGCGTTGGAAAAGTATCGACCGAATGAGCGACAATGTCGGTATGAACATGCTCGGCAAGGTGGAAGCGAATTGCGCAACCGCGAGGGCTCGCGCCCTGAGGGTCGTTATCGGGAACCGTCGGAATTCCTGCGAAGTCCGAATAGCGCACCGTCACCGGAGTGGAATTTCGCTGGAGATGGGGCGCGCGGGTAAGCGAGGCCGCTTCTGCCGAAGGCGTAAACACACCTGTCAGCAGGATGCCTTTCGCGTGAGCGGGTCTGAACCCTGGATGAATACCACCATCTGCTTTGTCAAATCCTTCAATAATGTCATGGCTAAGGGTCAACAGTTTTGCGTCCGTAGTTAGAGGCATGGCTGGTTTTCTCCATTTAGTTGATTTGGCCCGCCTAATACTCTACCTGCTCGGCCGCCGGTTTACAAAGCAGGAATTCCGGGGTGAGCAGAGGAGCTTAAGCAATCTGGTTCATTGGCGGACGAGAGCCTTCGTTGTGACCCGGGTTGCGGGCGAGTGACAGGCCACTCTTTCGTAGTCGGATAACGCGAAGGGAACCACGCGCGGAGGGTTTTAGTGCCCATCGGCGCTTTCTCAAGCAGACTGAGGGGCCGGGTCGCTTGTCGCCAGGACGAATTGCGAAACCCTCTTCCGAGCTAGCTAAATTCGGTTGCACCGAACGTGCGGAAGAACCGGAATAAGCACTCAATGCCCGCGGCATTAGAACAGGCTTTCGAAGTTTTCCCCACAGATGTGGGTCAATTTCCTCAAAGAAGTCCACCGTAAGGCTACCAAAGCGTTGAAGTTTTATACAGAGACATCCGTCAAGCAGTCATTTGGTCCGTACTACTGTTTGGTCTCAATCTTGCCTTAAAAGCGACAGATCTGCCTGCGGGAAGCCCGTGTCCCGCCGCAAATGCAGACAAGAATACCGCTTCAGATTGGGGGGTGGCATTGAGTCGCTTTTTCCGAGATTCTGGACACCTGATTCGTCCCGGGCTGGTCTTGCTGGCGGCAGTGGGTATTTTCTTGATTCTCCGCGCCGCCGTGGTGCCCAAGGACTTTGGGAAATACGGACATTACCCGGCGGGTGCGCTCGACACCATTGCCGCGCTCCCAATTTCCTATGCCGGCCGAAGCCAATGCGCCCTCTGCCACGATGAAGAAGCCAAGGTGCATGACGGGGGTAAGCATGCGGGTGTTGCTTGCGAAGCCTGCCACGGCCCCCTGGCCAAACACGCGGACGACCCCGCCGCCAATGTCCCCAAGCTGCCCGACGTAGCCAATCTCTGCCGCCGCTGCCATGAAAATGACGCGGCCAAGCCGAAGGGTTTTCCCCAAGTCGATACGGTCGCGCACTCGCAGGGCATGCTTTGCGACGCTTGTCACCAGCCGCACAGTCCGCACCTCTGAGGGAGGAGTTAGAAGCATGGAATTAAGCAGGCGAGACCTCTTCAAGATCGGCGGAAAAATCCTGGTGCTGGCCTCCACCGGCGCCACGCTGGAACAGATCATGGGCGCCGCCCCTGCGCCGGAGGCCTACCGGCGGGCGGACCATTGGTGGGGCATGATCATCGACATCGACAAATGCATCGGCTGCGGAAGCTGCGTGCGTGCCTGCTCGCAGGAAAACCACGTGCCCGCCGGGTACTTCCGGACTTGGGTGGAGCGGTATCAGGTCGAGGAAGGAAAGCAGCCCCAGGTGGACTCACCCAACGGAGCCATGGAAGGCTTCCCCACCCCCACGCGCACGGGCATCAAGAGCTTCTTCGTTCCCAAACTCTGCAACCAGTGCGCGGATTCTCCCTGCGTGCAGGTTTGCCCGGTAGGCGCCACATTCGTGAGCCCCGATGGCGTCGTCCTGGTGGACTCAAACTACTGCCTGGGCTGCCGGTATTGCATCCAGGCTTGCCCGTATGGCTGCCGGTACCTGCATCCGGCAAAACGCACGGTGGATAAGTGCTCGCTCTGCTATCACCGTATTACCAAGGGTCTCACGACCGCCTGCTGCGAGAACTGCCCCACGGGGGCGCGCCAGTTGGTGGATTTCAAGAACCCCAACGACCCTGTTCACGAGTTCCTGCGCAACAACAAAGTTCAGGTGCTGAAGCCGTATATGGCGACGCAAGCGAAGGTCTACTACAAGAGTCTCGATGGCGCGGTGAGATGACCGGACGGTGACGCGTGACCCCTCACCCCCATTACTTGCAAAACGTGGGGCCCCCTCCGCCTTGCCGTCCCCCTCTCCCCGGGGAGAGGGAATAGGAATTTATCATAGGCGCGGGGCGATAAAGGAGCGAAGCAATGATTCCTGGCGTTGAAGGATTCATGTACCCGAACGAGGTGGAGTTGCAGTGGGGCCTGCTGATCGTCCTATACCCGTACATCACCGGGCTGGTGGCAGGCGCCTTCATCCTGGCGTCGCTCGAGCGCGTATTCAAGGTGGAAGCCGTGCGCCCCACCTACCGCCTGGCGTTGCTGACGGCGCTGGCGTTCCTGCTGGTTGCGCCCCTGCCTCTCCAATTGCACCTGGGCCATCCGGAGCGATCCCTCGAGATGTACCTCACGCCCCACACATCCTCGGCCATGGCCATGTTCGGTTTTGTGTATTTGTGGTATCTGATGGTGGTGCTGCTGCTCGAGATCTGGCTGGAGTATCGCGTTGACATCGTACACCTCGCACAGACCACCACCGGTTTCCGGCGACTCCTCTACCGGCTGCTCACCTTGGGGTCGATGAATATAAGCCCCGCGGCGCGGCGAATCGACGACAAGGTCAGCTATGTGGTTACCGTTATCGGCATCCCTTCGGCGTTTCTGCTGCACGGCTACGTGGGATTTATCTTTGGCTCGGTAAAAGCCAATCCCTGGTGGTCCTCTCCGCTCATGCCCATCGTGTTCCTCTTTTCGGCGATGGTTTCGGGCATTGCGGCGGTCCTGTTGCTATACATGGGCTTGATGAAGGTGGAAAAAATGTCCATCGACATGCCCTGCCTCGACACCATTGCGAAGTACCTCTTTTACACCTTCGTCATTGATTTCTCGTTGGAAATGCTGGACCTGGTTCACCGTACATACGAGGCCGATGAATCCTTTCGTTCCCTGGATTTCATGGTGCACACGCGATTATGGGTGTCGCAGGTGATCGTGCAGATAATTCTGGGCACGCTGGTGCCGCTGGCGATTCTCGCGGCCGCGCAGCTTTGGCGCTTCTCGGAGGCTCGCCGCAAGGCGATGTATCTTTTTGCCTCTCTGCTGACCCTGATTGGCATCTTTGCCATGCGCTGGAACGTGGTGATCGGGGGCCAGTTGTTTTCCAAGAGTTTCCTTGGGTACACCTCTTACAAAGTTGCATTCGCAGCCAAGGAAGGCCTCCTGCCAGCCATTGGATTGATGGTTTTGCCTTTCGTAATCGTCGTTGCCCTGGTAAAACTGCTGCCCCCGTGGGAGGGGGAAGCCAGCAAAGTTTAAGCCGAATCTATAACTCGGGTTTGGAAGGGCGGGGCTGAACATGCAGCGGAAAGACGCTTCACGGTGGACAACCACTCCGGCGCCCAAGGTGCCATCCCTCCTGAATCAGGAGGGGTGGCGCGCCGAGCGCCGGGGTGGTGCTGACAAGAGGATCATTGATCATGAAAGGGCCAACGGGTTTTTCCGCAGGTGGTGAAGGGTCGCGCTTCCGGGAATTCCCTAAAGGCACCGCAGCTTTTTGAGAAATCCGCGCTGAAGGAGCTGCCATGTTGCAGGCAGATCTGGACGAACTGCGCCAGCAGGTTCGCGATCTTACGAACCGTGTCTCTTGTCTTGAAGAATTTCTCAAGGCCCGCGGGTACGCCATTCTCACTCCGGAAACGGAGTCGCCAGTCCTGCCCGAGGATCGCGATATCCTCCCCCCAGTTCCCGACACCACTTCCGTCCTCCCGATTCTCGGAAGCGCGCTTCTCGGCTTGGCGGGGGCCTACCTGCTGCGGGCCATCGCGGAATCCGCTGTGCTTCCACCCCGGGCCGTATTCACTCTGGGAACCCTTTATGCGGTGGCATGGCTGCTCTGGGCGGCGCGGGCTCCCGTGGAACGCCGTCTCGCCACAACTCTGTACAGCCTCACCGCCGTTCTGATCCTCTCGCCGCTGCTTTGGGAGGCCACGCTGCGCTTTCACATGATCACCACATGGGAGGCCAGCACGATTCTCGTGGCCTTTACCCTGATCGGTCTGGCGGTATCGTGGCGCAGGAACTTGCTGGTTGTTGCCACCATCTCCACCCTGGCAGGTCTGGGCACGGCCGGCGCGCTGCTGATGGCGACGCACGACGCGCTGCCTTTCACCTTTGCCTTCCTGGCTATAGCTGCGGCGGTGGAAGCGTGTGCTTGCCTCAACCATTGGCTGGGTGAGCGGTGGCTGGCGGCGGCGGCCGCTGATCTTTCCGTCCTCCTGGCCACCTGGCTAATCACCAATCCCAACGGCCTTCCGGAGGTCTACGCGCCTATTTCGCCAAGCGCACTGTTTGCCGCGCAAATGGCGCTGCTGGCTATCTATCTCTCCAGTGTTATGGTAAGGACACTGCTACGCGGCCTGGCCTTTACCACTTTTGAAACGGGGCAGTGCGCGCTGGCTTTTGTCATCGGCCTTGGCGGCGTTATGCGCTTGTCAGCCGGCGGTACGCACATCACTCCCGCCATCGGGGGATTCGCGCTGGTGTGCGGCGCGGCATGCTACGCGATCTCGTTCATGGTGCTGGAGCGCCACGGCTCGCACGGGCGCAATTTTTATACCTACTCAACCTTCGGAATTCTTTTGCTGCTGGTCGGATGCCGAATCCTGTTGAGCGACGGCGCGGCCGCAATCGTGTGGTCATTGCTGGCCGTAGCGTGTGTCGGGGCGGGCGGCCTCTGGGCAAGATTGACGCTGGAAATCCACGGCGGCATTTACCTGGTGCTGGCGCTCGGGCTCTCGGGCGCCTTGCACCAGTCCGCCGGGTTTGTGCTGGGAACCGATCTCTGGCTTGACTCTGCCCACGCAGCGCTCTGGATCGGCGTGGCCGTGGCCGGAGCATGTTACCTGCTGGCCGCGCAGTCCGCTCCCTCCCTCAGCGGCGGCTGGAACTTCCACTCCTTGCGGCTGGCGCTTGCAGCCGTTCTGGTTTGGGAGGCGTTGGGCCTTTCGGCGGGGGGCCTGGCCGGTATTTTTCACAGGCTCTTCGGCATCACTGCCGGAGACCCCTATTGTGCCACGATTCGAACCGGCGCCGTGACGGGCGCTGCCCTGCTGCTGGCTTTCGCCGGCTCCCGCCCCAACTTCCGCCACCTTGGTCAATTGGTTTATCCCCTCATGCTCCTGGGCGCGTATCGCCTGCTCGCCGTTGATATGCACCAGGACCGGAAGGTTGCCCTATTTCTTTCGCTGCTGCTGTATGGCGCCGCCCTCATGGCGATACCCCGCCTCCGCCGCGCCCGAATAAATTCCTGATTCTGCCATCCGAGGTAGGTCTCGCTCGGGGGCTCCGGACAAAATTCTTGCGGGCGACACGGAGCTTGGGAGGATCCAAAATCCGCCTGCAAATGATAGTGGCGGCTGCGGTCGCGAACGTGAGCTTGGGAGTGGGATACTGCAAGCGAGCGGCGGATGACATTCGCAACTCAACGGAAAAGGCCTAAATCGAGTCGCGGAGTCTGGCCGAAGCCATCGGACAACGTCGGGACACCTGACGGTCCATCGTCGGAAGAACCGACCACGATTCAATCGCGGGTAAGGGTTTAAGGTGTGAGAACTGGCGGAGAGGCAGGGATTCGAACCCTGGGTACAGCTTTTGACCGTACAACGGTTTAGCAAACCGCCGCCTTAAGCCACTCGGCCACCTCTCCGTCGTTTTGCTCGCACTAGATTAGCATGAAATCATTTTCCCGGCCATTGGTTAGATGAAGTTTTCCGGTAGGATTCCACCCTGCAACGTTCGTTGATTATCCGTTTGCCTGCATGTATTATGTCGGCATGTCTGACGACCAACGAACAGCTAAACGCCGCTGGGAGCGCCGACGTGTCCAAATGGCCGTGACTCTTGTGATCGAGGGTGACGAAGCGGAATACCTCAGTAATACGGTTGACCTGTCTCCTCAGGGGCTCTGCCTGCAATCCGATGCGACTCTTGCCCTCGGGCAGCCTGTTGGCCTCCTTTTGGGTACCGAACCCAACTGCTTCATTAAAGCGCGCGTCGCCTGGGTAGGCAAAATTGGCCCCGACCAACCGGCCCACGCAGGATTCGAATTCTTGAACACCCTTCCAGGGCCTGCGTGCTGAAGGCGTAGTCAGGGTCGCTAGAGGTCCCAAGGGAAACGCCAGTTTGAATCGGGAGGTAGGGCCGTGCGGAACCGACTTGGACACTACTGCTGGGCGTTTCTGGTTTTGGCGGGCATGGTGTTGTTCCTGCCTGGATGCGAACAGAAATCCATCAAACATATACTGGCCGACCCTCAGCGCTATGCCAACCATGAAGTCGCCGTCGTCGGTAAGGTCGTCAGGAGTTACTCGGTCCTCGGTCATGGAGCTTACGAGGTTGACGACGGAACCGGCACACTCTGGGTGATTGCCAAG
>JBEKQO010000204.1:0-13619 GCA_049519635.1 Terriglobia bacterium | reverse complement strand
CTGCTCGCTTACCAGCTTCCGCCACTTCCCCAACGCCTGCTTGATTCTTTCTCGTTGCCTCATCCTGCAACCTTGCTACACACTCCCATCCCCGCGCAAGATGCGCTTGGCGCACCGCTCACTCCCGAGGCATGAAAATGACCCCTCACCCGCCCTCCTTCGTCGGGCACGCCTCTCCCCAAGGGAGAGGGAAGTAAAAAATCGAGGAACCCAGCCCTCTCCCGTGGGGAGAGGGTGCCGAGCGGAGCGAGACAGGTGAGGGGGCCTGTCCGGAATTTTCGAACCAGCGGTCACCGAGGTACTCCGTGTGCTCTGTGTTAAAGCTTGAAAAGCTCGGAGGATGCGGAGAGCCTCCTTTTGATTGCGGTTCCGCCGCGTTATGAAACAAGCAATCTGACCTCGGGAGCGAAACGTGGAACTCTTGGGAATCCAGGGTTCCATTTCGGAACGAGGTAGAGTGGCGCCGAAGTTTCACCCTCCCGGCAAGAAGAGGATTTTTGCCCGACCCTCTGCCCAACCACCAACCTCGAACCGCCTTCAAGTCGCCCCTGGCGGCGCTGGCGGTGAGTTTTGCTTTGGGGATTGTGTGGGCGCACTCCCTCCGGGCCGCCGTCGGGATTCACTGGTTCCTCGTAAGTGCGGCCGCCTGCATCCTGGTTGGATTGATCCTTTTACGCGCGGGTTGGGGGCGTACGGCGGTGTGGTTTGCGCTGGCCAGCCTGACGTTCACCGGCGTTGCCGCGGCGCGCCGCTGGGAGCAGCGTTTCCCGCTGAACCATGTTCGTTATCTGGAATCGCAAGGCGCGGACCTGAATAACCCCGTGCGGCTGGAAGGACGGGTGATCTCGACCCCCTATCGCACCGGGTACGGGTTGCAATTTGACGTCGAGGCCCACCGCATCGAGTCACTCACGCACGCTTACCCCGTAACCGGGAAGATCCGCCTGCGGGTGCAGGGCTCGGAAGTTGGCGACGATTCCGAAAGCAGCGGCCCGGGCAAAATCCAATTCGGCGACGAGATTCAAACCCTCGCCCGCCTGCGCCGGCCGCATACTTATCAAAACCCCGGCAGCTTCGATTTTCGCCGTTGGATGGAGGATATCGAGGACCTTTACTGGGTGGGGACGGTCAAGAACCCGCGACTGGTGGAGAAAGTGGGCCACGCCGCAGGTTTCCATTTCGCCGAATTCGTGGAAAGCGTGCGCCAGCGCTTGCTGCGCGGCATCGATGACCTCTATCCGCCGTGGTCGGTGCAAGGACGTTACGGCGCAGTGTTGAAGGCGGTGTTGTGGGGTGATCGAACGGCGCTTGATTCCACCACCATTGAGGACTTTCGCAAGACGGGCCTTTACCACTTACTCGTGATCGCCGGACTGCACGTGGGCTTGCTCACGCTGCTCGTGGAATTCCTGCTGCGGGGTTTGGGATGCCGGCGGGTGGCCCGCGCGTTTATCGTACTGGGCTTCCTGGTGGTTTATGCTTTCCTGGTTGAGCAGCGCGCGCCCACCTTGCGCGCCACGCTGATGATCGCGCTTTACCTTCTGGCGCGCATGCTTGACCGCGAGCATTCCCCGCTGAATGCCATTGGCGGCGTGGCTCTGGTCCTGCTTTATCTACGCCCCGCGTGGCTGTTCGAGTCGGGATTTCAGCTTTCCTTCGCCGCGGCGCTGCTGATTGTCGGCGTCGCCGTGCCGGTTTTGGAGCGCACCACCGAGCCGTACCGCCGGGCCCTGCGCCGGCTGGATGATGTGCTGCTCGACGATTACTTTTCGCCGCGTATCGCCCAGGCTCGTCTGGATCTGCGCGCCTTAATTCAAGCCTTGCGCCGCCGGTCAAGCTTCTTCGATCGCTTCCCTGCTCTCGCGCGCAACATGCTCGTCGCGCCCCTGAAGCTTCTGGTGTGGGTGGCCAATATCCTGGTTTTTTCCGCTGTCCTGCAATTGGGATTGCTCTTGCCTATGGTTGAGACCTTTCATCGCGTCGCCTTGGCGGGCGTGGGATTGAACGCCTTAGCAATTCCGGTCATGACTCTGCTTCTGGCGCTGGCATTGCCGGTCAATTTGCTGAGCGTCGTTTCACCGGCAATGGCGGCTGTGCCGGCCAAAGTGCTGAGCCTGGTCATGACTCTTCTCTTTGACATGACCCACCTGCCGGGACTGGCGGCGTGGCTATCCTACCGGATACCGGCGCCGCCTCCGTGGGTGGCGTGGGGATTTTTTGCAGCGTTCGTATTTGCGGCCTGGACGCTCCGGTTTGCGCGCCGGGCCGCGGGTGTGGCGCTTGCGGCCTGTTCGGTTTTTGTGGTTTTGGTGGCTTTTCATCCCTTTGCCCCTTGCCTGCCGCGCGGTGTGATGCAACTCACGGCGCTCGATTGCGGCCAAGGTGACGCCCTTTTCCTGGTGCTTCCCGATGGGACCACGATGCTGCTGGATGCAGGAGGCAGCCGCACGCAGGGGGCGCGGGCGGGTGGCTTCCAAAGCTCGCGCTGGAACTCGGGCGAGGATATTGTTTCGCCCTACCTGTGGTCACGCGGCATCCAGCGGATCGATGTAGTGGCGCTCACCCATGCGTCACCGGACCACCTCGGCGGCCTTTACGCAATCTTCCAAAACTTCCGCGTGGGCGAGTTCTGGCACGCACCGGAAGCCGAGACTCCCGAATACGCGGCGCTTTTGGAGGCTGTGGCAGAACGTGGGATTCCGACGCGAACCCTTATGGCGGGCGATGCACTCTCATTCGGCGATGCCACAATTCGGGTGCTCTGGCCGGCGCCGGACTCCAGCAATGTAGCGCCGGGCTTTAGCCCGGCACCGGGGCGCGCCGGCGCTACATCAGTCGAACGCGGCAACGATGACTCGCTGGTCATGCGGATCAGCGCGGGCGGAATGAATTTCCTGCTGCCGGGAGACGCGGGCAGAAATGCGGAAAAGGAAATTCTCGCCTCGCGTGAGCCGTTGGAAAGCCAGGTGCTCAAAGTGGGATATCACGCGTCGAAGTCATCCACGAACCGGGATTTCCTTGCGCGCGTCGCTCCGCGTGTGGCGATCGTCAGCTCGGAGGCCGGGAGCGGAGGCGGGCTGAATCCGGAAACGCTGGAGGCTCTCGAAAACGCCGGCGCCAGGATTTTCCGTACCGACACCGACGGCGCCACCACCGTGGAATGGAACGGAGCGCTGCTGGTGGTTCGCACCTACAGGGGTTCGGAATCGGTGCTGGTGCCGGGTAGGGGCAGGGCGCCGCTCCCGCACTAGCATGCATTTCTCACCCTTTGTTGGGGTCTGCCGGGAGGGCAGGGCTTCACAGACTGCGGAATAACTCAAAAGCGCTGTCATTCTGAGGAGCAGCGGCGGACCTGAGCCTCGCGAAGGAAGAATCTCGCATTGCCTTGAAGATAATCAAAGCGAGATTCTTCGCTGCGCTCTGCCGAAATTCGACGCGTAAGTCCTTGGAATTCAGCAGGCGTAGCGCGGACCTGTTTTTTAGGTCCGCGGCACGTCCCCGATGGACAAGGAAAAGCCGCGGACCTAAAAAACAGGTCCGCGCTACCCTTCCTCGGCCCGAGTTTCTGCCCATCCCGGGCAGCCGCACGGCTGTCAATGCTCAGAATGACAGTATTGGAGCGTTTCTCCGCAGCCTGTTCAGCCCCGCCCTCCATACGCATCGTGAATAATTATGGCTAGCCTCTGGCGATACGCCTCACCACCAGACACGAATGCATCACCGGCGAAGAGACCCCTCACCCGTCCCGGCATGCCGGGACACCCTCTCCCCAGGGGAGAGGGTGCGCGACGGAGGAGGGCAGGTGAGGGGGGCCTTTTCAACCCCATTGGAAATTGCCGGCCCCTGGCGCGCACCCGAACAGGCTTGCAATTTGTGCGAGGGTTCAGGAGAATGCCGTTAGGGCTGGGGGAGAATCTTGTGAGGTTTAGAGCATGGGCGGAATAGAGTCGAGCCGGCGATCGGTGCAATCTTCCGCCGTGACCGAGTGGAATGAGGGAGAGGTCCGCAACCTACACGATTCTCTGGCAGGGGAAGAGCCGCTGCTCATTCAGGTGGCAGGCCAGGCCCTGACCGTGACCATGCGAACCCCCGGCGATGACTTGGAATTGGCGGCAGGTTTCCTATTTACAGAAGGAATAGTCCGGTCGCGTGAGGAGATCGTAAGCCTGGACTGGGCGGACGATTCCGAGGCCGGGCATCGTTCCGTTCACGTGGAACTGAAGGCCGGAGCAATCCCTCGCGCGCAAGAGACGAAGCGGAATTTTCTTGCCAACTCCGGTTGTGGGTTGTGTGGCAAAACATCACTCGAAGCCGTTTACGCCCACGGAATCACCCGGCCGAATCCCGATTTCCGATTTGATCCTCAGGTTCTTTGCGGCCTTCCGGAGACGCTCCGATCCGCCCAAACCATTTTTGGGAAAACCGGAGGGCTGCACGCGGCCGCATTGTTCGACCCCGCGGGAAAGCTGCTCGCATTAAAGGAAGACATAGGCCGTCATAACGCGGTGGATAAACTTGTGGGCTGGGCGTTATTGCAGGGCCGCCTTCCTCTCGCCAATTGCGCGCTGCTGGCGAGCGGCCGGGGCGGGTTTGAGATCATTCAGAAGTCGCTGGTGGCGGGAATCCCGCTGCTGGCATCGGTCTCCGCCGCCTCGAGTCTGGCCGTGCAAATGGCGCGCGAGTTTGGGCTGACGCTGGTCGGATTCCTTCGCGGCCGGCGGTTTGTGGTGTATTGCGGAGAAGAACGCCTGGGGCTTGGGGTCCGGGATATCGTATGGGAAACGGGTCAAACTGCCGGTTGACTCCATCCCCAAGCTGCACGCTTGGCTGCCCACTGGCACGCGGGAGCATGGAGAGCAAAATTACGGTCGCGACCGACCGGGCGGGTTGTATACTATTGCGGTTCGGGGCGCCAAAATTGAAGTGCGGGCTGAGCAGGCTGCGGAAAACGCAACCCAGGGCAAGCTTGGCATGGGCCGGATCGAGATTTACGATTCCGGTGATCGCGTCGTGAGCGCTTTGGTTAACACGGAGTGAAAAATGACAAATTCGATGAAGGGTCGACTCACAAATCCCATGATTCGGGAAAAGGGAGAGCTTCGTGCCGCCAGTTGGGATGAAGCTCTTGACCGCGCCGCAGACGGCCTTCGGCAGATAACGGAAAAGCACGGACATCAGGGCTTCGGAATGTTTAGCTGCTCGAAGACGACGAACGAGCTGAATTATCTTGCCCAGAAGTTCGCCCGGTCGGTCATGGGCACCAACAACATCGATAGCTGTAATCGCACTTGACACGCCCCCAGCGTCGCCGGTCTGGCGACGGTCTTTGGTGCCGGAGGCGGGACAAGTTCGTATCGCGAGATCGAAGACACCGACCTCATCATTTTGTGGGGGTCGAATGCGCGCGAGACTCACCCCATCTTCTTTCACCACCTCCTCAAGGGGGTGCGCAAAGGCGCAAGGCTCTACGTGGTCGATCCGCGGCGCACGAGCTCGGCGCGCTGGGCGGACGTCTGGTTGGGCCTCGACGTGGGCTCGGATATCGCCCTGGCGAACGCGATGGGGCGGGAGATCATCGCGGCCGGCCTGGAGAATCGGCGGTTTATTGCGAGAGCCACGGCGGGTTTTGCCGCGTATCGGAAAGCGGTGCAACCTTGCACCTTGGAGCACGGGGAAAAAGTCACCGGCGTACCCGCCAGTGTTATCCGGGAGCTTGCGCACGCTTACGCCCGCGCCGACCGTGCCCAGCTCTGCTGGACCCTGGGGATCACGGAGCACCACAACGCCGTTGACAACGTGCTGGGGCTGATCAATCTAGCCCTCCTCACCGGGCATGTGGGCCGCTATGGGTCCGGACTCAATCCGCTGCGAGGCCAGAACAACGTGCAGGGAGGTGGGGACATGGGCGCGATCCCCGACCGGCTGCCGGGCTTTCAGCACGTGGAGAACGATGAGCTTCGCGCCAAGTTTGAGCAAGCGTGGGGCGTGAAAATCCCCCCCCGGCGGGGCTGGCATCTCAGCGACATGTTCAACGCCATGGAGGAAGGCAAGCTCCGTGGGCTCTACGTCATTGGCGAAAACCCTTTGCACTCGGAGGCTGACCAGGGAAAATGCGAGCGCCTTTTGCAGGGGCTCGAATTCCTTATGGTGCAGGATGTCCTGCTTACCGGCACGGCCCGGCTCGCCGACGTGGTTCTGCCGGCCGCCTCAGGCTGGTGTGAATCCGAAGGGACGGTGACCAGCAGCGAGCGCCGGGTTCAACGGGTTCGCAAAGCCCTTGATCCGCCGGCCGGGGCGCGGGACGATCGGACGATTCTCTGCGACCTGGCCCGGCGTCTGGGACACGATTGGGGACAGCCGAGCGCGGAGGAAGTCTGGAACGAAGTGAGGCGGTTGAGCCCGATGCACGCGGGGATGAGCTACGCTCGCCTGGAAGCTCTGGGGGGCATCCAGTGGCCCTGCTACGACGAATCGCATCCGGGCGAACTTTTCCTGCATAGCCGCCTCTGGCAGGAGCCCGTCGCCGGACCCCTGGCGAAATTCAGCGTGGTGGAGTTTGCGCCACCCGTGGATGCTCTGGACGAAAGCTATCCACTGCGGCTCACCACCGGACGTCACTTGGAGTCCTTCAATACAGGAGTTCAGTCGGGCCGATACCAGTCGCCACTGCATCAGCGGGAAATGCTGGGCCTTTCACCCGAGGACGGTAAGCGCTACGGCTTGACCGAGGGAGAGCGCATCCGCGTCAGCTCTCGCCGGGGCTCGGTGGAGGCGCCGGTTCATTTTGACGCCTCGCTGCGGCCGGGGCTGGCGTTTCTCAGCGTCCACTTCCCCGAGCAGGTGGCGACGAACATCCTCACGATCGATGCTACGGACCCGAAATCCGGCACGGCCGAGTTCAAGGCAACCGCGATTCGCGTGGAGAAACTCAGTGGATATTCACCTTACGAAAGACGAGCCCTCCCCTGAGGAGCGCCAAGCGGTAGACTCAATCCTGGGCGCGCCTGATTCCAGCTGGAGGGGCGGGCCGCGCGACGCGGATCGAGAGGGGCACTCCGCGGTCAGGGCTCATGCTCTGGGGGCTCAGCGCCACCTGCTCTTACCTGTGCTGCACGCCATCCAGGCGCGGATGGGCTGGATTACGCCCGCCGCTCTGAATTACGCCTCCCAACGGCTTGACATCCCGCCGGCGGAGGCTTACGGCGTGGTCTGTTTCTATGGCCTGTTTTCGGCGACTCCACGCCCCCACCGTGTGCTGCACGTCTGTGACGACATTGCCTGTTTGACGCGGGGCGCAGAGGAACTCTGCGGTGGCGTTGAGCAACTGTTGGGTCCGGCTGGATCGCCTACCCTCGACGGTAAAGCCACCTGGTACCGGAGCTCGTGCCTGGGATTGTGCGAGCGAGCGCCGGCTGCCCTGATGTCAACTGCAGGAGAGCGGCCCGGCGAAAAGGTATTTGCACCAGCAAGCCCGACGGCGTTGGTCACGGCTTTGGAGAGGCTCGAGGTTGGTGGGGCTGCCGAACCCCCGGACCACTTTAATGCGAGAGTCTCCGTCCCCCAGGCCGGCCAGGGTGACCACTCCGGATTGATGCTGCTGCGCCGGGTCGGCCGGATCGATCCTGCCAGTATTGATGACTATCGGGCCCATGGGGGCTACGAAGCTTTGCGCCGCTCTCTCAATCTTGGGGGAAACTGGGTGGTGCGGGAAGTTTCCGCATCGCGGCTCGTGGGGCGAGGGGGAGCGGCCTTTCCCAGCGGCAAGAAGTGGGATCCGGTCAATCAACCCCAGTTCCTGGTGTGCAACGCGGACGAGTCGGAGCCGGGAACTTTTAAGGACCGGGTGGTGATGGAAGGTGACCCTTTCTCCCTCGTCGAAGCCATGACCATCGCGGGTTGCGCGATCGGTTGCGAGCGAGGATACCTTTATCTGCGCGGGGAGTATCCGCTCGCCGGTGAAAGACTCGCGCACGCCATCCAGACAGCGCGCGACCGGGGATTCCTGGGAAATAACATCCTGGGACGAGGCGTACACTTTGATATTGAGATCCGCCGCGGCGCGGGCGCTTATATCTGTGGAGAGGAGACCGCGCTCTTCAACTCCATCGAAGGGTTGCGCGGCGAACCGCGCAACAAGCCGCCGTTCCCCACGCAAGTGGGCTTGTTTGGCAAGCCGACCGTCGTCAATAACGTGGAAACCCTGATCAATGTGCTACTGATTGTGCACGAAGGGGGGGAGCGCTATGCGGCGATCGGGACGCACGGTTCGGCAGGTCCGAAACTCTTCTGCCTTTCCGGTCACGTCGCCCGGCCCGGCGTGTATGAGGTTCCTTTCGGCTCGACACTTCGGGAACTCATCGAACTTGGCGGCGGTGTGTCGGGAAGCGGGCGTCTTCAGGCAGTATTGCTGGGAGGCGCCGCAGGAGCGTTCCTGTCGCCCGACGAATTGGACACACCACTCACCCTCGAGGGTACTCGGGCCGTTGGAGCGTCACTGGGATCGGGTGTAGTGATGCTTTTTGATGATACCGTCGACCTCCGTAAGATTCTGTATCGCATCGCTGCTTTCTTCCGTGATGAGTCCTGCGGCCAGTGTGTTCCCTGCCGCATCGGCACCGTCCGGCAGGAAGAGCTGTTGCAGCGTCTCCACCACGGCCGGCCGATCGGCTCGGTCGAGGGAGAGATGAGCTTGCTCAAGGAAGTCGGGCAGGTCATGCGCGATGCCTCAATCTGCGGTTTGGGCCAGACGGCTTCCAGCGCGATAGAGTCCGCCCTCTTGCGTTGGCGATTGTTCTAAAGCCCGGCATCAGGGAAATGAAGCAAGGAGGAATTCATGAGTCAAGTGGAAGGAAAGGCCGCCTCTCCACTTCCGCTGCAGCCTGCACACATCCTGGTTCCCGTCCCTACAGGCCCACCTCCTATCTTGCCCCCGCCATCACCCCGGCGGCCGGTAGGCGTGACCATCGATGGCCGGGAGGTATCGGTGCCGGAAGGGAGCACGCTGCTCCAGGCAACGCGCGAGGCCGGCGTAGAAACCCCAACTCTATGCTTCCTTGAAACCCTCACGCCGGTTAATGCCTGCCGCATTTGCGTTGTGGAGGTGGAGGGTTCAAGGACGCTCGTTCCCGCGTGCTCGCGCAAAGCCGAAGACGGCATGGTAGTAAGAACCAACACCGAGCGGGTTCGCCTCAGCCGCCGGCTGATACTGGAATTTCTCGCCTCCTCCGCGGATGTTTCAACATCGCCTCAGATTCTGGCATACATGGACCGCTACGGAGCACGTCCGGAACGATTTGGTCCGCAGCAGCCCCCCTCTAGCCTTCGGGACGGGGCGCGGGCAGGTTACCATGCTCCCTCGGACGGATCCCACGCTGCCACCGTCTCCCAGCCGGTCAAGATCGACAATGAACTCTATTTGCGGGACTATAGCAAGTGCATCCTTTGCTACAAGTGTGTGGAGGCGTGCGGCGCTGACGCCCAGAATACTTTCGCCATTGCCGTGGCAGGCCGGGGCTTTGACGCGCGCATTTCGACGGAATACGCGGTCCCCCTCCCGGATTCCGCCTGCGTCTACTGTGGGAACTGCATCGGAGTCTGCCCCACGGGAGCCTTGATGTTTGTGAGCGAATACAACATGCGCCAAGCCGGGACCTGGGATGAGTCGCGCCAGACCTCGACGGACACCATCTGCCCTTACTGCGGTGTGGGGTGCACTCTGACCCTTCGCGTCCAGGATGCGGAGATTGTCAAGGTCGATTCCCCCACCCAGAACGGTACGACTCATGGCAATCTCTGTATTAAGGGACGTTTTGGGTGGCAGTATGTGCAAATCCGGAAGAAGGCTCGCAGCCCCCTCGACGGCCAGTGAAGTTGCGGTTGGTGCAGGTTGGAAGGAATCAGCGGCTTTGTGCTCGCAGGCGGCAGGAGCAGCTGCACGGATCAGGACAAAAACCTGAAGCAATTCGGAGGGAAGCCGCTCAATCTGCGGGTGGTGGAGACTCTCCGCCCTCTCGTACGCGAGATCATACTGCTAGCCTGGGTTTCTCACCACGAGTGCGGGAAGGGCGGGGCTTTACAGGCTGCGGAAAAACTCGTCAATACTGTCATTCTGAGGAGCCGCAGGCGACGAAGAATCTCGCATTGCCTTGAAAATACTCGGAGCGAGATCCTTCGCTCCGCTCAGGATGACAGCATGGGAGGGTTTTTTGCAGCCTGTTTAGCCCCGCCGTTGCAAGGCCGTCCTGATGATTTCCAGGTCCCGCACCCCGCGCAGCTTGCAGCCGCAAGCTGCGCGGGGTGTGGGACGAATAGAGGGTGGGAGCCTCGATTTCGGCGGGGCTGAAGCCCGCCCTTCCGGCTGCGTCCAACCGTGGTGAGAAGTCCGGGCTAGCTCCGGCGGACCGGCAGGGAAACATCAGGTTACCCGTGGTCGCAGACCGTTGGGCGGATATACCATCCTGTTCTTTCAAGGCGGCTAATGATTTTCGACCTGCCGATGAGAGATCGGGGTGACCGGACATCACTCCCCCGAAACCCGGGATTACTTTCCGGGAGAATTGAGGGTGGAGGGAGGAATTACCTTGCCGACGGGCTTGGCGTTGATATTCATAGATCCGTAAAGGGTGCGCGATATCTGAGCTCCGAAAAGCATTACTGCCGAAGATATATAAACCCAGGTCATAAGCGAAACCATTACGCCAATCGACCCGTAAACGTGGCGGTAGTTGAAGAAGGGAAGGAAGATGGTGAAAAGCAGGCGGGCGGCCTCCCAAAGGATGGCGGTCATCAAAGCTCCAGGCAATGCGTGGCGCAGGAGCATAGGGCGATGGGGAAGACGCTGGAAAAGCACCACAAAAGTCAAGAGCGCGACAACGAAAGAACTGATGGCCGTCAGCAGGTGATAGAGGAATACGACTACGGAATGCAAAGAGGGTCCAAGAACGTCCTCCAGCCGGTCGCGGAAGAAAATCTCCACGCCTACGAACCCGCCGGCGATCAGGACCAGGCAACCCACAATGAAAGCCATCTCCAAAGCCAGCAGGCGGCTTTGCCACCACCTTCGCCCCTCGGTGACCCCCCAAGCGCGATTCAGAGCATTTTCCACGGGCAGAAATACGCCCGAGGAACTCCAGAGGAGAAGCAGAAACGAAAGGAGGCCGATTCTTCCGTAAGCCATGCTGATGCCCACGAGGTTCTGCATGATGATGTCGGTCCGGATGGGCAGATAACGTTGGAGGACGACGGAAAGATGGCCCGCCAATTCGAAACGTCGAATGTAAAACCCGCTCAACCCCAGCAACAAGAGCAGAAGGGGGAAAATGGCCAGCAAACTGTGGTAGGCGATCGAGCCCGACACCATCAGCGAATCTTCTGCCAGAAAGTTCAGAAAGGCTTGGTGCAGCACATGGCGAGCCTTCACCCAACGCCTCTGAATGCTTTCCCTTCTTCCCGTCGACTTTGCGGTTGGCATTTTCCCATGAGGCCAGTCCCCCCTGCGGTGCGATGATCACACTCGGAGATCCGGCCTTGAAGTTAGCTTATACTCGATTTCCGCATTGCCCGGCTAGCTGTATTTAAGCCGGACGGAAGGTACTCAGTGTTTGGCGGGCGGGGTGTTCTGTTTCGCGTAAGTTGCGGACCGCAAGGTGCCGGTGAGGGTGCCGACCGACATCATCGCCTTGATACGCAGAGGCAATTCCCTTTCGTCCGCGCTGAACCAGATGAGCATGCGCCCCTTCCTTTTGAGGAGGCCGTTGAAAACCTTGGGCTCGACCCGCAACGCGTCAAACGTTCCCATCGGCGTTGGCACCTTTTCGCGCGCTTGCACTTCGACGATGACGCGCTGGGTCTTTGAGCCGTCATTCACCGGCAATTCGATATTGTGGCCGACCTCCAAGTGTTGCCGGCGGAGATAGTAAAAGGCGGTGACGACGTCTTCGACGCAAGGGGGGATGTCAAATTCGGCGTGCTTAGGCGGCGCCTCGGGCTGGTTCAGGTCGCGCTCATCGAGAAGAGCAAGCTTCCGGGCATAATCAAAGGCGATCTGCGTGTCTTTGCGACGGTGCCCTTCACTCACTTTCTTGACGATGCTCTGGGAGCAGAGAGTCTGCTGGCTGGAGATGGCGCGGAAGACGTTATCGACATTAAAGAGGAGAGAGACAAAGCCCTCCGACCGCGCTGTGGCGGTGGCCTCGTATGCGTCGGGCTTCCCTTCCCCGCCGGTTTGCAGCGTGGCGGTCACCGTACCGGCGCGGAAGACCGTCCACATGACATCGTAGGTGAGCGTCTCGCCCGGAGCGAACGGCTCACGGGGATTTTGCGGCATCCCGGCGGCAAGCGTGATGAGCAGCAGCACGAGAAGAAACGCAGAAACCAGGCGCGAAGGAGGAGTTTGCATAAACCAGTTAGACGCGGAGCGCCTTACAAAGGCAGCCTTGCACAATTTAGCGGAGCCAGGCTCTTAATGCCAGAAAAATCATCACGGCAAGATAGCCCAGAAAGGCTTCATACTCATGATTTTTCCGGTATTGCTTCCATTGAAACCTCTCTCCGCCCCAAGGCCGGCGCAAGCGAGGGAGGAAAAGGGGAACGTGCTGAGCGTAACGATCGTAAACCTCTGCGAACTCGCGCCGCAAGTACTCTTCCTCGCGGCGGATGACCGGCCAATAGATCGCGGCGAACAGAACCAAGCAGGCCAGGGCCAGTATCCAACTGCCCCCGGCCACAGCGAACCCCGCGCCCATCAAGGCGCTTCCGAGATAAAGCGGATTGCGCGTGTGGGCGTAAGGACCACTCATGGCCAGTCTCTGGTTCTTGGCAAGATGGCCCGCGGCAAAAGCACGGAGCGCCAGTCCCGCTGCGGCCACCGCGCCGCCGGCAATGAGAAGCTTCATCGTAGGCCGGCTCAAGAGTAAGTAGGCAGCCCCGAGCAGAAATCCCAGCGTCACCCGCCAGCGCGCGGCCCATGCAGCGTAGGCGCTATCCATGCGCCCTCGCCAAACGTTTTTCCACAGCAGCCATGACTGATTTGACGGAAATTCCGGAAAGATACTCAGGGTTTGCCCCGCGGCGAGTGTGGTTGATCGGGCCCTGGTTGGAAAGGGCAATGTCATCGGCAGCAAACGGTCCGTTGCGAGCCGGATCGGTAGGGCCGTAAATGCCGACGATGGGGGCGCCGACGGCGGCCGCCAGGTGTAACGGACCTGTGTCCCCTCCGATAAAAAGCCGCGCGCGCCTTGCCAGGGCAATGAACTGCACGAGGGTAGTGGGTAAGTAGCGTGCGCGTTGGGTTCCAGCGCTCTGCAAGATTCCCTCGATCAAAGTTTCTTCCGCAGGGGAGCCCGTCAGTAGGATTTGCTCGCGGCGTGCGCCTGCCAATTGCCGGATCAGCGCGGCGTAGTTACCCGGCGACCAGCATTTCGAGCGCCAGCCACCGCCGGGGTTCAGGATAATGAAGTTTTCGGCGTCCAGCGCGGTGAGTTGCGCCTCCACATGCACGTCATCTTCCTCGTTCCACGGCAAGGGAAACTGCCAGCGATGCGTGCGCGCTCCCAGCCGTTCCACCAGTGCCAGGTTTTCTTCCACCACGTGGACGCGCTCGTGCGGTGAAACCCGCTGGG
>JBEKQO010000203.1:0-22714 GCA_049519635.1 Terriglobia bacterium | reverse complement strand
TGAAAACAAAAAGCCGCTGACCCACAAACCAGGCGCGCTACACTTGCTTCGCAGTATCAATGGCCTTGTCTATGGCCGACACGAGATCGGCAAAATCAAAAGGCCCGTCATGGCGATGCCCGTTGATAAAAAAGGTCGGCGTTCCGTTCACCCCACTGCGGACACCCCCGGTGAAGTCGGTTCGTACGCGAACCCTATAGGTTTCACCTTCCAGCGCTTTCAGCAAGGCGGTGGCGGGGAGATCAAGCTCCTGGGCAAGCTTCACATAGACCGTCGCGCCCAGGCGATCCTGGTTTTCGAACAGGAGGTCGTGCATCTCCCAGAATTTTCCTTGGGCGCCCGCAAACTCCGCGGCCTCGGCGGCGCCCTCGGCGTGGGGGTGCATCTCGCTGAGGGGGAAATTGCGAAACACCATGCGCAGCCGCTTGCCAAAATGCTTCTGGATTTGCTTGACGATGGGGTAAGCGCGCCCGCAATGGGGGCATTCATAGTCGCCGTACTCCACCAGGGTCACCGGGGCAGTTTCGGGGCCTTGGGCGTGATCTTCCGGCGTCACCGCTACCTTGAGCATGGCCTTAATCCCCTCCTATTTCGGCAAACTCGCAAGCGCCTGCAGGATGCCGTCGGCGCCGGGATTTACGCCAATCGGCGAGCAGTAACTCCACCGGATGATTCCGTTTTTATCAATGACAAAGAGGGCTCGATCGGTCACGCCATCCTTAGGGCGGTAGGCGCCATACTGCCGGGCAACCATTCCCTTGGGCTCGAAATCCGCGAGCAGAGGGAAGTGCAGATGGCGAGCTTCCGCAAAGGCCACGTGACACCAAACGCCGTCGACGGAAATACCCAGCAACTCCGCACCAAATTTCTGAAATTCGGGAAGGATCTCGTTGTAAAGGGCCATCTGGTCGCCGCACACCGGACTCCAATCCGCGGGATAAAATGCAAGAATCACGGGGCGCCCGCGCAAATCCTTCAGAGAGATTGATTGATCGGGTGTAACGTGCAAGGTGAAATCGGGGGCCGGGGCGCCGGCAGAAAGGAACCCGGCGCCCAATGGGGGGGAACTGGCCTCTGACGTCGCGTCTTTCACCACCGAATTTGAATCGTCCGTCACTGAAGTCATTGTTTTCTCCTCTCAAGTCCCGGAGACGTGTTTGAATTCCGGGGCAACAAGCGAATCGATTCCGAGTGCCAATTTGCAGATATGAGCGACACTATTTGTAGCCGCGTGGAAGGACGGGGCTTTACAGGCTGCCGAAAAACTCGTTGGCACCGTCCGTATCAACGCCACCCCTCAATCACCTTGCCGGCATCACCCCTGAATTCCTTCTCGGAACCACCCCGGCACACGGCGCGCCACCCCTCCTCATTTGAGGAGGGGTGGTCTTTAGCGAACTCCCCTCCTGAATCAGGAGGGGTGGCGCCTTGGGCGCCGGGGTGGTTGTCCGCGGGGAGTCGGTTTTCCACAACCTGTAAAGCCCGGCCCTTCCGAGAGCCATAAATAATCCTACCGGTTCATGCCATTAGGCACAGTTGTATGAAACCAGCCAATCCTTCGCCTACATCTCGCTTGCTATAGCCGGAGAGTAAAGTCCGCCGCGCGGCTTTACAGACCCATTCAACCCACAACTCGGTAGTTGCCCTTGTGCTCACAGTTTTTATAACATGAGCTCGCCAGGCTGCGCCAGCGTTTGTATAGAGGAGGCTTTGCGCCACCGTTGGGCGAGGTAAACTCGCCGCTAAAACATCCCAGTGAACTACCGAATCTCGCAGCCACAGCGCAACTCTGGCGGTATAATTTGAAAACTGGCACTATGCCTTCACCGTAAACTTTGGGTACAGGGTGGATATTATGAACAATAGCGACCTGCTTCGTTATAAAAAACTTCTGCTCTCAAAGCAGCAGGAACTCTCCACCGGCAAGAGTCTGGCCGATTCGATTCCCGCCGCCGGTGAGCTTCGCGGGGACCCGGTCGACATTGCCGCTGGTGAAGCCGACGCCGCCACGCAAATCCGGTTGCGTCAGACCGACGGCAAGCTGTTGCGAGCCATTGAGGATGCCTTGACGCGCATTCGGCACGAGGAATTTGGCCTCTGCGAAGAATGCCGGCAGCCGATCAGCAAGGCGCGCTTGGAAGCGGTTCCCTGGACCCGGTGGTGCAGGGACTGCAAAGAACGTCAGGACTCTCAAAGCTGAAGGCCCCGCGGATTATCGGCGCCGTGGACCATCGCCCCGCTTCCCCCCTGCTGGTGAAAAATTCCCGCGAGGGGGACTGCGCTTGGAGGCGGCGCAAATCTGGTTTTTCCGCCTTAAAACTCTCACGCTGGGACGCCGTGCTGCCGAAATATATGAGGGGCATACTTTCGCAAGGTTCAAAGTAGCCCAATATCGAGCTTGCAAATGCATGCGCGCGGGTGTACCCTATAGAGTTACTGGAACCACGCTATCGAACCCCTGTGCAACAATACGATTTCCAGAGCAATAAATCCCTACTCATCGAAGGAGATTAAATCATATGCCTCTTGTTTCAATGCGCCAGTTACTGGACGAAGCCGCCAAGGGCGGTTACGGAGTCGGTGCTTTCAATGTGAATAATATGGAGCAGATTCAGTCCATCATGGAAGCTGCTCGGGAAACCAAATCGCCGGTGATTGTCCAGGCCAGCCGCGGGGCTCGCCAATATTCGCAGGACAAATTCCTTTATCACCTCATGTTGGCGGCAACGGAACTCTATCCGGAAATTCCTCTCGTGCTTCACCTGGACCACGGCAACAGCGTGGAGACCTGCAAATCCGCCATCGAATTGGGATTCACCAGCGTCATGATGGATGGATCGCTGATGCCGGATGGCAAAACGCCCTCATCGTTTGAATATAACGTCAAGGCCACGCGCGAAGTGGTGGAGCTGGCCCATGCCAAGGGGATCACGGTGGAAGGCGAAATCGGTTGCCTGGGCGGCATTGAAGACGGCCACGGCACCGGCCTCGACGGGCTGAGCCACCTTACCGATCCCGCGCAAGCTGCCGAGTTCGTAAAGCTCACCGGCCTGGACGCCCTGGCCATCGCCATTGGCACCAGCCACGGCGCTTACAAGTTCTCCTCGAAGCCCACCGGGGAAACGCTGAAAATGGACCGCCTGATCGAGATTCACAAGCTGCTGCCGCAAACTCACCTGGTGATGCACGGATCGTCCAGCGTCCCCAAAGACCTCCAGGACGTCATCAATCAGTATGGCGGCAAGTTGAAGCCCACATGGGGTGTACCGGTGGAAGAAATTCAACTCGGCATCAAGAACGGCGTGCGAAAAATCAACGTGGACACCGACAATCGCCTAGCCATTACCGGCGCGATCCGCAAGGTCTTCGCCGAGAAGCCCGAGGAGTTCGATCCCCGCAGCTACCTGAAGCCCGCCCGCGAAGCCATGAAGAAAGTCGTGGCGTTGCGCATGACGCAATTCGGCCAAGCCGGCCACGCCGGCGATTACGCGCCGTTGCCGCTGAAAGAGATGGCAGCACGATACACGCAACCGCGCGCCGCCTGATTTCCAAGGCGCGCATAACACCTAACGGCACGCCCGGCGGAGCTGATCGCGACGCCGGGCGTTGCTTGTTGCAGGATGAAAACGAAAGCCCCGCCGCGGGCGTCTTCATTATTATCTGGCCCACGGTACCCGAAGCTGGGGGCCACACGAAGTCGCCGCTGACGCGGCTTTGTGCGGGGCTTACCTACCGCTAATGGTCTTGCTCCCCTTTCGGGAACAAAGCGAATGCCTGTCCGCATCAAAATAAGTCCCAACCGCACTGCCGCCTTTCTGACATTAGCTTGTTCCCTTGTGGTATTCTCACCCGGAGTTCCTCTGCCGGTTCCCACTAGCGGCAGAAGACCCTTAGTTCTCATCCTTAGTTACGGGGGGAGATTTTATGGAGACGAAGGGCATCAATCGACGCGAATTCGCTCGAGCCGGGCTGGCGGCTTCGGCCAGCCTTCTGGCAGCGCCGAGGGCAGGATTTTCGAGCCAAGCGAGTTCCAACGAACCGACGGGATTGAAAGTGGGGCTCTACACCATTACGTATCTCGGCATCTGGTATCGGGGCAACGCGCTGCCGCTGGAAGAGGTGATCCTCCGGGCGAAAAAATACGGCTACGAGGGAGTGGAGGTTGACGGCAAGCGCCCACACGGGCATCCGTTGAGCTTGACCCGCGCCCACGCCCGGGAACTTCGCAAGCTGGCGGAGGGTGAAGGCATCGAAATCTACGGATTGGCTGGCAACAACGACTTCAGCAGTCCGATTACCGAGCACCGGGACGCGCAGTTGGTTTACATGCGCGACCTGATCCAGCTTGCGCCGGAACTGGGCGCCAAGACCGTGCGGGTCTTCCTGGCTTGGCGAGGAGTCACGCAAAAGCAAGGTCTGGCGTCGTACAGTCTCTCGGAACCTTTATGGGAAACCATCCACCAGGGGTATTCGCCGGAAGAGATCTGGGACTGGTGCCGGGACGGCATGGTGCAGTGCGCCAAGTATGCCGCGGACGCCGGAGTGACCCTGGCCTTGCAGAACCATGTACCGGTCATCCACGACCACCACGATGTGCTGCGGATGGTGAAGGAAGTCAACTCTCCCCATCTGAAGGTCTCTCTCGACGCCTGGATCATGAGCGATAAATCTCCCGCGGCCATTCGCCAAGCGGCTCTCGACGTGGGTCCTTTGCAGGCGCTTTCGCATTTCGGCGGGGAGTTCAAGCGGGAGGCGGATGGAACTGCCAAAGGGCCGGACTACTACGCTTACTTCGTCGAGTCCATGCGCGAAATCGGCTATAAGGGCTACATTGGGTACGAACTCTGCCACACCCTGCCGGTGGTCAATGGCCAGACCGTGGGCCTGGAGTTTGCCGACCAGTGCGCGGAGGGCGCCGCGATCTACATGCGGGGATTGATTAAGGCCAGCCAGAGTTGATCCCATTCGTTCTGAGCTTTATCGGCCGTTTGGCCCGCCGTCCGCTCACCTTAGGAAAGAGAATGAGTTCCTCACCCGGGGGCTTGGCCATATCCACCTTCCTGCTTTCTTTGCTGCTTCTCTTCGCCGCTCCGGCACAACCAACCACAACGCCGAACCCCGCGGACTTGTGCACCCTTGGTAGAAGCGTAGCAAGCCCCCGGCTGGCTGGAAATTGTGGTCAGCCCCAACGCAGCGAGCGTTGACGGCGTGACTTCCCAAGATCAGCAGCCGTTTCCTGGACCTCCCGCAGCTCTGGGCTACCTGAGTGACCATTTACGCCGTTGATCCCGGTCCCCGCGCAGCCGGGTGGCTTGAGTTTCCGCAGGACCCCTTCCGTCCAGCCCCGAGGGATGCCGCCCAGCAAACCCTCATTGCAGCTATCTACGGCCTTTTCATCAACTTATCGGCCATGCGGGGGAATCAGGACTTTGTCGCTCCTACAAGTTGCTTATTTTCTGTAAGTTATCGGCTGGGCTGGGGTTTGAGGGGTTTTTTCGTAATTTCGGAGGCCTTAAGTCATGTTATCACTTTTATTTTCAATAACTCATCGGCGTTTTAGGTAAACCGTTTGTTTTCAATAACTCATCGACCTCATGAGAATTCAACTTTTAGCGTCCTTTTGTTTTCAATCACATTCCGGCTTTGAACGTACAAATTTTTTAATATTTTGGAAATGGGTTCCTGGCTTGATTTTCACGGACAAATTGGCAGTCCGCCAAAACTTTCGCGACCTGAGTTATCCCCAGAGTCATCAGCGCGGCACCCGTTGTGGCGCAGTCCACCCGCCTTTTCGCCTTCGGATTCCGCTGGTCTCTCGTCATAGGTCACTCGTTACGGCTCTTGTGCGCGGGGTGACGCTGTTCGTACCCCCGGTGGGCAATTTCACCCCACCGGTCTTCCCATCCAGTAGCCTAGCACTTTGACGGCCATCCTCGATAAGGTCTTTCGACTTTTTTTTCCGGAAGGGGGGAAGCAGTAGGCAGTAGGCAGTAAGCAGTAGGCAGTAGGCAGTAGGCAGTAGGCAGTAGGCAGTAGGCAGTAGGCAGTAGGCAGACGGCGGTAGGCAGAAAACAATAGGCAACGAGCGCTTTTTGCCAGTCCCTACGCGCCGGGACCAGGACAAAGTGGAGACTGGAAGCTTTACGTTGAGGCCCCTAGCCCGGATTTCTCACCACGACTCTGGAAGGGCGGGGCTTTACAAGCTGTGGGAAAAACCTACGATGCTGTCATTCTGAGGAGCTGCGGCGACGAAGAATCTCGCATTGCCTTGAAAATAAACAGAGCGATATCCTTCGCTGCGCTCAGGATGACAGCTTGGACGAGTTTTTCCGCGGCCTGTGAAGCCCCGCCCTTCCGGCGACACCCAAGAACGTCCAAGTGTGGTGAGAAATCCGGGCTGGGAAAGCTCGACTCTCGCTTTTTGCTTACCCAGCTCGCCGGGACTGGTGCAATTGCCAACTAACTACGGCCGACAGGCGCTAGCCCCAATACCGTTCTCATAAAGAGGTTGGCGGAAATTATTCATCCCTCTGTTCCCGAGAAACCCCGGCACCCGCAGGGGGTAACCACCCCGGCGCTCGGCGCGCCCCCCCCTCCTCATCTGAGGAGGGGGGTTCTTTAACAGTTCCCCTCCTGAATCAGGAGGGGTGGCGCGCCGAGCGCCGGGGTGGTGCTGACCAGGGGAAAAGGGGTGGCGTTGAGAGTGCCAGCACTTTCGAGTTTTTCTGCAGCCTGTAAAGCTCCCCCCTTCCGGTAGCCCAATCCAATTTTGGTGAGAAATCCGGGCTCAGCAGGTCGAGCTATCACCCACAGCTCGGCCAGTGCCCGCCATTGGGCAAATTCTCCCTCGTGTAATTTCCCATTTTGAGCCATTTGGCTCATCTAAGGCACTGAATCGGCGTGCCTTCGGCTCCATAAGGCTCATTTAATGAGACCACGTGCGTCCCCATCCCAATGGGGCTCTGGTCATCAACGTGCGAATCAAAAAATTAGCAGGCGAGGGCTGAATGCCATTCGTTTGTGGGGCGTAGGGGGCTCGCAAGCCGGGAACTTGTCGAATGCGGAAACCGGACTGCCCGCAACTTATTGACTTGATACCATTTCATACTTGGTATGGGGTTTCCGCGGGCAACTCTACCCGTAACCTTTATAAGCCCGGTAGGGAAGCTGAACGTGACCAGAGGCTAGGTGGAATTCCTAAAGCGCCCTGCGCAGTTTCCCCCCCTTGATGGACCGCCATTCCCCGCGCCAAGGGGCGCCCGAGTGAACCGCAACTGGACGATTGCCGATTGTCGCATGTCGATTGACCTCGGAGGGTGATTTCTTCGTCGGCAATCAACCCTCGACAGTCGGCAATCTATTAAGGCCGGATGGCAGCGATTATGAACCGGGAAAAACTGCTAAAAGCGCTCCCCGCCATCGAGCGCTACGCCTCGACCGTTCTGGCTGTCGTGTGCACCTTAGGCCTGCGCCTGGTTCTTGACCCGGTGCTGGGTGACCGCGCGCCCTTCATGTTCTTTATCCTCCCGATCTGGGTCGCCAAGCGCCTTTGGGGCCGGGGCCCAGGGTTGCTCGCCACGCTGCTGGGGGGAATTTCCGTTTGGTACTTTATCCTCGAACCCGGATTCTCTTTCGCCGTCAAGAATCGCGCTGACGCCTTCAACCTGGCAGGCTATTTCGTCATTGGTGTGGGCATCAGCTTCCTGGGTCAGGTGACGACCCGCCCGCCTGCCTCCTTGGCCGAAGACGGAAAAAGCTCCAAGTTCCGCGTCGTCCGCCAAACCGCGGTTCTCGCCGCCGCGGTGCTGATATTGGCAGGGATGGGACTGCTCCTTCTGCGCGACTTCCGCCGCACCCAGGACGCAGAAGGCTGGGTAATCCACACCTACCAGGTGATCAACTCCGCGGAGTCGCTCCGCTCTTTGATGGTGGACGCAGAGGCGGGACAGCGGGATTTTCTGATGACGGGGGATGAGCGCTTCCTGGCGCCGTATAACTCGGCGGTTGCCGCCCTTCCGCGCAACCTGGATGAATTAAAGGGTCTGACTTCCGACAACCCCGCCCAGCAGGCGCGGTGGAACCAGATCAATGGGATTGTGGATATGAGGCTGGCGATGCTCGAGCGCGGCATTGAGATGCGCAAAGCCTCGGAAGTCGAGCAGGTTAATGCCGCCCTCCGCTCCGGCCAGGCAGAGCAGTCGATGAATAAGCTGCGCTCCACGCTGGATGCCGTCATGCGCGAGGAGCGCCGTTTGTTAGTGGGACGGAGGGCTGAAACGGAGCTTCGGGCCTCCCGCGGGCGCTGGGTGCTGGGGTTGGGCAGCACGGTGCTAATCATTCTCCTGGTCTTCGCCAGCGTGGTGATTGAACGGGAAACCGTCCGGCGCGAGGAAATCGCCCAGGCTCTGCGCCGTCACGCTGACCTGCTCGAACAAGCCCACGACTCTCTATTCACTTGGCCGCTGGGCGGCGCCATTGACTACTGGAGCCGCGGCGCCGAAACCCTTTATGGCTACTCGCGGGAAGAGGCGGTGGGCCGTTCCAGCCACGAGTTTCTCCAAACGTCTCATCCCTTGGGCATGGCCCAGGTTGATTTCATGCTGGAACGTGAGGGTCAATGGAAGGGAGAACTGACCCAATCCACCAAGGACGGGCGAAAGCTCATCGTCGAGGGCCTGTGGAAATTGGCGGTGGACGCGAAGGGCAACAAAACCGTTCTGGAAGCCAATCGCGACATCACCGAGCACAAGCGGGCGGAGGCAGAGAATCTCCTTTTGGCCACCGCCATTGAACAGGCTGCGGAAAGCGTCGTGATCACGGACCGCGACGCGAAGATTCAATACGCCAATCCGGCGTTCACCCGCACCACGGGTTACACCCATGTCGAAGCCCTCGGCCAAAACCCCCGGCTCCTCAAGTCAGGACAACACGACGCCCAATTCTATCAGGAGCTGTGGGCCACCCTTGCCGCCGGAAAACTCTGGCGCGGAGAGTTCACGAACCGGCGCAAGGACGGCACGCTCTACATGGAGGAGGCCACCGTTGCCCCGGTGCGCGACGCCTCCGGCGAAATTACCAATTACATCGCCATCAAATCCGACATTACCGAGCGCAAACGGGGGGAAGAGGAGGTTCGGTTGCTCAATGTCGAACTCGAGCAGCGCGTGCGCGCGCGCACGGAGGAACTGGAAACGGCCAACCGGGAATTGGAAGCATTTGCGCACTCCGTTTCGCACGACTTGCGCGCACCCCTTCGCGGCATTGACGGGTGGAGCCTGGCGCTGTTGGAAGATTGTGGTGAGCACCTCGACGCCCAAGGCCAGAAGTACCTTGAGCGCGTTCGCTCCGAAGCGCAGCGCATGGGAAGGCTGATTGACGACCTTCTGCACCTGTCGCGCGTCAGCCGGGCGGAGTTGGTTCCCAGCACCATTGACCTGACCGCTCTCGCTGAAACCATCATTGCCCGCCTGAAGGAGGCGCACCCTGGCCGGTGCATCGAGTTCGTTGTAGCTCCGCAGCTCCAATGCACGGGTGACGCGCGGCTGCTGGAGATCGCGCTGACCAATCTGCTCGATAATGCGGTGAAGTTCACCGGGCCACGCGCCGCGGCGCGGATTGAATTTGGCACGACCGAGTGCGAGGGCAACCCTGCCTTTTTTGTTGGGGATAACGGCGTGGGTTTTGATATGGCCCATGCCGGAATGCTTTTCGGGCCCTTCCAGCGCCTGCACAAAGCCAGCGAGTTCCCCGGCACGGGCATTGGCTTGGCCACCGTGCAACGGGTCATCCACCGGCACGGCGGGCACATCTGGGCCGAGGCGCAGGCTGGTGCGGGGGCAAAGCTGTATTTTACCCTTGGAGCGGGCAAACGATGAACACCAAAACGATTCTCCTGGTGGAAGACGATCCCAGTGATATCGACCTCACCAAGCGCGCGCTGGCGAAGGGCCACATCCTCAATAATTTGGTCGTAGCCTCCGACGGCCAGGAAGCGTTGGATTACCTCTTTGGCACCGGCGCATACGCGGGCCGCGACATCTCCGATTTCCCCGCCCTCACCTTGATGGATTTGAAATTGCCGAAGGTGTCGGGGCTGGATGTATTGCGGAGAATCCGCGCGGAGACCGTCACCCGCCGCATGCCCGTGGTCATTCTCACCTCCTCCCGAGAGGAACAGGACATTGCCGCCGGATACGACCTGGGGGTCAACAGCTATATCCGCAAGCCCGTCGACTTTGAGCAGTTTGTTCAATCGGTGGTGCAACTGGGATTGTATTGGCTGGTCTTAAATGAGGACCCCCCGAAGGTGAAGTGAGTGAATGGTGGGCCGGAGGTGGATGGCTGAACCGGCTGCGGAAAAACGACCCCCGCGGACAACCACCCCGGCGCCCAAGGCGCCACCCCTCCTGATTCAGGAGGGGAGTTGTTGAAGACGCTCCCCTCCTCAGATGAGGAGGGGTGGCGCGTTAAGCGCCGGGGTGGTGCTGAACGGGTATTCAGGGATGATGTTGATACGGACAGAGCCCCTGAGTTTTTCCCGCAGCCTGTAAAGCGCCGCCCTCCCGGCAGTTCCACCCACGCGCGGGGAGAAATTCAGGCTGGACGCAGCGCCGGGCAATACGACGATCGCGAAATCCTTCAAGAAGCGAGGCTTCATGAGCAAACCCTTACGGCTGTTACAAATCGAGGATTCGGAAAGCGACGCGGACATGATACTCCGCCTGCTGATGCACGCTGGATTCGAAGTCTTTTCCCACCGCGTGGAAGACGCTGTGGGCCTGCGCCATGCTTTGGAGGATCCCACGTGGGACGTGATCATTGCGGACTACCACCTGCCAGGTTTTGACGCGCCTGGCGTTCTCCGCATTCTCCAGGAGTGCGGCAACGACATCCCCTGCATCGTGGTGTCGGGTAAGATGGGTGAGGAAACCGCCGTCGAGATGATGAAATCCGGGGCCCACGATTACCTCACGAAGAACAACCTGACGCGCCTGGCGCCCGCCGTTGAGCGCGAACTGGCAGAAGGCGCGGGGCGGCGGGAAAGCAAGCGGGCGCAAGAAGAATTACGGGGGAGCGAGGAACGCTTGGCGCTGGCGGTGGAGGCCACGCAGCTCGGCGCGTTCGATTTTTATCCCCAAACCGGCAAGCTCATCTGGTCGAAGTTTGCCCGTCAACACTATGGGCTATCACTGGAGGCGGAGATTACTTACGACACTTTCCTGCGTGCGCTGCACCCCGCCGACCGCGACCGCGCAACCCAGGCGCTTAAGGACGCCCTGCGTTACGAGAATGGCGGGGACTACGCGCAAGAATATCGAACCCTCGGTATCGAGGACGGCCAGGAACGCTGGCTTTCCAGCCGGGGGCGGGTGTTTTTCGATGCGGAATCGCAAGCCATCCGCGTGGTGGGGGTCATTCAGAACATAACCGAGCGCAAGCGCTTGGAGCAGCAACTTCTGCAATCCCAGAAGCTCGAGAGCGTGGGCCGGCTGGCAGGCAGCATTGCGCACGATTTCAACAACCTGCTGACCATCATCAACGGCTATGCCCATTTGGTGTTGGCGGAGATGGACCCCCAAAACCCGCTCCGGGACTCCATGGAAGAACTCTCCAAGGCCGCCATGCAGGCAGCGGGGCTGACGCGGCAGTTGGTGTCATTCAGCCGCCGGCAAGTCGCCGAGCCCAAGACCATTGCGGTAAACGAGTTCGTTAAAGATTATGAAAACATGCTGCGGCGGCTGCTGGGTGAAAACATCGATTTGGTGCTGTCGCTGGATCCGCACGCGGGGACTTTTCGCGCCGACCCCGGGCAGATGGGGCAAGTCCTGATGAACCTTGCCGTGAACGCCAAGGATGCCATGCCGGCCGGCGGCAAGCTGACCCTCGAAACTTCCAGCATGGTGGTGGACGAGCACTTTGCCCGAACCCACCTCTACGTCAGCCCCGGCCATTACGTCGCGCTGGCTGTCACGGACACCGGCACGGGAATGTCGGCGGAGGTGAAGAGTCACCTTTTCGAACCCTTCTACACCACCAAGGAACAGGGAAAGGGCACGGGGCTGGGGTTGTCAACAGTCTATGGAATCGTCGTCAATCAGAGCAACGGCTCCATCTGGGTCTCCAGCGAACCCGGCCAGGGAACATGCTTTAAACTATTCTTCCCGTGTTTCGGCTTTGAAAGCGCTGCCGACTCAGAAATCAGCATCCAGCAAATTTCTTCGCGGGGAGAGACCATTCTGCTGGCGGAAGATGAGGCGGGAGTGCGGAAATATACGCGCGAGATCCTGCAACGCTACGGGTACATCATGCTGGAAGCGAGTAACGGCGTGGAAGCTCTTTCCGTGGCTCGAAGCCACCCGGGGCGGATTAATCTGCTGCTGACGGATATCATTATGCCAGCGATGGGCGGGGTGGAGTTAACGGAGAAGTTTAATGCAGAGTTCCCCGGCATACCCGTGCTTTTCATGTCCGGGTATAGCGATCAGATTATGCGGCATTGGAGTAACCTCAGCGCATACATCCAAAAACCCTTTACCCTGTCCGATCTCTTGACCCAGGTGCGGGAACTGCTGGATCGGACCGCGACA
Source organism: Terriglobia bacterium (assembly GCA_049519635.1). GTDB lineage: Bacteria > Acidobacteriota > Terriglobia > UBA7540 > UBA7540 > Bog-366. The sequence continues at coordinate 10,127 of JBEKQO010000203.1, read as the reverse complement.
AGTTCCGTGCAAACCGAAGACCGCCCGGCGGCAGGCTGATCATGACGCCAGGGTAGTGACTCCAATATGAAGTGCCGCGGCCATCTTGGCCGTGTCTGGACATGGGCGGGAGAAGCCGTGAAAAAATCGGATTTTCAAATTTTGGCATCATGCATTTTCAATGAGTTACATCGTGGATAACAGGCCCAAAATTGATTTTTTCACAGCTTCGGACGCCCGTGCCACAGCAAATGACACCACTACCCGTCGACTGGGTTCCGTCCCCAGGGTTCCGTTAAGATCCGATGGCGTCGAAAAGACCCCTCACCTGCCCTCCTCCGTCGGGCATCCTCTCCCCTGGGAGAGGGCAGTGATTTGATTTCTATCCCTCTCCCGTGGGGAGAGGGGGGACCGCAAGGCGGAAGGGGCCCCACGTTTTGCAAGTAGTGGGGATGGGGGGCCATTTCGACCCTATTGGACTTTGGCGGATCCCCGGCCCCGCCAGCCTGTTGTGTTCTAAATTCGGGGCGAATACAATTGGGGCGCATAAGGCTGACGGGGGAGAAATTCCGCGCCATCGGAATAGCCGGAAGGGTGAAACGCATGAAAAAAATAATCGGGATGAATCGAAGAGAATTCCTGGCGGGGTGCGGCGCAGCCGTGGGAGCCGCAACGCTGGCGGCGGGCGCCCCGCAAATCCAGCTCCGGCCGGGCAATGTGCGTTTTGGGGTCCGCAGCCCCCTGCCCAAGGAAATGACCCTGCGCGAGCGGGCGCAACTGGTCAAGCGGCTGGGCTATGACGGCATTGAACTGGGCAACGAATGGTCCGACAAGCCCGTGGAATTCCTTCAGGAGCAACTGGCGGGCGTCGGGATCGCCGTCAGCGCCGTCGTGGGAGCCACCGACGTCATTGAAGTCCCGGTTTTTGGACCCAATAAGTTTCAGGACCTTTCTCCCATCATGACGGCGCGGGAGGTGGAAGAACGGCTGTTGGTGGCGGAACTCAAGGAGTTGGTCCCCGACGTTCAGCACACGGGCGTCAACCTGATGCTTGAGCCATGCAACCGCAAGGAAACCCACTTCATGAATCTCCAGAGCCAGGCCGCCAGGTTCATTGAAGCCGTGGACGCTCCCGGCTTCAAGCTGCTGAGCGACTTCTATCACATGCAGTTGGAGGAACGAGATATTGCCGCGACCTTGAGGGAATACGGCAAATACACGGTCTACGTTCACCTGGCGGATGGCAAGGCTCGCACCGAGCCCGGTTCGCTTCCCTTCGATTACCGTCCGGGATTCAGCGCGCTGAAAGAGTGGGGATTTTCCGGATGGCTGAACATGGAATGCAACGCCACCGATAATCCCGAAGCGGCTTTAGCGAGAGGGCTTGCCTACATCAAAACGCAATGGGCGGAGGCGTAAAGAACGGATTCGACGCACATCCCCCCCGCCGCTCGGCAGGAACTTGCCGGATGCACAGCAATCTTTATTCTCCCCGAACCAATTTCCTCACACCAGCATAGTCCCGATGCGGTATAATAGAAGCCGCTCGGGGCGAGCATCAGATTGCGGCAGGAAATCCTAGACAACCTTCAATGGGCATTCCTGCGATTCGGCATTAACAGCGGGGCCACGGGGGTGTGGGGGACTCATAGATAATTGAATGGTCAGCCCGTAGCAAGCTCCTGCCGGGAAGCGCGCCTAACCATTACTTTGACGTGGAGAAGGCAACAATATGTTCAGGCTGGATGCAAACAAGAAAGTTGAATTCTGCGATGGGGTAACGCGCCGCGACTTTCTTCACGCCGGCGCGCTCGGGTTCATGGGCTTGACTCTGCCCGAGTTCTTTTCCCTCAAAGCCTCCGGCGCGGTCCAAAACGACAAGGACATCAACTGTATTCAGTTGATGCTGGTCGGCGGCCCGAGCCAACTCGACACCTGGGACATGAAGCCGGACGCACCTGCCTCCATTCGCGGCCCCTACAAACCCATCAAGACTAACGTCAGCGGCATCGAAATTTCTGAAATCTTTCCGCGCATGGCCAAGCACGCGGACAAGTTCGCCTTGCTGCGGTCCATGTACCACACGGGGGCGGCGGTCCACGACACCGGCGTCCAGATGATGCAGACCGGCAGGCTATTCCAGGGAGGGCTGGAGTCGCCCAATTACGGCTCCGTGCTGAGGTTTGAGCGCGGGGCGCGGGGCGACATGCCGCCCAATGTTTTGATTCCTTACATCATTGGAGAACTGGGTGGCAACCTGCCGCACGGCGACTCCGCCGGCTTCCTGGGTAAAGCCTTTGACCCGTTCGTCCTCAACGCCGACCCCTCCGCCGCGAATTTCCAAGTGCCGGACATGCTGCCGCCCGATTACATCTCGGCGGTGCGCGTTGACCGCCGCCGCAGTTGGCGCCAAGTCATCGACCAGTCGGTGCAATACTTCGAGGACACCAACCAGGACGCCAAATTGATGGACGCCACCTTCAACCAGGCTTACACGCTGATGACCTCGGCCAAGGCGCGCGAGGCATTTGAGCTGACGCAGGAGACGGAGGACATGCGCAACCGCTACGGGATGACGCGCATTGGCCAGGGCTGCCTGCTGGCGCGCCGCCTGGTGGAACGGGGCGTGCGCTTTGTCACTGTGAACATGTTTGAAACCGTCTTCAACGATATCACGTGGGACATTCACGGCTCCGCTCCCTTCAGCCCCATCCAATGTTATAGCGACCTGGTGGGACCGATGTTTGACAACGCTTACAGTTCACTGCTGGAAGATTTGAGCGATCGGGGGTTGCTGCAAAGCACGCTGGTTTTGGCCACGGGGGAGTTTGGACGCACACCCAGAATCAACCCCGCCGGGGGCCGCGACCACTGGCCGCAGTGCTGGACCGTCGTCCTGGCCGGAGGCGGGATCAAGGGAGGCCAGATTGTTGGCTCATCCGACTCCATCGGCGGCGCACCCAAGGATCGTCCGGTCATGCCGGCGCATGTGGCGGCGACAGTTTACAAGTGCCTCGGAATCCCCGTCGACACCGAGCTCAAGACTTCGCAAGGCCGCGTTGTGCGCCTGGTGGACCACGGCTTTGATCCGATTGAGGAACTGCTGGTGTGAGAAAGACAGTGGCTAGTGGTTGGTGGATAGTGGATAGCGACAAGGCGGACCCCAGGCACCTCATGGTTCTAGTTTGCCGCTCGCCACTAAGCTCTTGCCGCTAACCACTGCTTTTTTGGGGGAATCATGAATCCGCGCCGTTTTCTGCCCGTTGTAATTCTCGTTTGTGCGTTCATGGTATTTTATGCCGCGCACGGCTCGAACGCCGGACAATCAACGAATTCAACTTCCCCACAGATGCAGAAGGACGCGCCCTTCCACCCCGGCGGTGATTACAAACCGGAAGCGACGGAGGCGCATAAAGCCCGGGTGACGCCGGTCGCCGATCACCACGCTTTTCCCCAGGTTCCCCTCACCCGGATTGAAATTCTCCCCGCCGCCATCACCATTGCCGGAGCGCATTACAATCAGCGCCTGGTTGTCGAGGGCGTCTACACCGACGGCCACCAGGAGGACTTGACTGCACAAGCCACCCTCGTTTCCTCGAACCCGAAGATTGCGCGGATCACCAATGATTTTGCTATCGCCCAAGGTAACGGTCAAGCGGCCATCGCCGCCACCGTCGACGGCCACCGCGCGAGCATTCCCATCAGCGTGGAAAATTTCACCGCTCCGGCGGTGTGGAGTTTCCGCAACGACGTCCAGCCCGTGCTGACAAAGATGGGATGCAACTCCGGTCCCTGTCATGGCGCGGCAGCGGGAAAAAACGGCTTCAAGTTGACGTTGCGCGGCTACGATCCGGACACCGATTACTTGACCTTGACCCACCAAGCCCTCGCTCGGCGCACCGAACGCATGGAGCCCGCCAAGAGTTTGATCCTCCTGAAGCCCACTCTCACCATCCCCCATGGCGGCGGAAAGCGCTTTGCGGTTGACTCACCAGAATATGAGGTTATATCCGGCTGGATTGCACAGGGTATGCCCGCCCCGCAGGATTCTGATGCGCGTGTCGCCCGGATTGAGGTTTCCCCCGAGGAAGCGTCTCTGCGTCCCGGGGCCGAACAGCAACTCATTGTTACCGCGATCTTCTCCGATGGCCGCAAGGAAGATGTGACCCGTTGGGCCAAATACGACAGTGGCAACGAGGGCGTGGCCACCGTCGATAATTATGGCCACGTCACCATGCACAGCTTTGGCGAAGCGCCGGTGACCGTGTGGTACCAAAGCCATGTCACCTTTTCCCGCTTGCGCATTCCCTTCCCTTACAAGGTGGAAGAGGCGGTCTTTAAGAAGGCGCCAAAGCACAATTACATCGATGATGACATCCTGCACCACCTGGAAGTCCTGCACATCCCGCCCTCCCCGCCCGCGGGCGATGCGGAATTCATCCGACGCGCGTATTTGGACGCCGCCGGCATTCTGCCGAGTCCGGCAGAAGTCGAGCAATTTCTTCAGGACCCTTCCGCGGACAAGCGTGCCCGGCTCATCGACGCGTTGATGAAACGGCCTGAGTTCGTGGACTATTGGGCTTATAAGTGGTCAGACTTGCTGCTGGTCACGAGTAATCGACTGTCCAACGAAGAGATGTGGAGCTATCACGATTGGATCCGCGACAGCGTCGCCACCAATAAGGCCTGGGACAAATTCATTTATCAAATCGTGACCGCCACGGGCAATACCGTGGAGAATGGCGCGGCCAATTACTGGGTGGTCCATCGCGATCCGTTGGACACTACGGAAAACATGGCGCAGGCGTTTCTGGGAATCACCATTACTTGCGCCCATTGCCACAATCATCCCCTGGCCAAGTGGACGCAAAAAGACTATTACGGCATGGCCAACCTGTTTGCGCGCGTGCGGCTGAAAACTTATTCCAATGCCTCCTCGCGCCCCGGCGTGGGGTTGATTCTCAATAACGTCACCGTTTATTCGGCGCCCACCGGCGAGTTTACGGATGACCGCTTCATGATGGTTCTGCCGCCCAAACCCCTGGACGCCGGAGCGCTCCCGGAAAGCACTCCCGGCGACACCCGCGTATACTTTGCCAAGTGGCTCACTTCACCCCAAAACCCCTTCTTTGCGCGCAACGTCGTCAACCGCATTTGGCGCAACTTTATGGGGCGCGGGCTGGTGGAGCCGGCCGAAGATCTCCGCGATACCAACCCGGCCACCAATGACAAGCTGCTGAACGACTTGGTGAAGGATTTTGTGGCGCACAACTTCGACGTTGATTACCTGATTCGAACCATTATGCAGTCCGCCACTTATCAGGCTTCCTCCACTCCGCTCAAGGAAAACGCTGACGACGACAAATTCGGGTCGCACTATGTCATCAAGCGGTTGCCCGCGGAAGTGTTGCTGGATGCCTATTCCGAAGTCACCAAGGTTCCGGAAAAGTTCGAAGGGTATCCCGCCGGAACCCGCGCGCTGCAATTGCCCGATTCGGCCGTAGGGTCCTACTTCCTCTCCGCCTTTGGCCGGCCCGTGCGGGCCCAGACGCGTGAAAGTGAGCGTACGTCGGTGCCCACCGTCACCCAGGCGCTTCACATTTTTAACGGCGATACTCTGAACAATAAGCTGCGCGTGTCCGGCAGCTCGACGGATATGCTGCTCAAGCTGGGCTTCACCGACGATCAAATTGTGGACTACCTTTACCTCGCTTCGTTCAGCCGTCACCCCCAGGACAAGGAGAGGATAGCGTTGGTCAACGCACTGCGCTCCGCCGAGCAGCAAAAGGGACAAGCCGCCGAGGATTCCCACCGGGCCGCATTGAACGACTTGGCATGGGCCATGTTGACGAGCGAAGAGTTCATGTTTAACCACTAAGTGCAGAGATTAGGGATTAGGTATCAGGGACTGGGTTCTTGCCGCCGTGATGAAAAAATCGAAAGCGAAAAACGTTACCACCAAGACACCAAGACACCAAGGCGAACTCGAATGCCAGAAGCATAAGCCGGCTTTGGGCAGGCTTCTGGTCTCTGGATTTAGCTTTCTGCTCCTCCTGGTGGCTTGGGGGCTTGGTGGTTCACCTTACCGCGTGCGCGCGGATGCGACGCCTAATTTCAATTCCCAGGTCGCGCCCATCCTGCAAAAGAATTGCCTGGCTTGCCACTCCATCTCCACCAAAATGGGAGGGCTTGTCATGGAGAGTTACCCCGCGCTCATGAAGGGTGGCGCGCATGGCGCTGCAATCCTTCCGGGCAAAGCTGACGAGAGCCGGATGATTCTGATGCTCGAGGGAAAGGTTCAACCGCGAATGCCATTTGGCGGTGACCCCTTGCCCGCTGCGGATATCGCCACGTTGAAAGCTTGGGTCGAGGGCGGCGCGCTGGGGCCCGCTGCCGGCGAAGCGGCCACGGCGCTGGCTCCCCTGGCGCTACCCGACATCAAGCCGCAAGTTGCCGTGGTCTCGCCCGTGGCCTCGGTGAGGTTTTCTCCCGACGGAAAATTGCTCGCCGCGGGAGGCTATCAGGAAGTGCGGCTCATCGATTCGGCCAGCGGCAAGCCCCTGGCAACGCTTTCCGGCCATGCGGATTATGTGCGCTCCCTCGCTTTCAGCCCCGACGGAAGTATGCTCGCGGCAGCGGGCGGGCCCCCCCAGCGCGGCGGCGAAATCAAGATTTGGGATATTTCCCCCGTCGTAGCGCCGGGCTTTAGCCCGGCAAATACCGCCCTAAAGGGCGGCGCTACGCTTCTCAAGACTTTGCAGGGCCACAAGGATTGCATTTACTCCGTGGCCTGGAGTCCGGACGGAAAGCTGCTGGCTTCAGGCAGCTACGACAAGATGGTGAAGCTGTGGGACGCCGCTACGGGCCAGGAAGTGAAGAACCTACAGGATCACATTGACGCCGTCTTCGCCGTAGCTTTCAGCCCCGATGGCAAGCATTTGGCCTCGGGCTCGCAGGACCGCAGCGTCAAGATCTGGGATATCGCTTCCGGACAACGGCTGTACACCTTGGGCGATGCCGCGGACGGCCTGACCAGTATTGCCTACTCACCATCCGGAAAGCAGATTGCTGCCGCCGGGTACGACAAAACCATTTACGTTTGGCAAGTGGGAGACAGCGACGGGCAATTGCTGCGGTCCTTAATCGCGGATGAGGACAGCATCCTCGCGCTCGCCTGGACTCCAGACGGAAAGATGCTGATCACCAGTTCCTCCGATGGATCCATCCGCTTCCGCGACGCGGCGACGCTGGACCCGGTCGCGGTCATAGAGCACCAGCCGGATTGGGTGGAGGCGCTCAGCATCAGCCCCGACGGAATGCGCTTAGCGGTGGGCCGCTTTAACGGCACATTGAGTTTGTTTGACGTGAAATCTTTCAAGGAAGTGCTAGGACCGTGGATGGCGTTTGAGCCCCACGGGCCGCCGGAGAAGGCGCCCCAACAAACCGCCCGCCGGTGAAAGACGGGACACGGAACTCGCGACAGGGGATTCGGCACCCCGAAGGGGTTCAAATTGAGTAGCCGTGGGTGAAACCCACGGGAAAAATGCGAAAAACACCGACCGACCCTGAAGGGGTCGGACTTTGACCAGTCCCGCGGATTTGTGGCAATACGGTCAGGCATGCTCTTCTGCCTTGGCACATCGGGTTGGCAACCAAAGTGATGTGCCCCGGGGCCTATCGGTGAATCGAAAACGAGGTTGTGCCATGAGAAGCAAAGTTTCCATCCTCTTGACTCTTCTCGCGCTGGGAGTGAATCTCGCGGCCTCTCTGCGTGCCGACGATCGCGTCATTCCTCCTAGCGTCGCGAAGGTCTGGCCTGTCGGCATGCAACGCGGCACGACAGCCACCTTCACCCTTGACGGGCGTAATCTCTCCGACGTCAAAACGATTATTTTCGACTCACCGGGTATCAGTGCGAAGGTGACGCAGCTTGCCGACGCGGAAGAAGAGAAGAGGATTCTGCCCCCGGGTCTGGTTGAAACCGAAGCCCCGGTACCTCGCGGCAAAAAGCAAACGGCCACCATCGAGATCACGGCCGCCAAGGATGTTGCTCCGGGCCTCCACTGGTTTCGGATTCGGACTCCCTTGGGAACCTCAAACGTGATGCCATTTGACGTTGGGTCTTTCCCGGAAGTGGGTTCCAAGGCGAAGGCTTGGGGGCGCGCGGAAATGCAGCCGGAACCCGCGGTGCTGCCCGCAACCCTTGTGGGTACGATTGCCGTTCCCGGCGAGATCGACAGGTACGAGTTTGATGGCCGGGCGGGCGAGGAACTTGTTTTCCAAGTGGCGGCATCGCGATTGGGCTCAACGCTCGAATCGCTGCTAATCTTGCGGAATGATTCCGGACAGGTGCTGGCCGAATCCGGTCAATACGACAATCGGGCCGACGCCTTGCTGACTTACAAGCTGCCGCAGGCCGGCAAATACACACTGTCCGTTACCGACCGGGAAAAGGGTGGGAGCGCGGATCATTATTATCGCATCGATGCCGGTCCCTTTCCTTATATCACGCAGGTCTTCCCGTTGGGTGTGCGCGCGGGAGAGCCAGCTTCCGTCTCGGTGGCCGGCATCAACCTGGACGATGTACGCGAAGTGAAAGTGGATCCACCCAAGGCGGCTGACGGCTGGACGACGATGCCGATCAAGGTGAAGAGCGACGGGGGTTGGTCACTGAACACCGTCATGCTCGCCGTCGGCAACGATCCCGAAGTTCTCGAACAGGAGCCCAATAATTCGCCGGCCCAAGCCCAAACGATTTCATTGCCCGTTACCGTCAACGGCCACATCTCCGGTGGGGCCAAAAACGGCGGCGTGGCCGACGAAGACTACTTTCGCTTTCACGCCCAGAAAGGCGAGAACGTCGCCATCGAAGTTGCGGCGGCAAGGTTGCGCTCGCCCCTCGATTCGGTGATTGAGGTGCTCGACACGCAGGGCAACCCCATTCCCCGCGCCACCGTCCGCTGCCTGAACGAAACCGTCACCACGCTTTCGGACCGAGATTCCGCAACGCCGGGAATCAGGTTGACCTCCGTTTCCGGTTTCCACGAGAGGGACTACCTGATGGTCGGTGACGAACTGGATCAACTTGTCTACATCGCGGACCAGCCCGACGAAGACGTAAGAGTACGCTCCGCCGATGGCTTGCGTTGGGCGCTTTTGGGAACTTCGTCGGATGTCCATCCCATAAACACCCCGGTCTATCGGGTTGAGATTCTGCCGCCCGGCGCGGAGTTCCCGCCCAACGGCTTACCGGTGTTCCATCTGACTTGGCGGAATGATGATGGGGGACCGGGCTATGGATCGGATTCACGACTGAACTTCGTGGCGCCGCAGGACGGCGACTATATCGTGCATCTCAAGGACGTTCGCGGCATGGAAGGACAGGACTTTGCCTACCGCTTGTCCCTTCACGATGCCAACCCCGATTACGAACTACGAGCCAACCCGGAAAACCCCAATATCCCCAAGGGTGGGTCCGCTTTCGTCACGGTTACCGCGAACCGCGTCCAAGGCTATGAAGGGCCTATTGAGATTAGTGCGGGCGGACTCCCCGCCGGGGTCCAGGCAAGTGCGGCCACCATTCCCACCGGACAAGATTCAACACTCATTCTGCTCACCGCTGACGCCAGCGCGCCCGCCGATGCGCCCCCGGCGCCTTTCAAGATTGTGGGACACGCCCAAATAAACGGCCATGACCGCGCGCGGGCCGCCAACGAGGATGCTCCTCTCCAACTCGCATCAATCATTCCGGCTCCGGACGCCATCGTGACGGCAGGGCCCGACCGCATCATTCTCGAACCCGGGAAGGATGTAAAGGTCACTCTCCACGTCGAGCGCCGCAGCGGCTTCCAAGGGCGGGTTCCCTGCACGGTCCAAAATCTCCCCCCGGGCGTACGTGTGGTCAACGTCGGCCTGAACGGAGTGCTGGTAACCGAAACCCAGTCCACCCGCACCTTCACCTTACACGCGGAGGATTGGGCCAAGCCCATCACCCAACCGATCTATGTGGTGGGGGAGGTTGAATCGAATTCGCCCACCATGCACCCCTCCGCGCCGCTGCTGGTCGAGGTCGTCGGGAATAAAGAAACCGCGGTAAACAGTAGGCAGTAGGCAGTAGGCGGAAAGCCCAAGCGGCGTAGCGCGGACCT
>JBEKQO010000202.1:0-13926 GCA_049519635.1 Terriglobia bacterium | reverse complement strand
TGCAGGAAGATGAAGCCATCGAGATCTCCCGCTGCGCCTACAAATCCCACGGCTACTCGTTCTTCGACGACCATATCTATTATCCCGAACGCCTGGTGGAACTGAACCGCAGCGGTGAAATGATCTCCGCCGTGGCGGTCACGGAAGACAACGTGTTTATGGGCCACGGCGCGCTCCTGTACCAGTACCCGGAAGATCGCATCGCCGAACTGACCTTCGTCTTCGTGAATGTGGAGTTCCGCGGGCAGGGCGCGCTCAATCGGCTTCAGGATTTCCTGCTCACCACGCCGAAGCGGCGCGAGTTGGCCGGGATCTATGCTTACGCGGTGGCCAACCACGTCTTTACCCAGAAGGCGATGGTGCGGGGCGGGTTCAAAGATTGCGGCATTCTGTTGGCCACCAGCCCGATGAGCTGGAAATTCAAAGGCATCGCCGGCGACGCCTCGCAGCGCATCAGCGTGGTGCTAGCGTTCAAGTACATGGATGCTCCCCGGCATTTGGCGCTGTATCCGCCGGCTCACCATCGCGACATGGTGGCCAAACTCTATCAACACTTGGGCGTGAAACATGACTTTTGCACGCCCACGCCCGTAGCGCCGGCAGGGGGGACGCCGGAAATCCTGAGCAGCGTCAACAAGGCCGAAGGGTGCGCGGAGATCTTCGTGGCCCGCTACGGTGAGGGTGTCGTGCGCGAAGTCCGCAAATTGCTGCGCGGCTTCTGCCTTCAGCAAGTGGCCGCCATCAACCTGTTCCTCAACCTGGAGGACCCGGCCACCTTCCTACTGACCGAGGAGTTCGAGAAGCTGGGCTTTTTCTTCGCCGGTGTTCTGCCGTGCGCGCGCGTGGGTGACTCGCTGATCCTGCAATATCTCAACAACGTCGATCTGGACTACAGCAAGATTGCGGCATATACGGACACGGCCAAGGAAATTCTGGCTTACATCCAGGCGCACGATCCCGTGAGCGCAATCTGATGTTCCCCGAGTTGCAGGGCGAGAAACACTGCTACGTGAATCTGGAGGCGGAGGCCGTCCGGTGGCGCGGCGAGCATCCCGAGCAGTTCTGTGCCGGGGCGAACCCGCTCCTGGATCCCGCCATCTGCCAGCGCATGATCGATGAGGTTCATCGCCGCTGCGGCGTGGTGTGGTCCTACGGCGGTTATATGGAAAACCGCAGCAATCTGTGGCGCGGAAGCTACCTGGAAGCAGCCGGCAATTTTCTGCATCTCGGGGTAGATTGCACGGCGCCACGGGGAACCGATATCGCCGTGGATTTCCCCGCCAAAGTCATTCTGGCGGATCACGACCCGGATCGAGACGGTGGCTGGGGAATACGCGTCTTCCTAGCCTTGGACGGACCGGTGCTCGTCTACGCCCACTTGCAAAACGTGGCAGTCGAACCGGGTCAGAAACTCGAACCGGGCGCGGTCTTTGCGGAAGTGGGCGGCCCACCGGACAACGGCAACTGGTTCCCTCACCTGCACGTCCAGGCCATCCGCACCGGGCTGTTCCACGAAATTCTGCTCGAGCGCTTTCAGGAACTGGACGGCTACGGCCACCCCAATGCGATTGACGAGTTGCAGTACGACTTTCCCAGTCCTTTGCCGTTCCTCCGGGTGTGAGCCGCGCGAGCACTCCGTCGAAGTAATACGCCGGCACGGGCGAATTGCCGGGCGGTCCCGCGGCAGACATCGATTCTCCCATCCATGGAGAATCGCTCACAACGTCAGGTTCAATAGGCGCGCGGCATTTTCAGAATAGACTTTGCGCAGGATCGGGTCGGACAGGCCGAGGCCGGAGATTTTCCAGCGTCCTTGAGGAGGCACGGGCGCGGGAGCATAATCGAAGTACTCGTCTTCTGTCTCGAGAAAACGGAAATAGATTTCGTACAGCGCGTCCCCGAAAATCTGCTGCGGCGTCTCCGTGCCGTGTGGCGCCGCGTCGGTTCCCAGCATAATGCGATCCTGATACTTCTCGAAGAACTTGCGGGCCTGGCGCGGTTGCCGGCCGAGTTCGTTCAGTCGCGCGGCCATCTCAACGTGCATATTGGGCATGCGGTCGAGGCACTCGGAGACGTATGCCAAATCTTCTCCCCGATTGCCCACGTGCAAGGCGACGAACTGCGTCTTGGGGTGGCGAGCGAACACGCGGTTGCGGGCCTCGAGCAGCTCCATTTTGCTGGGAAAATCGCGGCCATAGAATGACCAACTCGGGTGGTTGTTCAACTCCTCGAAGCGTTCATTAAAGCGGTCGATGGGCAGGAAGAAGGCGTCGGGGTCGGAGGTGTGAATGGCCACCGGCATGCCCAGCGCGCCACAGGCTTCCCACATGGGATCGAAGCGGCGATCGTCGAGCTTCACCAAATTTCCCGTGGTAACGCTCTCGCGCAAGTAGAGGCCCAGCGTCTTCAGAACCTTCAACCCTTTGGCGCCGGCGTGGTGCGCGCGCTCGATCTCTTCCCCCTGGAATTGGGCATAGCCGGGCTGGTTCGTGCGCTCCCACCAGGGCTCAGTGAACACAATGAATCGGCCCGGGGAGGCCTTCTGCCATTTGGCGATGACTTCCTCGAGTCCCGTGCCATGGCCGCCGGTAAGACCCACCATGGTGCGAATGTTCTTGCGGTCCATCACTGCCAGAATTTCTTCGGGGGAAGCCGGGTACTTCATCTTCTCGCCAAGAGGAATGCCATTCTCACCGCCGGCCTGGAAGGAAAGATGAGTGTGGACGTCGATCACCGGGAACTTCGCGCGCAGCACTTTGGTCTCCGGCACGTGCAGCATGCTCTTGGGCTGGAATTCGCTCAAGTCCAACGGCATCTTATGCGGCTCGCCGGCCGCTGCTGGACCGGATACCACTGGCGCTGCCGCCAGTTTGGTCCCCGCTACCGCTGCGACGGCGCCGCGCAGCCATTGCCTTCGACTCCAGAAACTCATGTTGTTTTCCTCCCTGAAATCCCCACAGAATCGCTGCGCCAGCTTAGTTCGGCTGTCGAGGAGAGTCAACACGGGCGTTCTGGGAAAATAAAAGCTTAACCACGGAGTGCACAGAGGGCACAGAGAAAAGTCACGGAGCAGCGGGAACATGCACCTTTTAGGCTGGCGTTACTGTGCCTCAGCACGCCATAATGGGCGGCTTCGTGCGCGTGCGGCCCATCGAGGAGGTTGTTGATGTCCTGCGGAAAACCGCTCACTGGTCTTATGGCGCTTGTTATTCTTGCTCTGGGAGGAAGTCGCATGGCGGAAGCAGTGCAAGCCTCAGGTTCGCAGCCCCAAAACTATGTCAGCAGCTCACATCTCGACTCGCGGTCGACGCCCCAGGACTTTGTCCCGGACGGCGATCTCGACAAGGCCGCGTGGCAGGGAGTGCATTGGGTCAAGGTCGATCGCGACGCGTTCAAGCCGGCCACTTACCCGCAATCCGCGTTTGAGATTGCTTCTCTCTGGACCCCAGCCTACGTCTACTTCGCCTATCGCTGCAAGTTCGATACCTTGAATGTGTACCAGGGCGGGGACCTCCACACGGACTTCTGGAAACTCTGGGAGCGTGACGTGGTGGAGGTTTTCCTGAATCCTCAACCGGAGCACATGAAGCACTACTATGAGTTCGAAGTGGCCCCCAACAACCTTTGGATCGATCTGGAGATCGACCTCGACAAGAACCCGTTCAACGAGGCGAAATGGGATTCCGGCTTCGAGCACGGCGCCCGCATTGACGCGCGGGATCACGAGTGGACGTGCGAGATGCGCATTCCCGTCGCCGGTATGAAGGGGCCCCAGCCGATCTTGGAGGGCGCCGAGTGGCGAGTCAACTTCTTTCGCGCTGACGGCCAAGGCGGTGACGCTCAGCGCCGGTTTCTTTCCTGGAGCCCGGTGCAAAGCGACGCGCACTCCTTCCACTCACCGTGGTCTTTCGGAGTGGTGCGGTTTGTGAAGTAAGCGGGAGGTGGCAGGGGCGTCTCGCCCGTGCTCTGTCCACGGCCAAGATGGCCGTCGCACGTCGCCGAGAATCACATAGAATTTCTGATGCCGATTGATTACGGCTGCACATGCGTCTATACTCGCCTTCCTCACACGCCACGGGTGGGAGAAAATTGCGTGGGGAGTGGGGACGAAAGCCAGGACTACACCATGAATTCCTGGACTTTCTCAGGTTCGACTTCTCAATTGAGGGTGGCAAGAACTATCGTGAGGTGTGGTCGAAGCACGCCAGAATGGAATTGAAGTACTCAGTAAAATGGGGCCCCGCTCGATGTCTACGTAAGCGTCTACTCGCAGTCATCCTGCTTGGAATTGCAACTTTACCTGTTGCGCGCGCTGAAATCAGACTCGCCGATACGGTCATTCTGGAACGCCGCACCAGCCCGGCCCCGGCCGGCCGCCTTCGGGCTGTGATCTTCAGCGATTTATCGACTTCGTGAGCAATGCGAACCGCTCGACGGGGTTTCAGTCCGATCCAGCCTGCAAGCCGCCGATTGCCGTTGCACCAGCGTTCACCAACGTCGTGACCGCCCAACGAATCGTGATGGCGAAATGCACGGCCTCGACAAAGTGCCACTTCTCGAAAGGCCTGACTTATGAACAAGAATCAATTCTTTAACACCTTCAGTCGGAGGGCATTTCTAAACCGGTGTGGATGGATCACCGCCGCTTCTGCACTGCGACCCAACGTGCTCCGAGCGACTAACGGAGACCCCGCCGCCAGCACTTCTGCCCTGGAGAAGCCCTACGGATCCGGTTACTTCGGCGCATGGATCACCGACGAGTTTGGCCTGCCGGCCTTCCATTACACGTGCGATCAGACGAAAGACCCCAAGGCAGTGAGCCCCACCGACCCCATCTTCCGCGCCCCCACCGACCAGACGCACCAGGTGGGTAACGACCGCCTGGTGGCGGCGGTTTCCAATTATGGCTACGTGCAGGTGCGGCAGGACGAAGGCGCGCCCAAGTTCCTGAATGATTACGTGCCGGAGCGCAGCCAGTTCGGCGCGGGCCTGGGTTACCTGACGGACGGCAAGGAGGTGCTGGGCACCTACTATCCCGGCAGCGGGAAATCGTTTGACCGCATCTTTGGCGCGGGATACCTGCGCAAGCAAGTGGCGGGTGAGCACTACGCCATCGATCACGTCATATTTGCGCCGTTCGGCGACGATCCCGTGATGATCTCCCAGGTCACGGTCACTAATCACGGCCAGTCGACAGCGGACCTGCGCTGGGTCGAGTATTGGGGATGCCAGGTCTATCAGTTTTCCTACCGCTCATGGATGCAAGCTTCGAGTTGGAATGGAATATCGGCCGTGGGCACGCCGGGCAAGGCGGTGGAACTGCGGCGCAAATTCGGCGACCGCTTTGCGCACTCATTCGAGCGCCTTGAAAGTGGCGCGGGCCTGCTCGAATCGAAGCGATTTCTGGGCCGCACGGCGGAAGACGAACGGCTATGGCAAGCCGTGCAAGATGCCGCGGCCGGGCGCGCCTCGGGAGACTTTGCCTCGCTGGCGGATTCGGTGGGCAGCGCCAGCATGGAAGACCTGAATCCGCCGGCGACGTTCCTGGCCTCACTCGATGCCCCCGCGGACGCCTGGACCACCGACGGCAAGGCTTTCGTCGGAACCGGCGGCGTGCTGCATCCTTCCGGCTTGGAGCGGGGATTGAACGGTGAGCTCCGCGCCACGGGACCCGAGAGCGCCCTGCTGCTGGAACGTCGCCTTCACCTTGAACCCGGCGAGAGCCGCACGCTCCATTTCCTTTACGGGTACCTTCCCCAGGGATTCTCCGCCGGCCACCTGATTCGGAGGTACCAAACCGATATCGGCGGGCTTTTTGCTCGTTCCAGCCGCCAATGGAAAGACAACAGCATGACCTTGAGCACGCCGGCGGAGCCGTGGGTGGAGCGCGAAACAACCTGGAGCCACTACTACGTTCGCAGCAACCTAACTTACGACGACTTCTTTCAGGAACACATTCTCTCCCAGAGCGGCGAGTATCAATATCCATGGGGATTCCAGGGCGCGGCGCGCGACCCCTTGCAGCACGCGCTGCCCCTGGTTTTCACCGCGCCCGAATTTGTAAGGGAAGTCCTGCGTTACACGCTGAAAGAAGTGCGGCCGAATGGCTCCGTTCCTTACGGCATCGTCGGTCACGGCATGCAGATGCCCACCAGCCAGGATGACGCCAGCGACCTGCCTCTGTGGCTGCTCTGGGTGGCCAGCGAGTATGTGTTGGCCACGCGCGACCGTAATTTCCTCTACGAGGAAATACCCACCAATATGGTGAACGGCCCGGCTGCGGGCAAAGCCACGGTCCACAGCGTGCTCACGCTCTGCTTCCGCCACATGATGGATGGTGTGGGCAATGGGCCGCACGGGCTGATTCGCATGCTGATGGACGACTGGCTGGACGGCCTGGTGTACGACGCGGTGGACCTGAAGTGGCGCGACGAGTACATCCACCAGGGAGAGAGCGTCTACAACTCCGCCATGGGCGCGTATGTTTTTGGGCATTATGCGCGGATGCTCGAATTCATCGGCATCGACGACGAATTGCGCAGGCAGGCAAGCGCCGCGGCCCAACAGTGCCGCGAGGCCGTGAGCCGGCAATGGGCAGGCCGATGGTTCCGGCGCGCCTGGCTGGGCGAGCATTCCGGCTGGCTGGGCACGGACAACCTGTGGATGGAACCACAGCCGTGGGCCATTGTGGGCGGCTGCGCCACGCCCGACCAAGCCCGCACACTGGTCCAGGCCATGGACGAATTGCTGCGCCGGCCTTCCCCTATCGGCGCGATGATGTGGAATCGCGGCTCGGCGGCTTCGACGAAAGGAAATCAGGATTGGGCGCCGCCCGCCGATTGGATCAACACCGCGCCGGCTCTGGATGGAATGCTGGTCTGGGGCTTGGCCGCGGTGGATGGAAAACTGGCGTGGGACGAGTGGAAGAAGAGTTCGCTAGCGCGCCACGCGGAGGTTTATCCCGACGTTTGGTATGGCGTCTGGAGCGCGTCCGACAGCTACAACGGTCCCAGCCAGCGGTTCGCCGGGCGCGAGACACCCAGCGACGCGGTGCTGGGCAAAGGAAAGAACGATTTCTCCGTCGTCGATTACCCGGTGATGAATGCGCACGCGCATGCCTGGCCCCTGTATTCTGCGGCCAAGCTACTGGGAATTGAATTCACACCGCAAGGTGTGGACCTGCGGCCCGCATTGCCGCTGCCCGCATACAAGTTCTCTTCTCGCCTGCTCGGGCTGGAAAAATCCGCGCACGGCTACGAAGGTTGGTACGCCACGCACCCGCATGAAGGCGCGTGGACCGTAACGCTCCATCTGCCGGCGGACGAGGTCAAGAAGGCGGCGCGCGTGGAAGCGAACGGCGTCGAAATGCCGCTTCTCCTGACGGCCGATGGCGCAATCCAGATTCAAGGCGAAAGCGCCGACAAACCGCTGCGGTGGTCGGTGAGCATTGCTACGTAACCAAACGAACCTGCAAGTAACACGGAGCTACCTTATGCTATTCCTCAAACGATTGCTTTGTCCCATCTTCATCGGACTGGGCTTTTTATCGGCCGCACAGGCCCAAATCACCCGCATCGATATCTTCAATCTCTCGCACATGGACATCGGTTTTACCGACCATCCCGCAGTGACGCGCGAGCAGCAGCGGAGCTACATTGACGTTGCCCTCGACGCCTGCGCGGCAGACGCCAATTATCGCTGGACCACCGAATCGCTGGTGGCGGTGTACGACTGGTGGCAGGCCGCTTCCCCGGAACGCCGGAACCAACTGCTGGCGGCGGTCGACCGCGGGCAGATTGCCATTGCGGCGCTGCCTCTGAACAACGCGCCCACATTGGACCGCGATGAGTGGGTGCAGATGCTGCATTGGGTTCCCGCGGACTTGTGGAAGCAATTCCACCCCAGCTTTGCCGTGCAGGATGACGTGAACGGCTTTCCGCGCGCCGGCGCCGTTCAGTTGCTTGACCACGGCATTCACCGTTTGTTCATGGGCATGAACAGCGATAGTGGCGGGCCGCCATTCCATCGTCCCACGGCCTTCTGGTGGCGCATGCCCGACGGCCGCCGCATGATGGTCTACCTGGGCGATAGCTACCCCATGGGGTATGAATACTTTCACGAAAGCGATTGGCGGCGTGGGCCGGTTCCCCGCATTGCCGAAACCTACTACCGGCCGCCGCATGCGGGTGATTTCTTCAAGACCGACGAAGCTTCGCTGCGGCAGGCGCAGAAGATTTGCCTGAAGCAGATTCAGAGTCTCGAGGCCGCGGGCTATAAGCAATCCACCCTGGTGTTGCCCTTTACGAACCAGTGGCGCATGGATAACGACCCGCCCTTCCCGCCGCTCGCGAACTTTGTCGCGGCTTGGAACCGTCTGGGCCTGAAGCCTGAGCTGCGGCTGGTGACGGGGGCCGAAGCGCTGGAGAAATTCGAAGCGGAAGCCGGCTCTTCCCTGCCCGAGTTATCGGGAGAGTGGCCGGATTGGTGGTCAAACGGTGAGGCCTCCGCCCCGCGGGAAGTTTGTGCCTCGCGCATCGCCAAGGGCTATCTGCGTGCGTCGGCTTCTCCCGTTTTCGGGTCAATGGATCCTCAGGCCGCAACGATGATCGAGGAAATCCGCAAGGACCTGTGCCTTTTCGACGAGCACAGTTGGGGAGGGGCCAACAGCGTGGCTCTTCCCGATAGCGCCGATACGGTCGGCCAATGGATTGAGAAGGCTCGTCTCGCCTATCGCTCCATGGCGCTGGGCGAGTGGTTGCAGGCCAAACTTGCGCGCAACTTGCTAAGCGGCGCCTCTCCGGGCTTTTACGTCGTTAATTCCGCGCCGCTGCCCTTTACCGGCTGGGTGACGATTCCCGCACGGGCGATGCGCATGGAAGTTCCCGGCGTGGATCATTTCGAGCCGGGGTTACTGCCGTGGACACGTCCGCAAAGCGCCGCCGACCTCTCGCCCGAAAACGACCCGGCGGTTTTCTCCGACAATCAGCCGAAAGTCACAGCCAAGTTCTGGGTGGAAAACCTGGCCCCGAACTCGGTGGGTTTGCTGAAAGGCGCGGCCGCCGTTCAAGACGCTCCCGAACTCAAAAAGGATTCCACCGGCTGGCCGGTTTCCGTCCGCTGGAAGGGCATGGAGCGGCCATTGTTCACGCAGGGGTTGGGTGACTTTCTGTCGGTCCGCCCCGTCGGCTTCGCGCCGCGCTGGATTCTTGACGATATGTCACAGGGGAAACCTGGGAAGGTGGAAGAGGTGGGTGGTACGGCAGGCAAAGTCGAAGTCGTCGAGACCGGCCACACCCTGGTTTACAAGCAGCAGTTCACGCACCCCCGGCTCAAACGCGGGACGCGGACACTGGAAATCTGGAAAAGCGAGCCACTGGTGCGCTTGACCCTCAGCATCAATCGGCTGTCGTCCGATGCCCCGGAGAGCTTCTACGTCGCATTCCCGTTGCCCGTAGAAGGGGTCATACCGCAACTTTCCGAGGGGGGAATGCCTTTCACGCCCTACCAGGATCAACTACTCGGCAGTTGCCGGGATTACTTCGCGTTTGACGGATGGGCGAAATACGATACGAAGGACGGGCAATGGCTCTGGGTCAGCCGCGACGCTCCCCTGGTGACGTTCAAGCATCCTGAGATCTGGGGCCGGCGCACAGCGCCCGCTCCCGCTGACCGCATTCTGGCGGAAATTTACAACAACTTCTGGTATACCAACTTCGTCGGCAACGAGAACGGCGCGATGGAATTTCAGTTCGACCTGTTGTGGAAACCGTCGATTTCGGACCCGCAAGCGCTGGCCAACACCGTGGTTTCCGAACCGATTGTGGTGCAGAAGTAAAGACGCGAACATGAAGCCGTGGACTGCGCGCGGACGGTGAGACTTCAAATTGGTAGGAAAAAACGCACAAAATTCCCGCTCCTCTCCGTCCGCAGCAACCCAAACCGCCACGATTAGGCTAGCTTCCGGTCGCCAACGTGCGGGTAACAACTCGGGTGAAGTGTGCCCTATGGAAATTGCGCACTTGCCTGGGAGCTTCGGCTTGCGCTTGCCGAAGCTTTCGGCGGGAAAGCCGAGGCGCCGAGGAGCAGGCGTCCCGCCAGCACCGGGGCATGGCCAGGGTGGCCGTGGTACGTCAGCCTTTCTGCCCGAATCAGGGCAATAATAGACTTGACTCGCCCAAGTGGTACAGTCGGTTAGTTGCCCTATACCCACACCTTTCTTGGTGCGGCTGATGCGATTGAAGAAGAGGATCAAATTGTGGAATTCAGACTGCTGTTTGAGGGACTAGTGCGCCCGACTGGGAACAAAGGGCATCCAGGGGACACCCATGCAATTCGCAAGGTGTTTCATCCACAACTGCGGCATCTGTGGGAATCGAGACCTAGCCTGCGTCAGCTGGCCGAACATTGGTCCCTGAAATTGCCCGAGGCAATCCCTACTGGCTACTCGTCCATAGATGAGAAGCTCCGCATCTCGTATGGATTTAAGGCAATGGGTAACAACTGGGATCGTGCGGGGTTTAACTGTATCCCGCTTGTAGCGCGCGATCTTGACGCCACGTGCTCACTTGATGTGCTGCTGTTGAGACCTGGGCCGCAGATGACTAGGCACATCCTAAGCCAAGGAGATATTGACGGGCAGTTGAAAACGATTATGGACGCCCTCAGAATCCCTGACAGCCTACGGGAGACAGCAAATGCGACGCCCGAGGCAGATGAAACGCCGTTTTTCTGCTTATTGGAGGATGACCGACTTGTATCGGAGGTGCACGTAACGACAGATGAGTTGCTCTCACTGCCCGGCAAGCCAGATGTCGATCCAAATGACGCACATGTGGTTATCCGCGTCAGGGTCGGCCACCGGCATCACAGAACGTTCGACAACTACTTGGGACAATGACGGGGAGACAAATGTCCAAGGAACCGCTAGCGTTCGACAAGAGCGGGCGAGTCAAGTAAATTATTACCCGAATCAACGGCCGGCACCCCGCAGCGTTCGTGTCAATGCCGTCGGAAAGCGCTGTTCCGGCGGAATCCAGTGTCAATATGCAGGGTACTCCCGAGATGTTATTGAAAACACAGGAAGGCAGAAACAATAGCAGATGTCAGGGTCTCCATGTGGTCCGGGACCCGTGGCAAGAGGACGCAAGCCTCCACCACGTTCTTCGATTATCAGACTTGCTGTCCAATACAGACGAAAATCGACAATCCAAAGTCTCCGTTTTGAGGTCAAATATACAGGGTACTCCCAAGAACTTGTTGGAAACACAGGAAGGCAGAAACAATAGCTGGGTGCTCTCCCGTACCCGTGGGGGCCGACAAGGAGCCTGTCGCAGTTCTAACGGAGGGGCGCAGAAAAAGATGTGAAAAATGTAGATTTGTCCGCGGATGTGTATGAAAACACAAGGTCGCGTGACAAAAAGTACTTCCGGAAAACAGCGGTTTGCCCGATTGGCGCACGGCCAGCGAAGTCGCCCGCGGGTCCTCTCCCGAACCGGTGGGGGGACCGACAAGGGGGCCTGACGCAGTTCGAACGGAGCGGCGCAGAAAAAGATGTGAAAAATGTAGATTGGTCCGGGGATGTGTATGAAAACACAAGGTCGAGTGACAAAAAGTACTTCTGGAAAACAGCGTTTTGCACTCTTTGCTTGCGCCAGCCTGACCTTAAGATTCTGATTTCGGGAGAAGTATGAAGCATCAACCCATCGGACGTCGCAGATTTCTTCAGGGCTCGGCAGCCCTGATCGGAGGGCATTCGCTCGCCGCCGGCATGCCTCTGCCTGCTCAAGTTGAAGCCGCGAACGGGCCGGCGCCGAAGCATGCAGATCGATTCGCCGCCATCGCCTTGCAACCGGCAGCGGAAATTCGGGGACGCCTGGTTGAGAATCCGCCACCTATTTTTCCGAAGGTGGAACTGGAGGCGGAGCGAAATAGTCCGTCGGTCGATTTTCCGTTGCGGCCCCTTATGCACACCCGCGAGGAGTTTCGGGCCGCGCTGGCCGAGCTGCGCCAACAATACGAGCCGTTCCTGGCAGATTACACCCCACCCATGCCCGCAACCCGCGCACGCGTGGAACTGGACGCGTTCCAGTTCCGTCTGGAAGAGCCCGACGACTTGCGCGACTTTTCCCGCGTTGGGCGGGGCGAAGGTTCCTGGCAGAACGTGCGCCTTCCCGACTACCGCGGACCCGTCGGTTGGTGGGCGGGTTACTACCGCAAGGTCCTCGACATTCCTCCCGCCATTTGGAAGCAGGAGGCCGTGCTGCTGCGCTTTGGCGCGGTGGATTACAAATGCCAGGTCTATCTCAACGGCCGTCTGGTGACCACCCACGAAGGCTTCTTCGCGCCGTTTGAGGTGGACGTCACTCCCTACCTGCGCCGGGACGGCGAGAACATCCTCGTGGTCCGCTTCCAAAACGAGTCGATCATGCTGGGGGTCGATTCGTGGAGCGGCACCAAGGTGGATGGTGACAAGATTTACGCGGCGACAGGGGTAGGGTGGGATGACCCGGTTCTGGGCTGGCATGCGTGCCCTCCCGGGGCCGGTATCTGGCAAAAAGTCTATCTCGAAGGCCGACCGAAGCTCGCCATCGCTGGATTCTTCGTTCAGCCCGACTTGGAGAACAAGGCCATTGAACTGCGGGTCGAGGTTGACTACCGCGAAAACGTCAATCGCGAACTCGACCTGACGGTTTCAATCTACCCCAAGAACTTTCACGGTCCGGCGCTGGAAAATCTGCCGATCAAGGCTGCGCCCGCCGGTCCGAGTTCCACGGAGTACCGCGCGACGCTCTACCTCGGCGACTTTCGCACCTGGGAACCCGGAAGTCCCTACCTCTACACCGTGCGCGCCACGGTACGGCCCAAGGATGGCGGGCCGGTGGACGTGGCGCAGGACCATTTTGGCATGCGCGAGTTTCGCATGGACGACACCTCCGCGGTGAAAGGCACGCTTTACCTCAACGGCGAGCCCGTCATCCTTCGCGGCGCCGACACCATGGGCAACTTTGAAGTGCCGGCGATGAAGGGCGAGGAGCAGCAGTTGATTGAGGACATTCTGATCGCCAAGCTCGCCCACATGAACTTCTTCCGCCTCACCCAAACCCCCGTGCAGCCTGAGGTTTACGACATGTTTGACCGCCTGGGCATGATGGCGCAGACGGACTTGCCCCTGTTCGGGCTGCTGCGGCGGCCGCAGCTTGTCGAGGCCATTCGCCAGGCGGGCGAGATGGAAAAGTTGGTGCGCAACCATCCCTCGAACATCATGATCAGCTATATCAACGAGCCGACCAACGCCGAGAAGGACAATGTGGCGCATCGCGACCTCACCCGCCCGGAGTTGGAGCTTTTCTTCGAGGCAGCCTCTTCGGTGGTGCACGTCCACAATCCGGCGAGGGTCATCAAGACCGTGGATGGCGACTACGACCCGCCTGAACCCGGCCTCCCCGATAATCATATTTACTGCGCCTGGTATGGCTCCCACGCCCTGCCCATCGGCAAGTTCATGCGCGGCTACTGGGTGAATGCCAAGGCGGGATGGAAGCACGGCAGCGGCGAATATGGCGTCGAGGGCCTGGAAGATGCCGACACGATGTTTAAATACTACCCGAAGGACTGGCTCCCGGCCGCCGTGAACGACCACTGGAGCCCGGACAAAATTCCCTACGCGCAGACCTGGACCATGCACGGGAGCTGGTACGACACGCAGGAGACGATGGCCGAGTGGATTGCCGCGAGCCAAGCCCATCAGGCCTGGGGGATCGGCACGATGACGCGCGCCTTCCGCCGCCAGACCGACCGCATTGTTTCGTGAGCGGTGCGCCAAGCGCATCTTGCGCGGGGATGGGAGTGTGTAGCAAGGTTGCAGGATGAGGCAACGAGAAAGAATCAAGCAGGCGTTGGGGAAGTGGCGGAAGCTGGTAAGCGAGC
>JBEKQO010000201.1:0-16761 GCA_049519635.1 Terriglobia bacterium | reverse complement strand
CGCAACCCCTGCGCATCTTGCTTGGCTTCCACGCGGCGTTCCGCCAAGGTCAGACGAAGGTCCAGGTTCGCAGGATCGCGCTTAACCGCTTCCTCGGCGCGGTGAAGCGCCTCTTCAATGGAGCGGGTGTATTCAAAACCGGGTTTCGTCGCCGGCGGAATGCTGGGAGCAGCCAGGAGACGTTCGATAGCCGCCACGTCTACCGGATTGCGAGCGTCGAAATCGCCAATTTTGGCATAGCGGAGTATTCCCTGCTCGTCCACAAAGAAGCCGTTTGGGACCACCGGGAAACCGTACAGATCCCACAGTCCCTGGGCGCGATCAACTGCGGAGGGATAGGTCACCCCCGCGGCCTCGGTAAAGCGCCTTGCCACCTCCGCTCCCTGCGTATCCATTGAAACCGAGAGGATTTCGAAATTTTCTTGGTGGTGCTTTTCGTAGAATTTCTGCCAGACCGGCAGTTCTTCGCGACACACTCACCACGAGGCCCAGTTGAAAACCAGTACGCGATGGCCGCGGAAATCACTCAGCCGGTAGGTGGTTTTGCCGTCAAGAGAAGGAACCGTAAAGTCAGGCGCGGGTTCGCCGACTTTGATTTTCTGCGCTTTCCCTGGAGTTACGTTCATGACGATCAGGACAGCGCCGAGAAGGACCAATTTTAACGCGCGCATGGCACCTCGCACATTGATTACGAAGCCGGGATATGCATTTTGATTTTCCGGCCCAGCATTACCATACACCCCTTCGCCTCTGAATGGAAGAGCCAGGCGAGCTCTCAGGGGGCACGTCAATAAACGGAGATTTATGTACGCTACGCCCCCGGATCACGGACGCCTCGAAACCCGCAGGATCTGGACCACCGCTGAACTCAATGACTACCTCGACTTTCCTCACGTGGGACAAGCCTTTGTCGTCGAGCGCTATTGCCTCGAGACAAAGACCGGTGAGACTTCCCGAGAAATCGCCTACGGCCTTACCAGCCGAACCCCCCAACAAGCTGACCCGCAACGCGTTCTCCAGGTCAACCGCGGGCACTGGACGATCGAGAACAGTTGCCACTACATTCTCGATTGGAACTATGAGGAGGACCGCAGTCGCATCCGTACCGGCTACGGCCCGGAAAACGTCACCCGGCTTCGCCGCTTCGCTATCGGCGCGATCAAATCCCATGGGACGCGGAGCGTCGCGCAGAAAATGGGGTACCGGCAGCAAGTCTGCGGTTTTTACTCTAAGGCCCCCTAATTTGGGTAGCTGTAACGCCGGCTTGCGGTACCACAGCCCCGCTGGGATCGGAGACGAATCCAGTGAGACTAGCATTCTGCACCTGCGACCAGGATGGAACGGACAAGCTGAGCAGCAGCAAGCCACGAGATAGAGGAATCTTTATCCTTTGAATACTCATGTCACCCTCCTCCCAATAACGGCAGTTTGGAATCTACCCTGGCGGCAAATACCGAATCGAATCGCTTCGCTGCCACCCTCGGCGAAGCTTGCCAACTTGGTGCGATCTGTTCTTTTTTTGAGTAGACCGAAGAAATGTGGCGCTTCTGTACAAGCAACGTTAATTATCGGTAAAATTTTCCGACACTAATCAAGAAGCTTCATGTGTTCCAGGCTTCCCAGCCCAGAGTCGATTCCAGCTATAGTTTAGGGTGCGAGTCCACGGGCGGTTGCCAAAACAGGAGGGAGTATGTGCTTCGCAAGGTGCTCTAACGTGAAAACCGACTCCGTACCGGCGGCGGGGGTTGAGTCCCCTTGATAGCAAGCCAGAGAATCTCGTTCAATTCCTCGTCGTCATTCAGATCGGATCCGCTGAAGTCGAGCTTCAGCGAACGCTCCGCCGTTGGAGAGGTTGCTGGATTCTTGTCCGTCAGTGACACTCGGGGGGGCTCCGACTTGTAAGGTGTCAGATCTGCTTTCTGCTGGAAGCAATTCGCCATCGGTCGCGCGCCGGCATCGAATACGGTCATCGGTTCCATACCCAAGATCAACTCGATAGTCCGGAGCACGGACGTCGTGTTGTACAAAGTGGAGTCAACGTATTTACGCTTGGTATAGGGCGAAATCACAAAGGCTGGAGAACGGTGCGAATCCACATGATCGGGGCCATCCTGCGAATCGTCCTCGAGAACGAAAATCGCCGTGCTCGGCCAGAATGTGCTCTTTGACACCCGCTCGACGAGCACACCCAATGCCTGGTCGTTCTCTGCGACGCAGGAGCTTGGCGTGCAAGCTCCCGGTCGGGTACCCTCGGTGTGATCATTGCCGATCGTGATCAGGATGAGTTGTGGCATGTTGCCCGTCTGCTCCCACTGATCGAGATCCTTGAAAATGACATTCATACGTTTTACATCCGGAAATGACCGGTCGTGCTGCCGAAAATACATGTTCGTGTACGGCGCCACGACAGGATCCATGACTTCCTGGATCTGAATGCCGTCGGGCTTAAGGTGCGGCAGGTTAATCGCCATGAAGCCATAATTACGAAGAGAGACACCGGCTTTGAGAGCCTTATCCCAGATGTGGCCCCCTGGCGCAGTGCGAACCCCTTCCGGGTTGGACTTGCCGCGCTGGGGTTGGATGGCATTGTGGAAGTGCGCATTGGGCGCGAAGCCGTAGATTCGGCCTGCGTACTCTGTAGGCAAGGCTTTTACCGTCGTATCAGGGGCAATGGCTGCCGTCGTCCAGTACAGCCCGTCGGCACTCACATCCGCATTGACATAAAAGTTGTCGAGCAAGACGAATTCCCGGGCGATCTTGTGGTGGTTGGGCGTGACGTTCTCCCCAAACATGACGAGCGAAGGATCACCGTTGCCCTCCTTCATGTCGCCCAGCATCTGATCGTACGTACGGTTCTCTTTCATCAGCAGGATCACATGCTTGATGGGCGAGGGGGCGCCGGGTCGATTGGGAATTGGATTCCCATCTTCCACGCCGGCATTCTCCAGCAAACTGTCCCGGTAGGGCGAATTAGCCAGGACTTGCTTCGTGTAGAGTTGGAGTTGCTGGGCATCCCAGGGTTCCACGATCGTGGCAGAACCCGACTGAAGAGATAGTACATAATCACCGTGTCTGCGAAGCGGCATTGGATAGGAGTTGAGCCCTTTCCCGTTCAAAACCACCAGCCGGCCGTCCGCCAGAACACGAACGGCCGTCGGATACCATCCGGTCGGAACAAAACCCCGCACCGCACTGCGTACTTGCGAGACATCCACTATGGCAACCGAATTGGCATCCGAGCAGGCCACGTAGATCGTGCGATGATCCTGGCTCAGTGCGATCGAACTTGGTGTCATGCCTACGGGCTGCCGGGGGGAAAGGGCGAGATTGATTTTCTCCACGACGTTCCAGAATTCGCCGGAAGCCGCGGCTACGTATACATGATTCGTATTCGCGCAGGCAACGAAAAGGCGGCCGCCGGATTCCGGCTTCCAGACCATTTCAGTAGGATGAGCACCGACAGAAATCGCGGCCACCTCGGCCCCATCTTCCATGCGATATTGGTGAACCGATGCCGTGCTCCAACTCGTGACGAAGAAAGACTTGCCATCCGGATTGATCAGCAGCCCGTATGGATTCGGCGCGCACGAGACCCGGCGCAACACTTTGCCGGAATCGACTTCGACGAAATAAATCGTGTCTTGATCCAGGTCGCTAACCAGAAGTTGTTTCCCGTCGCGGCTCAGGGCGA
Source organism: Terriglobia bacterium (assembly GCA_049519635.1). Lineage (GTDB taxonomy): Bacteria > Acidobacteriota > Terriglobia > UBA7540 > UBA7540 > Bog-366. The sequence continues at coordinate 13,070 of JBEKQO010000201.1, read as the reverse complement.
CGTCGCCAACGAGGTGTCCGGCATGGCCCTGCTCGCCGGGACAGAGCTCGATTTTCCGTTGCGCGGTGAGATTGCCGTTGTTAAACGTGATTTCCGTGATGGTTGGGCGGCCGCCATTCCCGGCATAGAGCTTGTTGCCAGACGGCGAAAAGGCGAGACCTCGCCACCCGTCCTCGATTGCTATGCGGCTCACCTCATGTTCGTCCCTCAAATCAATAACGCTGACGGAGGGCCGCTCGAATCCGCCATTGAGTATCGCCAGGTAGCGTCCGTCAGGGGACAACGCATGAGACATCGGAAGAGTTCCCAAGGGAATGTTCCTGCCGGCGGCGTTGATCCGCCATCCGGTATTCAGCATGTAGCCGCCCTGAGGCAGCGGACCGACTTTGGCACGGACATCATCCACTGGAACGGCATCCGGCTGCGCCCGCTGACCGATCATCTGAATCGGTAATAGAAGCGATGCAACGGTGGCCAATGTGAACAAGCGGCTAAGGCAAATCACCTTGCGTCTCCTTTCTGAGAATCGTGCGCTCGTCCGAGAGCCGGGGTTCCACAGGCTGCGGAAAATCCCTTTGCAACCTGCCATTCTGATCTCCCAGACGCGGCAGAAGAATCCCGTCTGTGGTAAACCGGGATTTCCGATTTGTACCCGTTGCTCGTCTGCATCGTACGCCTCTCCTGCCATCGACACAACGAAATCTGTCGTTAAAGCAGGCCCAGCCAAGGTCGCGGGTTCCGTCGGCTAGTGTTGCGCGTCGGACGAGCCCCGCTTGCCCCTGTCCTTGCCAAAAACTCGTTCGACCATAAAAAGCATCGATTCACGGGGCCGTCAAAGGGTCGAGGGAGTTACTTAGCGGACGCGGGCTGCAGATTCATGGCGGGGGGAGTTCGGAGGAGGTCCTGTTCCGGGCGGACCGGAGTCTTTACGGATCTCAACCCACAGCCGGTCGGAACACATCTCATTTGAGTCCGCGAACAGTTCTTTAAGCCGCCCGCCGTTCGTAGCGGTGATGCAGTCCGCCGACCTCCGGCAGTTCCATGACTGACCCCAGCTCCAGCGGTTGAACTGGTCTGGGCTCCGGTGCATCTTTCTCCAGCGACAAGTGCGTTCGCGACTTGTCGTAATATTCAAAATACGATTTGAGCGTGCGTCGCAAAGATGCTTCGTTGAACACGAGGAGGTGGTCCAGACATTCCCGTCGGATTGATCCAATCAGGCGTTCCACATAGGGACTTTGCCACGGCGACATCGGGGCCGTCAGGACTTCTCGAATCGCCATCCCTCGGACTCTTTGGCGGAAGACGTCGCCATAGATGCTATCGCGATCATGGAGCAAATAGCGCGGGGCCGAGCCCCAAGGGAATGCCTCCGTGATTTGTTGGGCTGTCCATTCCGAGGTGGGATGGGCAGTGAGGTTGAAATGAATTACACGGCGCCGATGATGGGCCAATACTACAAAAACAAAAAGGATACGAAAGTTCACCGTCGGCACCACGAAGAAATCTGTCGAGACCAATTGCTTTAGGTGACTGTCGAGGAACGTGCGCCACGTCTGGGAGGGCGGTTCTCGACGACTCTCCATGTCCTTGGCAGCGGTGGCTTGAGATAGTTGAATCCCGGTCTTGAGGATCTCGCCATGGATGCGCGGCGCTCCCCAGAGCGGATTCGCCAAGCTCATCTCCCGGATCAGGCCTCGAATTTCCCGAGACACTTCCGACCTTCCCAGCCTACCCTGTCTACTTTTCCAAGTCCAATACAGCCGGAATCCCTTGCGGTGCCAGGCTATCACCGTCTCCGGCTTGACGATGGCGACGGCAGAGCGCCAACCTGACCATAGGTGCATAAGCCATGTCCAGAACAACCGGTCCGCGGAGGTCAGGTGAACCCGCCCACGCTGCGCCCTCCGCAGGATATCGATCTGGTGGCGTAGGGCAAGATTCTCCAGATGCAAGGCCGCCCGGGTTTGGAAGCAGGAGCGGAGAGTCCCCAGGGAGGAAAAGAATAAGGTAAACATGGGAGCAGGAAGCTTAGCAGCGGGTGCGAACCAACATCAATGATTTCAATCCGGACGGAGTTTTTGGCAGGCACAGGCTGTCTCCGCCAGCGTCTTCTGCGTCACTTCGGTGGCCTCCGGGGGATGACCTGACGACAGTAGCGCCGTACCCAAGCCGAAGCGGGCGGGAGAGTATTTGGGGTCCAGATCGATGGCATGTTGGAACGCCACTTTGGCGGCATCGGGCCGGTAAGCTCCGACTAAGTGGCGCACGGGTTCGGGGCGATCAGCGTGCGCGTATCGAGCCCAGCGGAGATCCAACCGGCCAGTGCCAAGGGGTTAGCTGAGAGGCGGCCCGTGCTGATCCACGTGCCGATTGTGAGAAGCAATCCGGCGGACTAACGGGCAGGTGTCGGTGCGCTTCGCGAAGCGCACCCATGAGCCTTAGTTCCCATTGGTTTGAGCCACCAAGGAACGAACCCTGGATTCCAATGGGGCGACTGGCGAAAAGCCAGTCTGCAAGTAGATAATATAACCGTCGGGATCGATAACGATCGTCACTGGCAGAGTGCCCACCAGGTCATAAGTTATTGGAATTGGGCTGGGAAAATCCCCCGCGATCAATATGGGGTATGAAAGAGGCCGAATTTTAAGGAAGTGCTGCAATTCTTCCGGATCATCATCGACGTCAAGCCCAAGAACGACGAGTCTGGTCCCCATTTCCCGATTTAATCTCTCAAAAAGGTCAGACTCGGCAACGCATAGACGACACCAACTGGCCCAGAATGTGAGGAGTACAGGTTTACCCCGAAAATTATTGAGCGCCACGCTCCTGCCCCTCAGGTCAGGCAAACTGAAGGCCGGGGCTTGCTCTCCGCGTGCGTGGAGCGGAAATGGCATTTTCTCCGCCCCTGGAGACTGTAAGGATTGCTCGGAGTAAACCGGCTTCAAGGTGGTATCAACTTCGTGACTTCCACGCCGTACCCGTATGCGCTCGCCCGAATCACGGGGCTTGGAAAAGAGGTCCGCGAGTTGCGTTAACGTCATTTCTCCCACGCCCTTGCCCCCCACGGCGAGGAGTTCATCTTCGCTTTTCAATCCCGCACGTTCAGCCGGACTGCCGGCCGAAATGTCGGTGATGATAATTCTCTGTGTGTCTTCCACGGATCTGAAAGTGGCGCCCATGGCCGATGTTTCCCGGCTCCCTTCCGAACCGGAGGCCGAGGGAGGGTGGAAAGAGAGTTCCTTTTCCTGCCCTGCTCTCTCGACCACCACGCTGACATCTTTGATCAGTGCGTATTCGAGCAAAGGAGGGATGGAAAGCGGTCCAAGCGGGGCGACGCCCTGCCCGCCCACCTTAAGGATAATATCTCCTCTCTCCAGAGGGGAGCTGGTGAGGACGGAATCACGCGTCTCTTCTACCTTCCAGCCTCGGTCGTTTTCAAAGAGCTCGATCCCGGCGAAGTTAACTTCCACCTTGGGTTCCTGCGCACGTGCGCTGGGACAGAGCATGAGGGTGAAGAGAAGGCAAATTGGAAGGGGCCGCATTTCTCACTCCTTACGGATCGCCTCGGGCAATGTTAGCACAAGCGTACGGTACCGACCGGCGGCCGTGAGGGCGCTGATGGCTTAGCGCGTGGCATCGGGGAGTGTTCGCAGAAGGGTATTGTCTCCCGAGGGTTGGGAGGGTGCGCCAAGTTTCTTCTGCTGAGCCAGCACCTCCGCAGCCCGGGAAGCCTGGCCGGTCTCTGCATAGATCCGGGCAAGTTCCGTATAGGCCTCGGCATAATCTGGCTCGAGCTCAATGACCGCGTTCAGATCGGCAATTGCCTTATCCTTCTCACCCTGAGCTTGGAGCGATTTGGCCCGCCAATAATAACCGGCCGCATCCTTGGGATCGCGCTGCAAGGCCAAGTCGAACTGCTCACCGGCCAGGGCCACCTTCCCTCTGTCGTAAAGAGCGATCCCGAGCTGGCGATGGTAAAAGGGGTTATCAGGGGCCAAATCGACCGCTTTAGTGAAATCAATTGTGGCATCCTGATAATGCTTTTCATTTATCTTGACCATTCCAAGTACCATGTAAGCGGGCGAATACTTTGGGTCAAGTTGCAGCGCCTGTTGGCAGGCATTTTCGGCTTGTCCAAGTTTCCCCAGAAACAAATAACTCACCCCCATCCGATAGGGTACCCAGGGTGCTCGGGGCAATATGGAACGAGCTTTCGCGAGAGTCGTCAGGGCGCCCTCAAAATCGCCCTGAAGGTTTTGCATCCAGGCGTAGGCCGCCAGGCACTCCGGGTCACGGGGCGCATCGTTGAGAGCGAGTCGCAGGTCGTCTTCCGCTGATTTCAAATCACCTAGCAACGCCCGGGTCTCCCCCATCAGCAGTAGCCGCTCCGTGCTTTTTCGCTCAGCCGGGGCCATGCCCTGGAGAACGGCCAAGGATTCGATGGGTTCCCCGGCCAGCAAACAGGCCTTGGCGAGCAGGAGGGCCGTTTCCGTATTATTGGGCATCGACTCGTTGGCGTCTTCGAGCAGTTCCCGCGCTCTTTGCACGGCTCGATAACGGAGGCAAGCAGTCGCCATGGTCACGTCCAACGGTGCGTCATCAGGGAAATTCTCTACGGCGTTTCTTGTGGAAGCGACAGCCTTCTTGGAATCGCCCGCGGCAAATTGAGCACTCACCAGAAGCACCCAAAAACGCTCCTCGGGGGGCGTCTGCTCCAGCGTTTTCTGCATCACCTCGGCGGCCTCATGGGGATGACCTGATGACAGTAGCGCCATGCCCAAGCCGTAGCGGGCGGAAGAATGCTTGGGGTCCAGATCGACGGCATGTTGGAACGCCACTTGGGCGGCATCCAGCCGATTTGCCTGCGCCTCCATGACGCCGAGATTGTAATAGGCGCTGGCGCTCCTATTCCCCAATTGAATGGACTTCTGGAGGTGGGCAATGGCCAGGCTGACTTGGCCGGCAGCCGCTTCCGAGGTTGCCAGGTGATTGTAATTTTCGGCGGAAGGCTCGCGCTCGACTAACAGAAGAAGGGCTTGCCGGGCGGCCGCGTAGTCCCGGGCTTGCATGGCCTGATTGGCGCGCTGCCGAAGGTCATTATTGGATTGAGCCTGCGTCCGATATCCGGGGGAAAGAAGAACGGTAAGGGCCAGGAGAAAGAGGATGCAGGTTCCCCGTGCCGTCGTCATGGCGAACCCCGTGCGCCTTTTAGGCGGATGGCTTGTTCGCGCAGGGCAACGGGGTCGGGAATTTCAAGATGCTGCGCATTGATCAACGCCATTTGGCCGGGAGAGTACCACCCACTGTAGTCGGCATACTGGATGAGCATCGACTTCGTCTGGTATTGCTCGCCCGTCAAGTCCACCACCCGGTAATTCGCTTGGCGACGGCTGTAGTCGAAATCCAACCCTGCCTCGGGGTCATGCACGCTGTAGCGAATGTTCTGGACATACTGGAGCTGGTTGGCGAAATGGTCGGGAGCCGCCACCATGGGCATAGGTGGCGCGGAAAGACCCCAGTTGCGATCTACCACTATTTCCAGTATGCCGGGGATTGAAACCTTGAAAAGGTGCTCATCGGTAACTTGCGCGTTAAGGGAGACAACTCGCACATGCAGGTCCCCCGGAGGGGTTGAAGAGAAGGTGGATTTCAGCGCTATAAAGGCAGCCTGTCGCTCCGGGCTGTCGGACGAGCTAAAGTAAAGGGCGGCAAGCAGATGGTAATCGATGGCGCACATTCCTCCACTAGTCACCAAGTTCATACCATCCAGATTCACGTCTCCGTATTGACCTTGCTTGATCCGCAGGAAGAGTGTGGCCTCGCAATGGGCGAAGCTGGGTTTGGCATTCATACGGCAGGGACACGGAACCCGACACGGACAGCAGACTACTCCGTCTCCCTTGAGGTGCCAACTCGCAGCCCCGGGACGCGCGGCCCCCGCCGGTTCCCCACCGGGTGGCTTGGCAAATAGAGCCGTGGTCAGAACCAAGGGTAAAAGAGTGATCGCCGTCCGTGGCTTGGATGCACCCATCGTCCTAATTGCCTGAAGGTCGCCTGTTGAAGAGGTGAGATACACTTGAAAACCGGGAGCAAGGCGCTGCGGTTCCAGCCGCGCCTTGCTCCCCAAGCATCCATCTTACGATGGGCTGAACCTGGTGGCAAACTTTATTAAGGTGCACCTCCAGGATTCTTCTCGTCCGCCCTGGCGTACTTCCCAGGGTCAATACACGAATTTCAGCCCCAACTGAAGTTGTCGCATGTTGCCGTAGGTGCTAGTGATCTGCCCAAAGTTCGAGGCCGAGATATCCGCTGTGGGAGCCCCGAAGTTCGGGTGATTGGTAACGTTGAAGCCTTCAAAGCGAACTTGCAGGTACGTTCCCTCGTGGAACACAAACCGCTTCATGACATTCATGTCCATGGTGCCGAACCACGGTCCGATCACGGTATCGCGCCCCACGTTACCGTAGCAAAGACAGGTAGTATCCGCGTACGCTGCGGGGTTGAGCCATTCATTAATGGTTTGCTTAGGTGGCAGCAGGGGCGCCCCGGTGTAGTTGGGACGATCATAACCCCCTTCTCCGTCATTCACCTCGTCTGTATCCGTGAGAATGTCGACGGGGAAGCCAGTCTGCAAGGTGAGAATTCCCCCCACTTGCCAGCCGCCCAGAACGGCATTGGCCACACCACCCTGATTCAAAAACGCGCGGCCCTTGCCCGCCGGCAAATCGTAAACGAACGACGTGACCGCCCGGTGCTCGATATGGAGATTCGATAAGCCACGATCGGCATTCAAATCATAGGGATTCTGCGGGAAAAGGCTGTCATTCGCGTGTTCCCGAACGGAACTCCCATCGTCGATGTCCCGGCTCCAGGTGTAAACCTGGTTCAGGCTCAGACCATGCGAGGTCTTCTTGGATAGTCTGACCGAAAATGCGTTATACGCTCCACTGACAAAGGGTTCATTCCCCTGGATGACCCCAAAGGTTGGGTACGGTCTCCGGGGTGTTATAGGGCCGGGGGCAGGGACGGGGGGATCGTTTTGATCGATCAATTTCCACAGGGAGTGACTCATGTTCCCCATGTACCCTACCGTGAGCATGGTGTTGGGAGTAAGCTGCCGCTGCACGTCCAACAGGTACTGGTAGAGGTAAGGAGTATGCATGTAGGGACCCTCGGCCAGCGTGAAGGGATTCGTCACAAATTGTCCCCCGGCAGACCCTAAGGGCTGTTCGAAGCTGAGGTTGGGGATCGCAGCATCCGTCGTAGTCTGGCGGCGTGCCGCCAGGTTCCGCCCTGTATCAAAAAAATAGTTAGCCATGTCCTGCGTGTAGAATATGCCGGCGCCTGCCCGGATCACCCAATTGGGGGTGGGGTTATAGGCAAGCCCGAGGCGGGGAGCAAAATCCGTCTTCCAAACGCAGTACAAGGCTTTCTGCATGCAGGGAACATCACTGGTTCGGGCAGTGAGCAGGCCCCCGCCAAATTGAAAATTCGCCGGAATGCTCTGATAGAAGTTTCCCGTCCCCGCGCGAACCTCCACCGCGACATCCGTCTCGGGCGCCCCTGTCACGCTCCCTCCCGTCACGGGATTAAGGCCGATCACGGTCTCATTGGGGGGAGGGAACCAGATATTCGAGTCGTCGTTGTGCTTTTCCACATAGGGGTCAACATATTCATATCGCAACCCCATGCTGATCGTGAGCTTTTTGCTGACCTTCCAAGTGTCATCAATAAAGTAGGCTTGGGAGGTGTTGCGCAATTCCGTGTGCGCCAGGCCCTCGGCGGAGCAGAGCGCCGTCTGTAAGCCCAACAGGAAGGCCGCCGAGCCAACGCCCCCGATGAAATTCGGCGGACCGCTGGAGGTGGGTCCTTCACTGCGGTAGCTAAACGCACCACGAGCGAAGTCATTGCCCGCCGAGTTGAATTGGTCACGGCGAATGTCCACGCCGAATCGGAGGGAGTGTTTCCCGTGAACTTTCGCCAGGGTGTCAGCCCACTGGAAGGTGTTGTCCTGGATCAGGAAGGGGATCCCGCAGCAGTCGCCCCAGCCCGTCACATCGACGGGCCCGATGCTCGGAACGCCGTAGATTGCGGGATAGGGAGCGGCAACTCCGGCAAAGCCTCCCAGCGCCCCTACTTCATTGACCCCCGTGTAGGCGTCGTGTTGCAGGATGCCGTTGTTGAGCCGGTTGTAGCCAAACCGGAAATCATTGACCGTGGTGGGGTTGAAGGTGTGCACGTTCGACAGCACGAATTGTTTGGCGTGGGTAGCGAGGGAATTGTTCCCCTGGGCAATCGCGCTGTTGATGATTGCGCCGATCTCGCCGGTCTGGCTCCAGCGGCCAAACCATGTGGAATTGGCGTTCTGGTTATAATCCCCACGGAACGTGTATTGGTTGTTCACCTGGGTGGACGGGAAGGAGTCAAACAAATTGAGTTGACCAGGAAGCGCCGTGGCGCTGCTGGGCAGGGGCTCGAAGGCCAGGAGCTTGGTCGCAAAGGGATCGATGCGCGAGGGCATTCCCGCGCAATTGCTCCCGTTGGGAATTACATTGGCCCCACCGCACTCGCTGGCAAACGTCTGGACGCTGGTAACAGCAGTACCGGCCGGATAAACCGTCCCGCCGATGGTAACGGGCGCCGTATTCACCACTCGGGTGGCGGGATCATAGAGTGGAGCGGAATCCGCGTAATAACTGTAATCCCCTTGGCGCTCCGCGGCAGTCATCACAATACCCGACTCGGTCTGTTGCTGGCTTGACCGGAAGCCCTCATAATTGAACATGAAGAAGAGCTTGTTCCGGCCATCGAACACGTGGGGGATGTACACCGGCCCCCCCACCACACCTCCAAACTGATTCTGGTGCAGGATGGCTCCCGGAGGGCAAGGCCCATTGAAGCAATAGGCTTGCGCGTCCGTAGAGGTGTTTCGCACGAATTCGAAGAGGGAACCGTGGAGGTTGTTGGTGCCGGGCTTCGTGGATACGTTGATTTGCGCCGTCCCGCGGCCGAATTCCGCCGGGAAGACGCCGGTCTGAATCTTGAACTCCTGGATGGCGTCAATGGACGGAAGGAAGGTGTAAGTGTTAAAGCTTACGTCCGTATTGGTGACTCCATCGAGAGTGTAATAGTCAAATTCCGGGCGGCCCCCGGCCACGGAGATGTCCATCTGGACGCGTTCGCCACCCATGCGGCTGGTGGCTGCGCCCACGTCCGGAGAATATCCGTACATTACGTTGGCGTCGAGGGCGGTCAATTGCAAGAAGTTGCGGCCATCCAAGGGAAGCTCGACAATGCGCTCGTTTTCAATGACCGAGCCCACCGTGGCGTTCTCGGTGTTCAGCGCGACCGCAGTGGCGGCAACCTCAATTTTTTGATTGACCTGGCCGACCTGCAATTGGATATCTATGCGCGCGGATTGCTGTACCTGTAGCTCAATACCGGTCTGGACCTCCGTCTTGAAGCCGGCCATCTCAACGGTCACCGAGTAAAGTCCAGGCACCAGCGCGGGTATGTCATAAAGCCCCGCGCTGCTCGACACAACATTGCGCACGCCGTGTGTCCCCTCATTGGTGGCTGTGACCTTGGCGCCGACAATTGCCGCCCCGGAAGGATCGGTCACGGTTCCGGTGATTTCCGCTTCAGTTTGAGCCCACACGTTCAAACCCGCGAGCAAAAAGAGGCACAAGCACCCTAGGACTATTCCCTTTCTCATTTGCCCTCCGACGATGTTGGTTTGTCTAGCCCAATATATCTTTATTACAAGATGCCAGTAAGAGAAGGCCCTTCCGGGAGCAGGAGCAGCTCAGGTTCCGGACCCATGCAGTTTTAAATGGTGTTTGCGCCCTGTTGCCGTTTCGACCCGGGAGAAAATTCACAGCAGTCAAAACGACCGAACACGGATGATATATGCAGGACTCCGGCCAAAATGTCAATATTTTTGTTTGATTGGAAACAAACGGTTTGTGGCTAGGTCCAAATTTTTATCGGAAATGCAGTCTATGATATTTGGTAAACGGTATACCAAAAATTGAAGCCGACATGAAGAAATCTGGGAGCTAAGGGGGTATCCCAATCTTAAGAGTGCGAATCCACCGGAAACACAATGGATTAGCCTGTGAAAATCTAACTTCGCCGAAGTTGGATTTGTGCGTGCCAAAGTATTGAAAATAATAAGCTTAGTCCATATCATGCGATAGCTTAAAGCAAGTCCTTTATTTTCAACTTCGGAATTCAGGCTTATACAGAGTTCTTACCGCATCCCCGTCGATGAGGCCTGCAAAGCTGGGGTACATACACGAAGCGCCATCCACGGCGCCCAAAGAGGAGTCACCAAGGCGCCGGTGAGCAAGGGAATTCCAAGTTTGCTGTGTTGTCGAGAAGCGTGCGTGCCGCTAAATTTTAGCAATTTGTTTGCTCCAGTTCCCTGTTGTGGTAAGTTTGGCGGGCTTATCTTCACGGTCTTGCCCAGAACCTATCTCCGGAGAAGCCTATGAAACTTGCTTTTCGACTTAGCATCGCAGCTACCGTGACATTTCTGTATACAAACATGGCTTTTGCTCAATTGGGAATGTTCTCGAAGGAGCAACGCGTGGCCCTAACCCCCGAGTGGAAGGGCGAAAGATTCGCCGACGGACGACCGAAGGTCCCTGCTTCAGTGCTCGAAGGTTTGAAGGACGTGGATGCTGAGGAAGCCTGGGATCTGTTGCAGTCGCACGGTTACAAGTTCCAATTCGAGGGCGGCTGGCACGAGATCAATCATGCAGACCGGATGGTGGGACGCGTGTTCACCGTTGTATTCATGCCCCAGCGCCCAGACGTGGACGCGGTGATCAACGCCAAAGGTAAGGAAGAGGGGCGCATCGGCGGCCAGAACTCCTGGCCCATCGATATGCTGTCGCCTGGCGATGTGCTGGTGGTGGACCTCTTCGGAAAGATCAAGGACGGCACGTACGCGGGTGACAACCTTTCCACCTCCATCTTCACCAAGAGCCACAACGGCTTGGTGGTGGACGGCTCGGTCCGGGACGAAACGGGCATCTCTCAAATCACCGGCATGCACGTTTTCGTTCGTGGCGTTGACCCTTCCTCGTTGCGTGACGTGACGTTAATGGGCATCAACGTGCCGATCCGGATCGGTCAGGTCATGGTGATGCCGGGGGACGTTGCCGTAAGCGATCCGGAAGGCATTACCTTCATCCCTCCCCAACTCGCCCAGGAGATCATCGACGAAGCGCAAATGACCCATCGGGTGGATGAATGGGGGCATATGATGCTGCGCGAAGGCAAATACACGCCCGGCCAGATCGATGGCGAATGGACGAAAGCGATGATCAAGGAGTTCAATAAATGGCTTGAGCGGAAAGGCTCAAAGCTTCACATGCCTGAAAAGTAGAGTTTCAGGAACTTAACCTTGCGAGCGGAGGATGGACCACCATGAATAAACTCCATACGCATTACTTTAACCGCAGGGGCATGCTGAAAGGCTCGGCGGCCGCACTGGGAAGCTCTCTGCTCAACGGAGAGTCGATGGAAGCTTACCCCCGAGGCGTTAACACCAATTCCAGCCCTTCGGCGCTGAGGATCACGGACCTTCGCATCGCACTGGTTACGGATGCTCCCGGTGACTCCCCTATCATCCGCATCGATACCAATCAGGGTGTCTACGGCCTGGGCGAAGTCCGCGATGAAGCCAGCCCCACTTACGCTCTGATGTTGAAGAGCCGGATTCTCGGTGAGAACCCCCTGCAAGTGGACCGAATCTTCCGCAAGATCAAGCAATTCGGCGGGCCAGCGCGTCTGGCGGGCGGCGTGTGCGGCATCGAAATGGCCCTGTGGGACATTGCGGGTAAAGTGTACAACGTCCCCGTCTATGTGATGATGGGCGGCAAGCTTCGCGACAAGATTCGTATCTACGCGGACACCGAGGAATCCCAGGACCCGAAGGTTTATGCGCAGAGAATGAAGGAGCGCAAAGAAGTCATGGGCCTGACCTGGCTCAAAATGGACTTGGGAGTCGAATTGGTTGCGGACAAACCCGGTACCGTGACCAAGCGCTCCGGCCTGAGCGAATGGGAAATGAATCAGGTCCCTCATCCCCTGCTCGCGATGGAGGTTACCGATAAGGGCATCGCTTTGCTCGAAGAGTATGTGGCGGCCGTGCGCGACGCAGTGGGCATGGAGATTCCGCTTTCCATGGACCACCTCGGCCACCTCGGCGTCAAGTCGATCATTCGCCTCGGCAAGGCGTACGAGAAGTACAATCTTTCCTGGATCGAAGATGTGATTCCCTGGGAGTATACCGACCTGCTCAAACAAATCTCGGACCAGAGCCCCACACCCATTCTGACGGGCGAGGACATTTACCTTAAGGAGGGTTTTCGCGTCCTCTGCGAGAATCGTGCCGTTAGCAAGATTCACCCTGACCTCGCGACCTCCGGCGGCATCCTGGAGACCAAGAGAATCGGTGACATGGCATGGGATTACGGCGTGCCCATGGCCATGCACTTCGCCGGGACGCCCGTAAGCTGTATGGCAAGCGTCCACTGCGCCGCGGCCACACTCAATGTCCTGGCGCTGGAAAACCACTCCCTGGATATTCCCTGGTGGAGCGATTTGGTGGAGGGCGTGGAGAAGCCGATCGTCGATCACGGTTGGATCACCGTACCGGATAAGCCGGGGCTCGGCATCACCCTTAACGAAGACGCCGCGAAACGACATCTGAAGCCTGGAACGGGTTACTTCGAACCAACCACGCAGTGGGACCATGAAACGGTTGATGATCGGGAGTGGAGCTAGTGTCCGTAGTCGGACCAAAGATTGGTGGCGAAGGAGGGGATTCTGACAGGGTTGCGGACTGGTGCCATTGCTCCGCAGGTCTGGCATTGTAAACCAACCCCTCCTTTCATCACACAGTCGCACGGGTGCAGATCGAAGGGGTTGCGGGCGGAGAGCAGCAGGAACCCGGGGGTCTGGCTTTAATGAACCATTAACTTGTAGGCTGGAGGGATGAAAACACAAACACCCTTCAAGCGACTGATTCTACGAGCAGTATTGCGTAAGGTGAG
>JBEKQO010000200.1:0-14062 GCA_049519635.1 Terriglobia bacterium | reverse complement strand
ATCCGGGACAACCTGGCGACGCACAAGATTCCAGGAGTTCGCGATGCCATCGAAGCGGTGGGCGCGCGGTGGTTGTACCTGCCGCCTTATTCGCCCGCCTTCAACCCCATCGAGCCGATGTGGAGCAAGATCCAACAGATCCTGCGCAGCCACGCGCCGCGCACGGAAGCGGAACTGCTCCGGGCAGCCCAGACCGCCTTTAACTCGGTTTCCACCGCCGATTGCCAGGGCTTCCTTTTTAGCGCCCAATACGCTATATAATAACTGGAAGTGCTCTAGCGTTGCGGAGCGCCCGGCAATGCCCCGGGCGATTGGGGCAGATCAAGACCGTCCGAATAAGGCTCGTAGGCTCTGACGCAAAGAGCGTGATAGTCCATCTTGGAGTTGAGTCCATCGGTATTGAGCGTTCCGTCGGAGGGACTGAACCAGATGCCGGTCCGGTCGTTCTGCTTGGCTGCGGTCCAGAGGAAAATACCGCGCAACTCAATGGGGCCCTTGATACGGTAATAAAAACTGGCACCCAAGCGGTTTCTCTTCGTGAGCTTGGTGATTGCCGGGTCATAGATGCCCTTGAGTTCTTCGGGGGAGGAGAGCCCCCAGTTGGAAAAGCCGCCGATGCGCAACGCCTGGCAGTAATCCGAGGCTCCCTGCCAATTGACAGTATGTTCGCTGTCCTGCATGGTCCACATGAGGCGGGTTTGCGAGCTCAGGTGAGTTTGTGGGTCGAGCCAGATCCCGGCTCCGTACAGCCCCTTGAGGAAAGCATCATGTTTCTGCTGTATACCCTGGGCTACAGCAATGCCGTCCTTTGCCGCCTGATCGTTCGGCTCCGATGCCAGCACGCTCTGGAATTCGCTGATCGCGCCATGGTAGTCATGACTGCTCATCCTCGCCCGGGCCTGGGCCAAGTGCATTTCGATTTCGGCCTGCCGCTTGGCTTTTGAAGAGTAGCCCGGGACGGAGGCGGAAAGGGAGGCGAGCACGAGGTACCGGCTATGGAAACCGCCGTCGGAGAAGAGCTGGGTGACCCTTACCTTGGGCCAGTTCTTGACCAACGTTTCCGCCGTCTGAGACGGTACGTTATCAAACCAATACTCGTCGCCGTCCAAGGTTGCCTTCAACTGCCGGGTATCGGGGTTGTAGCTTGAGTACAGGATCGCGCGGAAATCGGGATAGGTGTTCGCCTCCAGAAACGCTATTCGCGCTCGGTATGGCTGCTCCTTATCGTCCGCTTTTTTCGCGTAAGCGGCGGCAAGCTGACTGCGATCTGCCTCATGCTTCTGGTCCATCGCCGCGAGCGCATTTTGGTTCTGCTGTTTGCGTACATTGAAGTCCGCGGTCGACTCGAACTCGCCCTTGGGATCGATATGACTGGCCTGTTCCCGCTGCGGCAGATACTCCGCATCAAGCTGACGGAGCGCCCCGTCTCGCTCCGCATTCACAGCTTTGCCCGTCTCCTCCAGGTGGTGGTCGAGTTCCGCCACCTCGCTTCGCGCCTGCTCCAGTGCCAGTTGCGACGCGGTTACCTCATTGAGGGCATCCAGAACGTTCTTCGACGCTCCCGCATTCGATAAGCGATCCAGAGCCTGCGCGTCCATCGGGAAGTTAACCTGACAGCTTTTGATAAGCGAAACAAGCACCCCATCGTCTGTCTTTTTTTCAATATCCGCAACGACGCTGGGAAGTGTTAGCGCTGCCTTGAGCGGGCAGTGCGCTCCAGATTGAGCCCGTGCCCCGGCTGCCCCGATCATGGTCAAAATCAACCCGGCGCCGACCCGGCGCCAATATCGAACCGAGGTAATCCTTCCTTTTGCGATCGCCGCGACCCGCGCACGATTTGAGATGCATCTGTTCATAGTGGACTCCCAAAGAAGTTGCGAATTGATCTGACGAACGGCCGCCGGTGACCCCGAGCCCCCGCCTCCACACCGTTCCTCGTGGCTCACAATACCGCTTGAAAGCGGCCGGCCGCGGCGATCCTGCAATCGTGCGGGGAGATTATCGCAAATGCACATCTCTGGCCTCGCTGCATGCCTTCGCGTAACCCAAAGAGCAGGACTGGTCGTAAAGTTGTCGTGCCGTCTGGGGATTCTTATCGACGCCATTGCCGGATAAGTAGCAACGAGCCAGATTGTCGCAACCCAACGCGAAGCTCAAATTGCAGGATTTCGCGTAAAAATCCGCCGCCCGATTCCAATCGCGTGGGGCGCCCAAGCCCCAATAGTACACATCGCCAACACCATTACAATCCTCGGCACTGCCTGCATCGCACGCTTTGAAGGCCAGCGCCGACCCGCGTGGCTTGTCCTCCGCAACGCCTTGACCAAAGAAGTACATGGTGGCAAGAAGGCCACAGCCGTCCGCGTCGCCCCCCAAGCAAGCTTGGTTGGCAAGAGGAAACGCTTCCGTGAACCGTTTCTGGTCGTAAAGTGAGCGGGCCTGTCTTTCGATCCGGGCAATCCGGGGCGCCACGTCGGATGGTTTGCGCATCTCCGGCAGGCTCGGGTCTGACTTTTCAGAGGTCCCCGCTTGCTCGGGCTGCGGCATACCCTGCGCTCCCCCAACCGGCTGAGAAGTCTTGGCCATCTCCACCGGAAGCCCCACTGGCCGGACGCAGAGGACGCGAAGCAACGTATGGTTATGGAGTGAACGTCGATATCCCTTTCCGTCCTTGAAATCGAACTGCAGCCCCTTGGCGTTCGGTCCGGAGTTTTCCTTGGATCCGCTCCATACTCCGGTATTGGTGAGGGTAATTCCGCCTTTGATGTGGTAGGGCCAGGTGGTCCCGGCAGGAGCCTTCGTCAACACGCCGTTGTACATGTACTTAGTGGAATTGATAGTCGGGGTCGTGGTGCTGTTCGACGCCGGATCATAGATCCCCACAAGCTCTTCGGGGGCGGCCAGCCGCCAATCGGAATATCCTCCCGTGCGAAGCGCCTGACAGTACTGAAACGCATCATCCCAATCGATGTCGCCGCCATTGTCGGTCAGGGTCCACATAAGCCGCGTTTGCGGGTCCACCCATTCCCCGGCAGCGTGCTGTTCCTGAATCATAGCGGCCTGCACAGCGGCCTGTTTCTGGCGCTCCGCTCGTGCCGCCGCCACGTCACCCTTTACCGCTTGATTGTTTGGGTCCAGCGCCAGCAAGCTCTGGAATTCGCCGATGGCGCCGTCGCAGTCATGGCGGGCCATGCGCGCCCGGGCCTCGGCAATCATCGGCTCCTCGATCGCCCTGCTGGGGATACCCGTAACTGAGATAGACGCTTCATCCAGTACAAGGGTACGCGTGTGAAACTCATTGTCCCCGTAGGGCTGCGTCGCCTTCACCTTTGGCCAATCCTTGACCATGGTCTCGGCGGTTTTCGGGGGGACCTTGTCGAACCAATATTCCTCGCCACCGAAGTTTACCGCCAGCTTTAGAGTATCCGCGCTGTAGTGCGAGTACGTGATAGTTCGGCGATCGGGATATGCACTCTGTTGGAGGTACGCAACGCGCTCCCGATAGGGCACGACGTTCTTCCCGGCTTTGTCGCCCTCTTCGATGTGGCGTTGCAGCTCCGACACTTGGCTTTTCGCTTGCTCCACGGTGAGCTGCGAAGTAGTTACCTCGTTCAGCGCATCCAGAATCTTTTCTGCAGCTTTCGCAGTTGCCAGCCGATCGAGAGCCTGAGCGTCAAGGGGAAAACCGACGCGACAGGTCTTGATCAGTGAAACCAGCACCTCCTCATTTGCCTTGTTATTAATGTCTGCCAAGATGCTCGGAAGTGTAAGCGGGCCCTTGAGCGGGCAATGCGAAGTCGTTTCTGACCAGGCGTTCGCGGAAACGACGAGAACCATGGCGAAAAGTATGAGGATGCGGGGACCCACCCTTATTACCATGAAACGCCGCAAGCAAGCGAAAAGACTTACGTGGAATGGGCCCATTGAATCCTCCTGGATGCGCAGAGGCGATATCGCTCAGCCAGCTTCATGTTGCAAAATGCGTGAGGCGGCGCGGGAGCTCCGTGGGGCGATAGAATCGATCCGATAAATCGGTGTTCTTCAAGAACGCGGGCAGGGCGAATCCAATTCCTGCGCCCCAATCGGTGCTCATTTGGGACAATCAAGGTCCGGATGATCGGAGCAGAGGTTCAGTAGTTCTTGCCTTAGATTCTTTACGTCCTGATTATCCTTGTCCAACTTTTCCAATCGGTTGCACTCCTCCAAGGCCTTACGGATATCCAGATTTTGCTCTTCCACTTTGGCTCGTTGCAATCCTTCCGCGATCTGCTGGCGGCGGGCGGCCGGATCAGAACTGAAGCTGAAGCCGACTACTTGCGTCGCCGCGGAGAAAACCACGACTTGTCTCTGCTGTGGGGCGATTCCGCTCTCGTCGGTAACCGAAGCTTCAACCACATGCTTTCCGTTCAAAACCGCTAAGTCCGTAGAACGACCGGATTCAATTTCACCCTGCAAAGAGCCATCCAATGTCAACCGGCAGGGACGATCACAGGAAATGCGCAGGCGTCCTGTTTCAGGAGTCGGCTGCTGGGTTGGTATACGATCATGGGTGTCTCGATACAGAGGAGTGGTCGGATGGGAGACCGCCCGCTTGACATCTGGCTGCGCCACAACCGGCGGAGTCGGATCCGGCGATGGCAAAACCGGTTTGCCCGATCGTGAAACATACAAGACCCCAGCGGCGATTAAAATCAGGGCAACTACCCCGATGGGCACGAATTTCATCGTGCCGGACGGCTCCGAAATCGTGCTGATTATCGGAGATTTGGCGACAGCACCTTGGCGGCCTGGTGCGATCCCGAGCCTGCTCGTTTGCGGTTGTGCCGTCGGAACCTTGGTAGTTCCTACCGACGAAGAAAGCGGAGTCTTGACCGTAAGGTCGGTTGAAGTCGGCCCACTCGATGATCGCGGGAAGGATTCTTCAGATTTCGCGCGTTTCAAAAGTGAGACCTCTACGGTATCGATCATCGGCGCTTTGAAGCCCGTCGCCAGCTCCGACCCAATTAGGGTGGGTTCGAGAGGCAGGGTAGTTTTTTCCTGGGTGGGGACGGCTGCCGCGCTCGCGAAATCCCGTGCGAATTCGAGCGCGGAGGCATAGCGCTGGTTGCGATCCTTCACCAGAGCCTTCATAACTGCCTCCTCCACCATAGGCGGCACGCTTAGCGCGGGGGCAACGGCCCGAAACCGTGGAGGGCCCTCGGTTCTGTGCTTGTCAAAATAGCCAATGGGCGAGTCGGCATAAAAGGGTGCACATCCGGTAAGCATCTCATACACGACTACACCAAGCGAGTAGACATCCGATCGCGCATCAAGGTTATCGCTCCTTACCCCAGAAGCCTGCTCGAACGACATGTAACGGGGCGTGCCGAGGAATCCGGTTGAGAGGTTGTGGTGGTCGGCGGACTCGAGCAGCTTGACAATCCCGAAATCGACGATTTTGACGATCAGTTTATTCTCGTCATCCTGCGCCAAAAAGATATTATCGGGTTTGAGGTCGCGGTGAATGATGCCCAATCTGTGCGCGGCCGTCAGCCCCCGCGCCGCTTGCTGAAGAATCTCCGTAACGTCCGCCACGGGAAGCCTGACCCGCCGGGATAGGCTGTCGCGGAGGGATTCGCCCTGCAGAAACTCCATAGCAATGTAGGGCGTGCCGTCATCCGCCTGACCGTAATCGTAAATCGTAACGATGTTGGGATGGTGAATACGTCCTGCGGATGCAGCCTCGTCTTGAAATCGCTTCAGGTATTGGGGATCGTCGAGAGGTTGGCCGCTCAAAACCTTTAGCGCCACAAGGCGATTTCCCACTGCAATCTGCTCGGCGAGAAAAACCGTGCCAAACGCACCCTTGCCGAGCCGGTGGAGCATGCGAAAACGGCCGGCAAGTTGGGCCGCAAGCTGTGCTTCAGCTCCTGTGAATTGGGTGGCCAAGCGAGCCCCATCGTGAGGACAGATGGAATACTCGTCGCGGTAAGTGCTCCGGCATTTGGGGCAGATTTTCATGCGAGCTAATGAAACCCTGGATGGCATGGATTCTAACAGAAGTATCGCCGCACAGGGAATAGCCGCTGGGCATTGAGCGCTGGGCATGCTGATGGGTAGGGCTTTGCTCAATCCTAGGTTTCTCACCCCGGGATGAAAACTAGAGGGCGGCACCCCGCGTCTTTTCTCAAAGAGCAAAACAACTTTTCCACCGACCGGGGTTATTGCCTTTTCCGGCGAAAGGAATTGCTTTCACGTCAAAGCCTTGCCCAGCGGCTCATTAATCGCCAAGGTGCCGATTTTGGTTCTGGCTCAAGTTTGGTGCAACCTCTGACCGCTGAAGACCACCTCTGGCAGCAGGCGAGCGCGAAGCAACTCGACCGCTGCGCGGCCATACATTTGTCGCTTCAGCGTTTTGAGCCGGTTGATTTGTCCCTCAACCGGTCCATTGCTCCACGGTTCTGTAACCGTCGCTTCCACCGCGCGAAGGTCCTGTTTCGAAGTGCGCACAAAGCGATCCAGGGCATGAATACCTGTCTTCTGGGCCCGCTCCATCCAGTTCTGGAGCGTGGCCAGCTTGCCTACGCGCAAAATCGTACGAAAGCCCAAAACCAATTCGCGCATCGCCGCGAAGCCCGGACACTGTCGCTTCAGAGTGTCGACGACCTCTCCCTGTTTCAGGGTCAACTCGGCCCGGATCTTACTCAACAGCGCCGCCGCCACTTGGGGCGAAATCTGTCTTGCTGCTGGCGATGGGGTTGCCCCCAGTTGCGGTGCCTCCGTTGGTGGTGCCTCTGCTTGCATCGCCGCCGGTGGCGCTGTCGTTGCCTCTTCCACGGGCTGACGCCATGCTGAGAGTAACTTCGCGAGGTTGGAGAAACCCCCAGCATAGCCGAGCCTCTGGATCTCGGCAAATAGCGTGCGACCATGTCGGCTACCGGCGTCCCAGCGTTGCCGCAAGTAGTCACGAAACGATTCGGCCATTCCCGGGCGCGGCTGCATCCGGCCGCGTTCCGGAAGCGTGTCGAGGCGCACCCATTTATCAATACGCCGTCGGTTGATGCCCAGGTGTTTCGCGATCTCGCTCACCTTCAGGCCAGTGGCCTGCATCCGCCGGATGGTCTGAAACAGCTCTAACTTCTTCTGCCGCCCCTGCCGCACGGCCTCCGCTTGTCGCTTCCAGACGCTGGAGCTGACTGGGATCTTCCTGCTTTGGTTCTTCCCAATCACCGTTGTCGGGGCGGGCGGGAGCGCGGGGGTGCTCGGCGGAAGCACCTGCAGATGTGGCCGCTGGACCGCAAGTTCTCGCTCCACCGCTTGCCGGAGATTGAGTATCAAGTGAAAACGATCGGCCACTTGGACGGCTTCCGGTGCGCCACGCCGGGCTCCCTCGGCGTAGATGCCGTGACGGTCTCGGCTCACCACGACCACTTCCCCGCGCTCCAGATCCACCAGGATCGTGCCAAACGACTGACCCTTGCTCCATGCCCAATCGTCGACCCCCACGATGCGGATTACGTCGGTCAAGGTACCACCCTGTGCCGCGCGGATGACTTGACGGAGCAAGGTGTACCGACTGACCGACATACCCAGTCGACGCATCAAGCGCTGGCCGGGACGCCCACCCAGGGCGCGGCCCACCAACATCCGGATCTCACCCAAGCGGAGGGTCTGCTGTGCGTGCGGCCCTAAGACACCCGGCGCGCGTTCGGTAAAGATCTGGCGTTCACACTTGCGGTTCCGGCAACGCCAGCGGCCGAGCTAGAGCTGGAGGGTGACGGAGGCGCCTTGCAAGGGCAGATCCTTGAGTCGACGCCAGTAGCGGCTGTGGCGGGAACGCGAGGCCACTCCACAACGCGGACAGAGCGCTCTGCTTGAGCCCCCTGCCTCCACCCGCCAACCCTCCTTTGTTTGCATCACACTCCGTAATTTCAGATCGTGCAAGTTTGGAAGTAACTCTTTGTATGACAATTCTTTAGGCATAATGGATCAATGATGCTGGAAAACACGTGAGATTGCACCAAACTTGAGCCAGAGCCGATTTAAGGCACGCGCGACACTTGCGGAAGCTCCGGACCACGAGGCGCGTCGCACGCTCTGGCGGTGAGCATGGTCAGGCGCCGCGAAGGGCGCATTCATAAAGGCGTGCCGAACCCCGCTCCGCGGTCTGATGGAAATGGTCAGGGCAAGTTTGACCCGCCAACAAGCCCCACATGAGGAACCTTTCTGTCTGCCTCATCGACACCTGCCCAAGCAGACAGCCAACAGGGCCGCACGACGGCCCATGGAATTGAAGAGATCTCCGCTGCAGGGTTGCACCGAAAGTGCGGAAGAACCGATTCCCAAAGTTCGCGGAAGTCGTACAAGACATCAAATTTTGTGGGTTGTGGGTTGGAAATCACTTAAAATGACGGCATTACAATGCAGTAAGCTGCGTACCGGATTTCACTCCATGCTTGCTGTTGAGGCGCTCCACCTGGAAACAGCGGGATGTTAACCGGCGTGAAGTGAATTCGCACGCGGATCGCAGACAATCCATGGCTGAGGTCGCACGAAATAAGGAATTCATCATCCCGGAAGCGACGGTTGGATGTTTCGATCCGATGCTCCGTGGCTCCCAATTCCGAATCCGGATCGGAGTAAACACAGGTATTTGATCCGGCCAGATACCAAACGCCCGCAACCCTCCAATGAGCGTCGCTTCCAGGGTGCGAAGATCCAGCCGGTTCCGCCACATAGACCTTGGCTCTTTGATGGGGAAAAGAGTAGTCCAGCGTCCGGCGTAGCATAACGCCGAGATTGTCGGCGGTGAGTTTCAGCGTGAATTCGGATGTGCCCGACGTGTAACGGCCCACCTCCGCGTGCGCTGGGTAGATCTCTTTCCCGCCCAAATGATCGACTCCCCATTCGTATCGCGAGGTAATCTCCACAGGCTCACTTGCCTCCGGCGAGTGATACTCGTGCACTTTCTCACTTTCGCGGTCACCAACACTCAGCTCATCAGTCTTAATAAGGGAAGGACTGGGTAATCCGTACCAATAGGTCACGGTCTCATAGTGTTCAGAGGACTCATCCGTCCCTCCGTGTTCTAATTGAATGCGGGCGTTTTTGCCAAAAGGCATCAAATCCGCCAAAAGAAATCGATACTCCGACTCAATCAAATCTTCTTTGCTTTTCGCCTCTTCGGCAGTCCTTGCGCCTGTCGGGTGTCCGACGAAAGGCAGGGTCATCGTTTGCCCTCCCCAATAGTCGCCACCGCCTCCCCACTCCTCCGTGCCTGTTCCTTGGGCCTGAGGAGTCTTGCTATCGTCAAAGAAAAACCGTGGGTCACCCTCCAAAGTGGTTAGGTTTGCCCGGTGCGAGAAGATTATGGATGTCCCAACAAAATGCCCTGACCAATCGCCTCCGCCCTCGGCTTGGCGAGTGTCCAAAAGGTTGAGGTCCTCGCCGAGAGTCGGATGGGGATGGTCACGATACGTCGCGTGGAAATACCCGACGTGATTGGGGGAGTCTTTGAATGCTGTGTACCGGATACTCCACCGCACTCCCGGAACTGCCGAGTCGCCCTCGTTTAAAAGTTCAAAGCGCGCATGGCGGAAAAAGGGCATGGGGAAATAGCACGCCAAATAAACATGCTGGGCATCAAAACGGATGTGCGCGGGGAAAGCTTTAACGAGATACTCACGGTCGTCGCGGTTGTAGAGAGTTCCGGCGCCGAAGAAGAGCGCCACCGGTGCGTCTATGGAAGGATCTGGCCGTTTATCCCAAGTGACGCGCAGCCTCGAACGGCCAAACTCCATGGAACTTGCACGGGGAACAGAAAACTCAAGAGCGCGAATCATGGTGGGGGCTTTCTTTATCTCGGCAAAAGAAACAGACTCCCTGGCCGGAAGGACGATCTCTCCCCATTTCTGCTCGATGCCCATCTGTTTCCCTTCCGCGCTACCTCCTTGCGCGACGAGGTCCGAGCCCGACCGGCAAATCAGGTCGAGCACATCTTTGTCCGGTACTGCACCCACGGTCCATGAACGAATGGGTTGTGACAGCGGAACCCCACCCGTGTATCGGTGATAAATATAGTACCCCGTACCATAATGCGTGTGCTCATAAGCCATGCGGAAGGAACGCTCGAAAGGAATCGGTACCCAGGTCAAGTCAGCGCCTTTTGTAAGCGACCAGGTGAGGGCCAAGGGATTCGGGAAAAGACGCTCGGGAAGAAATATTGAGCTGTCGACGGGATGGAGGGGGTCCGGCGTACTGCTTTCTTCAACAATATAATCATTTCCGTCTACCTGGAAGTGCCACGGACTTCCGTGCCAGTGGTTATAACGGGCGAAGTAGAGTATTCCCGGTCCCTCAAGGTCGAGGGTAACGTTAAAGTTGTCGGAGGTCTGATACAAGAAGTGACTGGCATCAGCGCCTTCATTCCCGCCACTGCGATCATAGGTGCTGCGCATGTAGGCCCTTACTCCGATACGCTGATAAGCCCAACGGTCCCACATGCGATACGCATCAAGGCCAAGCGGGATTACGGGCGGCTGGTTGGACAAAGTACCCTCAGAAGAGGCCGGGGGCGCGTTATTTGATCCCTTGCCAGTCTTATCCATGGTAATGGCAGCCGCAGAGGTAAGAAGAAACTGTCGTCTATTCATGAACCCTCCCATCCCTCAGAGTGACTTCCTGCTTCTCCTATTACTACTGGCTTGAGTTGGTACGCTGCCGCCTTCACCATGCGCGGGCCTCATGTGCTCAGGATACGCCTCGACGACTCCCACCAGAGGCCGGGTGAAGAAGCGCACGGAACAACGGCGGTTGCGACATCGCCAACGGTTCACCTGGAGCTTCAACGTCACCTTGCCTCCGTGAGAGGGCCGGTCTTTCAAAGTGCGCCAGTAGTGGCTGTGGCGGGAGTGCGAAACCTTCAGGCAAGCTGGGCATGGGGCACGGTCGGGGCCGTGCGCCTCCAGTACGCAGCCCGATTCGCCCCAGTTGATCTGGTCAAGAGTAAGTAGAGGGGATTTCGGCAGCAGCTGGCCGACGGACAAAGCTTTCGGCATCATTGCGTCAGCTTACACCAAGAAGCGTCACCTGCAACAAAAGTGAGGAAGAACCGATTTAAGCGCAGCGTGACAGGAGAGTTTTTCGTCAATAGCCCCCGGTTTGGAATGCTCTCCTATCATCGGGTGATCGGCTCGCCCCAAAGCCGTCCGCGCCCGATAGATTTTGGTCACCACCTCATCCGATAAGCTCAGAACCGGCGAGCATCATCAACAAAGCCATCGCACAAGCCGCGAGTATGAACATAAGCCTTTCCTGGTCATTGCGCGTCCATCACGCAACGGAATCCGAGCGTGCCCGCCCGGTCTTTGCTCGGTGCAATCAGCAGATACTTGCCGTGCTCGGTCAGTTTATATGCTTGGGGGAAGTACCAGAGGGATCCTTGCGGCTGGTAATAGCTTCCGCCCTTGAGGATTCCGGCGCGGGTGTGCTCGTCCACGAACTCATCCGTCCATTGCCAGATGTTTCCGACCAAGTCGGTTACTCCAAACGGGCTGGCGCCTTGCGCATAGGCATCCACATCGGTGGGCGGGCGCATATCGCGGCCCTTGTCGGGAGCGGGCACGGCGGAGGCATTCCATTCATTGCCCCACGGATAGACGCGGCCGTCGTTTCCTTGCGCTGCATATTGCCACTCCCATTCGTGGGGCAACCGCTTGCCCGCCCATTGGGCGTAAGCGCGCGCATCCTCGAGCGAAACCCAAGTGACAGGTTTCCCGGCCCAGCCGTCGGGATAGTTGCCGTTCCTCCAATCGCGCAGGAAATTGTGATCGTCTTTGGGCTGATAATGTGCCGCATCCAGGAATTTCTTGAACTCGGCATTCGTAACCGGGTATTTGGCAATATAAAATGACTTCACGTGCATCTTATGAAGGTGATAACGGCGGGGCGCGTCCTCCCATGGAAACTGCACGTCCACGCCCACGTCATTGCCCCCTTCGATCATAATGCCGGCAGCTCGGAATTCATAATCCCCCTCCGGAATCTTCACCATTCCGGCAGGCGTGGAGGAAGCGGGTTCGGTAGCCGGAATCTCCACCAGTTTCTGCGGCAGGAATTTCCACTCGCTCGACAGGCTCCGAAGCAGCGTTTGTGAAAGCTCCTTCATCGCAGCCAGCAGGGTTGCGACGGCTCCGGCGGGCTCCTGGTCCTGAGCGAGCACGGCGCCGAAACCTTCGCCCTCGACTTCAAAGCTCAGCACCGCCCTGTCGCCCTGAATCTCCGCCCTCAGCTTTTCCCCATGCCACAGATCATAGAAGGCCTCCCCGCGGTGGTAAGGCACTTCGATCTGGCGGCCCTCAACGTCGTACTGGTTGCGGTTGACGAGAGTCCAAAGGGTCTGGGCCTGCCCCGGGAACTTGCTGGCGAACAGACCGTAGCGGAGCGTCGGAGTGTGGGGTTCCCACTCCGGACTGACGAGCAGCGCCGCCATGACGCGTTCAATCTTGGCAACGCGGCGGAGAGCCTCGGCGTCGCGAGGCGTGATCTGGTTCCAGATTCCCCAGATGTTTTCCCAGCTTTCGTAGCCCACGCCGTTGAAGTAGGCGTATTGCAAATTGTCAGTCTTGCGGCGGTTCCAGCGGTCGCACACATTCACCATGTGGCGAGGCTCCAGCCACTTGTACCGGCTGATCATCGGCACGAACGGGTATTTCCAGTAGCCCCACGTCAGGTTGTTCCATGCCAGGGCTTCGTCGGCGGGGCCGCCTTCGGGCTCGAACGCAATCGAGTGCTGGGTTTCATCGGAGGCGGTACGGAACGAGCGCGGTACGCCGTCGAGGGTATCGCCATTGATCCCGTCGGCGCCGATTTCCGCCATGGCCCTAGCCGTGGCAACAGCGTTGGGCAGCTTAGGGTCGCGTGTCCCCTGGTCCCAGAGCATTACGGGGAAGAGCACCCGCACTCCCCGCCGATGAAACTCCTCGATCATCTTCCGCAGGCCCGCGACCCCGCCGGGCATATCGTGCAGCAGATCGTATTGGTCGCGATTGTCGATGCCGATGTTGGGATAGGTGTGCCAGATCAACACGGAGTCGATGCCGCCATAGCGCTTTTCTAGGTCATCGAGGTAGCGTTCCACCGTATACTTTCCCGCCGCGGGATCATAAAAGTAGCGGTCCTCGATCATCATCTGCGGCTGGATGAAGCTCGATTGCGTCCACTTCAGCTCGGGCCGCTCGTATTGCGAGCCATCGTAACCAATGCGAATCAGGCGCTCGGTTCGCCAGTGGCGGACGTCTTTGATCCAAGGTTGGAAAGCCTTCACGGGATCTTGGACCTCGTCGCTGCGATAGCAACATTGGACGGTATAGGTCTTGGCGTCGTCCGGCCAGGGAATCTGCTCTCCCTGGGGTTCGAATCTTGTGTCTTGCGCCCAAAGACAGGACGCCAGAAGGGGAAGAAAGATGCATGCGGAAACCATGCGTTTCATATTCATGCGGACTCCTCGGTAAGGCGGTACGAAAAGGTCCGAGTTTAACCGATTATGGGACAAAGCGGTATTGTGGTCCATCTTGGTATGGCAACGATTCGCCGGAAAATGGGCCATTTGGAGATCACCCCCGAGAACGATTCGAACGAAATCCGCGTTAGATAATCATTAGGCATCTCAATTGCTTATGGTTGCCGCTTGAGCCAGAGCTGGCTCGGCGGTTTTATCCCCATGGGGTTCGCGCAAAACCACCGGCATGGGTGCGGGAACACGACCGAAGTTCAAGACGTGCGCCCCGAACCGGTTACACTCATCGCAAAGCAGGACACCTTGCGGACAGCAAGACAAGAGGTTGCTCATGGCGCAACTGACTGAAACTGCATGAGTTCTGTCTTACGCGTCCTATGCAAAACAAAATCTCCAAGGGCTAACAGCCCGTGGTAAAAGTCACCCGAAGCGGGGCCCGACACACATACGGTAATCCGCACAAAGATATTGCAATAGTCTGGCATGGTTATATAATGTCGACATGGCCATGGGAACTCGCAAGCAGACGGAACAGCAAGAAGAGATTTGGGTGCCGCGCGCCTCGCT
>JBEKQO010000199.1:0-14079 GCA_049519635.1 Terriglobia bacterium | reverse complement strand
CCG
Source organism: Terriglobia bacterium (assembly GCA_049519635.1). Lineage (GTDB taxonomy): Bacteria > Acidobacteriota > Terriglobia > UBA7540 > UBA7540 > Bog-366. The sequence goes on along the minus strand of JBEKQO010000199.1, from coordinate 14,076 downwards.
GGGAGCCAACTCTATCCTGGCCCTGCGCTGTGCTTACCTCAATGGCGGTTTTGAGGATTACTGGGAGAGCCGCCGGGCGGCTATTGCCGCCTAATTCCAACTTCTATGTCGCGCACCCAATGAGCAACCTATGCCCTCATCCTTCTGGTGAGGCTTCGCCATTACCATCTTCGTCGTTGGCTCGCCCAAAGCCTTAGATAGGTGTCTGTGGCTTTGGTGAATATCCGAGTCGGCATTTTGTGTCCGCCAAAGTAAAGAAAGCCCTTAAGTGTTTCGTAGTCCTCAAACACCTTTCGCGCTTCCAGCATAATGAGCCTCGCGGATGCTATATCATTACGCGTGGCCATTATCGGAGATGCTTACGTCGCTCCCTTGCCCGACACGGATATTAACCTCTGAAGGCCTAGGTGCCGAGCACTCAGCTCCCGCGTAGGATTTTATTAGCCCTAAAGCAATTTCTGCGGCTTTAGGGGAAAAAAAATAATCGTGTCTTCCCAGGGCGGTTTTTGAAAACAGGCCAGCGTCTTTTGGGGAATCTTTGGCGATAAATAATTGGGTGAAATCGGCTTGAAGGGAAAGGCCTTTTCCGATGAGTAAATCGTCATCCGATAGGGTTACTTGGTACCAAGGCATCGTAATCCCCTTATTCCATCTCCATTGGCTCTCGTAGTATCCTTTTATCTTAAAACAGGTACTATTATACTATCTTTTGTCAGGCGAATATGCTTTTGCCCAAACTTTCGTTGTCACAGCCCGCAGAGTTACTTGCTAGGGGATGAGTGTAAGTGGCCGGGCGGGCGGCTGCCGACGGAAGCCGAGTGGGAGTATGCGGCACGGGCCGGGAGCCCCGCATCCCGTTATGGTGATGTGGATGAAGTTGCCTGGTATGCGGACAACAGTGGGCGTCAACGCTGGGACAGCGAAAGAATTTGGAAAAAAGGAGACCAAGCAGACTTTCTGAAGCGCTTGACCGAAAACGGCAACGGCATGCACGAAGTCGGGCAGAAACGTGCCAACGGGCTCGGGCTGTGCGACATGTTGGGGAACGTGGGGGAGTGGGTGAATGACTGGTGGGACCAGAGCTATTACCGGAAGATCCCGCCTCAAGACCCCTCCGGGCCTACACGTGGTCAGCTCCGCGTTCTGCGCGGTGGGTCCTGGAAGGACATTCCCAGCAACGTCCGCATTTCCGACCGCGGCGGGTACAATCCTGTGGTCAGGCGCAATTACGTCGGCTTTCGTTGTGTCGGGGAAGGTTTCGTTCCTTGAGCCTTTTTCCTTTTCGTTGACATAGGGGCCATCGGGGCGCTCTCCCCCCGGCGGGAAAATGTTGGTATCCGTGAATCGTTGGGCCGGGAAGTTGTGAATACTGCCCCTCATCCAGTGTCCCTTATCACCCCAAAATAGAAGACCGGGGGCGGAGAGTGGCTTCGTAGAAATTCCCGACTCCGCGTGCGTTGCCATGCTGAGTGCTGTACGAAATTTGAAGTCATGTCAAATATGAGAGCCGGATTGCCAGAAGAGCTTGACCTTTTAAGGGAGTGGCTTTGTGAGCGTAAATTTCTGAGATGTGAATTTGTGCTTTCGGAGTTCTCAGGTTCTTTTAGAGCGAGGATTGTCTCTCTTACCGACGAGCAAATGAGGCTTCAATCGGACGATGAATCTTCCGAAATGGATATTGGGCTTCGTTCCATTTTAGAGTTTAAATACCCCGAACCCGATGCGGTTGAGGAGCGCAGAGATTTTGCTGGGGCGTTAGTCGCGGTTCTGGCGAGGGGAGATAATTTAGAGCCTGAGGAATTTATCACCCTGCTTGAACTTGTATGACGAGGGATTTTAGCCCTCATCCGGGCGCACTCCCATTCTAACCATGGATTGCGCCCAAAAAGGTCCGAGACGGCCGCCCTGGCGTGCGGCATTTTTCCTTTGTGACCTAGCATCTCCGTCGATGGTCTGTCTCTCGATTATCAAATATTTTCTTGATTGATGCCCCTATCCACCTCCGAGAACGATTCGAACGAAATCCGCGTTAGATAATCATTAGGCATCTCAATTGCCTTTGGTTGCCGCTTGAGCCAGAGCTGGCTTGGCGGTTTTATCCCCATGGGGTTCGTGCACAACCACCGGCATGGGCGCGGGAACACGTGCACCCCGATGCGGCTAACATGCTCAGCCGGAAATGAACTCAGGTGGGGCTGCCAGAACCTCTTCGCTGACGGTGTGGCCCTCCGTCGCCAATCGCTCAATTGCTTTGGTCATGGTCACTACATTGTGGAGGACCAGCAGGTTCGCCACCAGGTGGCTGTACTTGATGAACTTCCGCCGCTCGGCGCGCCCATTCTCGGCAATCACGCTGTCGCCGGCGAAGGCGACCCACTGTACGAACTGGTTGAATCGCCCGCTCTTGGTGGTGGCGGCGTGGATGGTGTGGCGGAGCTCGGCGTCTGTTTGTAGTTTTTCACTGGCGGTTCACCAACCTACAAATCCGGGTTCAACGAATAGCCTAAGAAATTAGTAATTGACAATATATAGGCTGTTAGAATAAAGTAAACTTTTTCTGGAACGAAATGTCGGGTCTCGGCGCGCTTGGCTTCATGGCGGTGAACCCATCCCTTGCCAGACCCCCCATAGCCACCGGGCCTCGCTTCCACGCCCGACCCGGCTGAAAGGATTTCCGCCACTCACTTCGAGATCCACCCTCATCGTCCATGGGGACTGATGGGCCTGCTGCCCGTACGGTTTGGTCATGGGGGCTGGTCTTTCCATGAACGCAAGATTTTTTCCTGTCCTTCTGAGCACTCTCGCTTTTCCCTCCCCACCTCGCAGCCTCGGGGCGCCTTTGAGTTACCGTTTTCTGACGGCCACCCTCATCGCCCAGGGGAAAAATGCGCGCAGGCTCGGGAGCGGTGCCATCGCTTCGCCGCGCGAGATAATTTCTTCTCTTCTCCACCCAACCAGGCCAATCCACAGGGGGGATCGCTCGCCTGGGGATTCGCGCTAGGGAAGCCAGGGCTCACGTGGCAGCGAACGCGCCCCCACCCCTTAAGACTTTTCACCCCTGAAAGGATACCCGGATGACGGCCACTACGAAGCCTGATGGAGTGAACACTTCTCCGCCCCCCCTGCGAGTTTTGATCTTGGAAGATAACCCACGCGACGCGAAGTTGACGGCGAGCGTGCTCGACGACGGGGAGGGTAAAGTCCAATACGAGGTCACGGACTCCCCGGAGTTTTTCCGACAGAGCCTGGAAAAGGCAAAGTACGATGTGATCCTGGCCGATTTCAATCTCCACAATTGGACCGCCATGGATGCGCTGGAAATCTTGAAGCACTCGGGTAAGGACGTTCCACTTATTGTCGTAACGGGTTCTCTAGGCGACGAGGCGGCGGTGGAATGCATCAAGCAGGGCGCGGCGGATATTGTTCTCAAGGACCGGCCGGCGCGACTTCCGACCGCAGTGCGGCGGGCGCTGGAAGAGAGAAGACTGCGAGAACAGCACAAGCAGGCAGAAGAATCCTTGCGCGAATCCGAAGAACGGTACCGCGCGTTGTTCGAGCGCAACCTGGCCGGTGTCTTCCAGACCACCCTGGAGGGGCGAATCTTGGAATGCAACCTGGCGATGGCCAACATCCTCGGTTTCAACTCGCCTCAGGATGTCTGGAATCGTCACGTGCAGGACTTTTACTATTCGGAGGAAGATCGCACGAATTTCCTGGAAAAGCTTCAGATTGAGGGGCATCTCACAAACTTTGAGATGCGGCTGCGACGCCACGACGGCGGTCCCGTCTGGCTGCTGGGTAACCTCAGCCTCATGGCCCCAGCCGCAAGCGGCATCCAGACGATCGACGGCACTCTCATCGATATCACCGAGCGCAAGCTCGCGGATGCGGAGAGTTCACGCCTGGCCGCCATCGTGAATTCAACGGATAATGCCATTCTCAGTACTACACGCGAAGGGCTGATCGCCACTTGGAATGCTGGCGCAGAGCGCATGTACGGTTACACGGCAGAGGAAATGAAGGGAAAGCACTTCTCGATCTTTATCCCTGAGGACCGCCGTGGCGACTTGGCCGCCAACGAAGAAAGGCTCCTTCGTGGCCAAGCGCTGGTCCATTCCGAGCTTGAGAACATACGGAAGGACGGATCGAGATTTCCAGTGTCGCTGACCATTTCTCCCATTAAGGATGTTGCAGGTTTTGTTACCGGAGTATCGGTCATCGCGCACGATATTACCGAGGGCAAACGGGTGGAAAAGGAACTTCGGCTGACGCAATTCTCCATGGAGCATGCCTCGGACGGTATGTTTTGGATGGACTCACAAGGGCGTATCATCCGCGTCAACGAGGCTGCCTGCCGCTCTTTAGGACGTTCCCGCGAGGAGCTTCTTTCCCTGTCGATCCCGGATATAGACCCGCTTTTCCGGAAAGAGGCATGGGAGGCGTTCTGGGAGGAGCTCAAATCCCGCGGCACGATGGCCTTTGAAACCCAGCACCAAACCAAACAGGGAAGGATTTTCACCGTAGCGATAACTGCGAACCGCGTGGAGTTCGATGGGAAGGAATATAGCTTCGCCTTAGTGCACGACATCACCGAGCGCAAGCGGGCGGATGAGTCGTTGCGGGAGAGCGAAGAACGTTTTCGCGCGACCTTCGAGAATGCCGGGATCGGCATGGCTTTAGTGGATATGCAAGGACGTCCCATCAAGTCAAACCCGAGGCTTCGGCAGATGTTGGGCTATAGCGAAGAAGAATTGAGCCGCATGGTCTTCACTGAGTTTACCCACCCTGACGATCGGGAGTTGGACTGGGGGCTCTACAGCGAACTGGTAACGGGGAAATACGAGAAGTACGAGATCGAAAAACGCTTTCTCAACAAGGGTGGCGGTATGGTGTGGGGGCTGTTGACTGCCTCATTGGTCAAGGACAGTGACCGACGCCCGGTGTGCGCCGTTGCCATGGTACAGGACATCACCGAGCGCAAGCGGACGGAAAGGGAACTTCGGCTGACGCAATTCTCGGTGAAGCATGCCTCAGAGGCTATATTCTGGATCGACCCGCAAGGCCTTATCGTCTACGTCAACGAGGCGGCCTGCCGCTCTTTAGGACGTTCCCGCGAGGAACTCCTTTCCCTGTCGATCCCGGATTTAGATCCGCTTACCCCGAAAGAAGCTTGGGGGAGGTTTTGGGAGGAGATCAAAGCGCGGGGGTCGATGACCTTTGAAACCCAGAACGAAACCAAATTGGGAAGGATTTTCCCGGTGGAGATATCTGCGAACTACCTGGAGTTCGATGGGAAGGAATACGCCTTCGCCTTCAACCACGACATCACTGAACGCAAGCGGGCGGAAGAGGAGCTATTGTTCAAAACGGCGCTTCTGGAAGCACAGGCGGAGACCACAATCGACGGGATCCTGGTGGTTGACATGACGGACCACATCCTGCTGGTCAATAGTCAATTTTCCAAAATGTGGAACTCCGCTGAGGAGGCAATCCACACGAAAGATGACAGGAAGTTGAGGGAATACGTCCAAGCGCAAGTTAAGGACCCTGCTACCTTCATAGAAAGGGTGCGTTATCTTAACGCCCACGAGACGGAAAAATCGCGGGATGAACTTGAACTCAAGAATGGGAGAGTTTTTGACCGGTACTCTTCCCCCCTGCGCGATTCCACCGGGAAGCTTTATGGCCGAATCTGGTACTTCCGCGATATCACCGAGCGCAAAAAATCGGAAGCTGAGCATATCCGACTGGTAACCGCCATCGAGCAGTCTGCGGAGGCCGTTGTGATTACCAATACCGATGGAGTCATCGAGTACGTCAACCCGGCATTTACCTGGATCACCGGGTATGGTCGCGAGGAGGCTCTCGGGCAGAACCTCAGGATATTGAAATCGGGCAAACAAGACCGGGCGTTTTATCAGCAGCTCTGGGCGACCATTCTTAAAGGAGAAATCTGGCATGGCGAAATTATCAACCGGCGGAAAGACGGGAAGCTCTACACGGAAGAAGTGAATATCACCCCGATCCGGGAGGCGCGCGGCGAAATCACCCACTTTATTGCTGCGAAGCAGGATGTAACCGAGCGCAGGTCCATGGAAGAACAACTTCACCATGCTGCGAAGATGGAAGCGGTCGGTAGGCTGGCCGGTGGAGTCGCCCACGATTTCAACAACCTTCTGACCATTATCAACGGATATACCGAGCTCCTCCTGGAAACGCCCGCGTCTGAAATTAAGCCGGGCGCTTTCCTCAAGGAGATTAAAGATGCCGGGGAACGTGCCGCATCACTCACTCGCCAACTTTTGGCTTTTAGCCGCCGCCAGGTGTTGGCTCCTCGGGCACTCGACTTGAATGGTGTGGTTTCCAATGTGGAGAAAATGCTAAGGAGGCTGATCGGGGAAGACGTCGAGCTGCGTACAGTTCTTGACCCGTCGTTGGGGCGAATCAAGGCAGACCCGGGGCAGATCGAACAAGTCATTATGAACCTGGCAGTAAACGCCCGCGACGCCATGCCCTCAGGAGGAATCCTCACGATTGAAACCAGCAACGTAGAGCTGGACCAGACTTTCGCTCGCAGCCACGTTGGAGTGAAGCCAGGCCCCCACGTGATGCTAAAGGTCGGTGATACCGGAGTGGGGATGACGGTCGAGACGAAGGCGCGTATTTTCGAACCCTTCTTTACCACCAAGGAAAAGGGCAAGGGGACGGGCCTGGGTCTGGCCACCGTGTACGGGATTGTCCAACAATCAGAGGGGGTTATCTGGGTGGATAGCGAGCTTGGTCAGGGCACCGTCTTCAAAATATCCCTTCCCGCCGTGAGCGAGATTCCGGCGCCGGAGGGGCATGCGAAGACAGAAACGGCTGCAGCCTCAGGGTCGGAAACGATCCTGGTGGTCGAAGACGAGGAAGGGGTCCGGTCGCTGGTTTGCGCGGCCCTGGAATCGGTTGGATACAAAGTCCTGGAAACGGACGGGGCTGCAAGCGCCCTGGCAACATGCGCAAAATATGACGGGCCTATTCATCTGCTGTTGACCGATGTGGTGATGCCGCAATTGTCCGGTCCCTTGGTGGCGGAGAAGCTTACCTCCTTGCGACCCGACATCAAAGTTCTCTACATGTCCGGATATACGGACGATGCCGTTGTGCGCCACGGTGTGCTGAGCCACGACATGCCTTTTATTCAGAAGCCCTTTACGCCCATGGCGTTACGGAGGAAGATTCGGGAAGTTCTGGGTGGAAAGTGAGGGAGCGAGATTGGAACATGCCCTAACCCCGAGGAATCTGACCCCGCCGGATTACAATAAGTGCTCTCCGCAAGAAATTTCGCAACGACAAGATAGCTGGGAGCAGGTCGATGGCGTTACTTCAGAGTAGCCTCGGTGTTCACCTGGGGTAGATGCTTCGAAAATGTTGCAATGCCGAACCCCTCGAGACCTGACTATTGTTTCGGATCCTGATTTATGATGAGTCCATTAGTGGTCCTCGCGGGCTTGTTTATAGTCACCGCCTCAATTTGGGCGAGAAGACTCCACCGGCGCCTCGAGAAACGTTACCGTGACCGGTTCGAAAATGGCACCGATATAATCTATACGCTCGATCTGCTAGGAAATTTCACTTCGCTGAATACGGTGGGAGAAAAGGTGCTGGGCATAACCCGCGAGCAGATTCGAGACAAAAACGTCACGGAAGTAGTGGCGCCGGAGAACCGCGACGTGGCTCGATGGCTGCTCGATCGGATCCTCGAAGGCGCTCCGGTGGAAGCGTGCGAGTTGGTGGTTTTGACTAGGGAAGGCAAGCGGCTTTGGTTGGAGGTAAATTCTCGCCAGATTTGCGTGGACGATAAACCCATCGGGACGCAAGGGACCGCACGAGATATTACAACGCGCAAACTCGCGGAGGAAGCGTTCAAGCAGAGCGAGGAGAAATACCGATCCCTCCTGGCGAACATCCCCCACGTCGTCTGGACGGCGGACTCAAAATTGAACTTCCTCTTCATCAGCGACGGCATTGAAAAGATGAGTGGATATTCGCTGGATGAGATTCGTCAGCATGGCGCTGCGCTGTTTCTCGGATCTGTACATCCAGAAGATATGGGCCGTGTGAAAACGCGTTTTCAGGCGCTCTTCACTACAGGCACTCCGTATGATGTGGAGTGCCGCGTGCGCCGCAAGAACGGTGAATGGATCTGGGTACACAACCGCGCAGTTGCCACCTATGAAAAGGATGGTATGCGCTACGCCGACGGCGTGCTTTCGGATATTACGATGCACAAGGCCTCCCAGGAGGCGTTGCGTGAGAACGAAAAGCACTACAGGCCGCTCTTCGACAACATGCTGAACGCCCTCGCGCATATAAAGATTGATTTTGATCAGGGCCGGCCCGTGGATTTTACCTACCTCGATGTCAATAAAGCCTTTGAGATCCAGACGGGGCTGAAGAATCTTGTGGGCAAAAAAGCGTCGGAAGTTTTTCCTGGACTGCTGAAGTCAGACCCCGAGCTGTTCGAACGATATGGAAGGGTAGCCCTCAGCGGAAAACCCGAGCAATTTGAAACGCATGTGGAAGCTACCGGAGACTGGTACTCCATGTCCCTGTACAGCCCGCAGAGGGAACATGTTGTCGTGGTATTCGACGTTATTACCGAGCGCAGACGGGCGGATGAAGCACAGCGCAAGGCGGCGGCGGAATTCAAAGCCGCCTTTGACGATGCTCCGTTTGGCATGTGCCTGGCCAGTCTGGACTTCCAACTCTTGCGGGTGAACCGCGCCCTCTGCCAGTTGCTGGGCTATTCCGAGCAGGAGTTGCTGACGTCAGGTTGGCAGCCCCTTACCCACCCTGACGATCTGGAACGCTCGCGACGCGCCGCTGAAGGCATGTGTAGCGGACAGGTTCCCTCCGTGGATTTTGAGAAACGCTATATCCACAAGCAAGGGAGCATAGTATGGGTCCGCATGAAGATTTCGATCGTTCGCGACGGCCACGGCGAACCCTCGTACTACATCACGCATGTCGAAGACGTCACGGAGCGCAAGCGCGCCGACACCGCCCAGCACGAGAGCGAGATAAAATACCGGACCATCTTTGAATCAGCCGCCGATGCCATCTTCTTATTTAATGGCCAGGTGTTCGTGGAATGCAGCGAGCGAGCTTTAGGGCTGTTCCGTTGCACACGCGATCACATTGTCGGCCAAACTCCTGACGGCCTTTCCCCCGCTATCCAGCCAGACGGTTCCGATTCGAAACAATCCGCGATGGAGTTCGCAAAACGGGTCCTTTCAGGGGAGAAGGTGGCTTTTGAATGGCGGTATCGGCGTGCGGATGGGACCCTTTTCGACTCGGAAACTAAGTTGGCCAGCCTGGAAATTGGGGGCGAAGCTTATGTAATCGCGGTGGTTTCCGACATCACCGACCGCAAGCAGGCCGAGGAGAAGTTGCGGCGGAGCGAAGAGCAGTTTCGGCAATTGGCGGAAAACATCCACGAGGTCTTTTTCATCGCTGAACCGGAGCGGAGGGGGCTTACCTATCTCAGCCCGGCTTACGAGGAAATCTGGGGCCGTCCCCCCCAGGAGGCCTACGACCGGGCCTCCGCCTGGATTGAATCTGTCCATTCGGACGAACGTGAAGGCGTTGCGAGTTTCTTTGGACGTTTAATGCAAGGGATACAATCAGAGATATCCTTCCGCATCGTGCGGCCCGATGGTTCAGTCCGCTGGATTGAGGCGCGGGGTTTCCCGGTCCAGGACGGTAACGGCAAGCTTGTCAGAGTCGTCGGAATCGCGGAAGATACAACCGTTCGCAGGGAAGCTAACGAAAAGCTAAAAGCAGCAACGGAAGAAACGCGGCAGAAAGAGTACCTTCTGTCGGAATCGCAACGCCTCGGTCATGTTGGTAGTTGGTTCTACGATATGACCGATCCTATACGGTGGTCGCCGGAGATGTATCGTCTTTACGGGGTTTCACCGGACACGTTCACACCGACTGTAGAAGCCCTCTTAAGCCTGATACATCCTGAAGATCGGTCGTCAATGCAGGCGTGGCTAGCTGCGTGTGCCGGGGGAGAAAACCCCAGGGAACTCGAATTTCGCATCACGATGGCTGACGGCACGATCCGTTTTATGGCGGGTCGCGGCGAAGCGTTCCGCGACGAGAAGAGAGTCATCCACATGGCGGGCACGGTGCAGGACATCACCGAACGCAAGGAGGCCGAACAAGAACGGGAAAAAAGCACGGGAGAATTGCTAAAAGCCAAGGAAGTTGCGGAGGCTGCGAATCGCGCCAAGAGCGAATTCCTCGCCAATATGAGCCACGAGATTCGAACGCCGATGAACGGCATCATTGGAATGACCGAGTTGACGCTCGATACGCCGTTGAGCGCCGAGCAGCGCGAGTACCTGACGATGGTTAAGAACTCCGGCAACGACTTGCTGACCCTCATCAACGACATCCTTGATTTTTCGAAGATTGACGCCGGCAAATTAAGCCTGGACCCCACGGAATTCAATCTTGCCGATCTCATGGCCAACACCTTGCGGCCCCTCGCGATGCGAGCGAGCATGAAGGGACTTGAAATAGCTTATCGAGCGGAGTCGGCAGTTCCTGAGCACATAATTGGAGACGCGGGCCGCCTTCGCCAGGTAATTACGAATTTGGTCGGAAATGCCATTAAATTTACCGGAAACGGTGAGATCGTGGTCAGGGTCGATGTCGAATCCCAACTGGACGAAAGCATCCTGCTGCACTTTACGGTTCGAGACACGGGGATTGGCATCCCTCCAGACAAGCAAAAAGTGATCTTCGAAGCCTTTACGCAAGCGGATAGTACTATGACCCGGGAATACGGAGGTACGGGCCTCGGCCTGACTATCTCGTCGCGGCTGGTTCAAATGATGGACGGAAAAATCTGGGTCGAAAGCGTGCTGGGTGAGGGAAGCACTTTCCATTTCACTGCACGGGTGGGCCACACCAAAGCCGTTATAGTGGAGTCTGCTCCCACACAACTTGTCAGCCTGCTCAACCTCGCCGTCCTTGTTGTTGATGATAACTCCACCAACCGGAGGATACTGGATGCGATGCTGAAGCACTGGTTAATGCGGCCGGAGATGGCACCCAATGGCGTGGAAGGCCTGGCAGCGCTCGAACGCGCCGCTGCCGCTGGGAGACCATTTCCTTTGGTTCTTCTCGACGCGCAGATGCCGAAAATGGACGGATTTGCGTTGGCGGAACAGATCAAGCAAAACTCCAAACTCGCCGCGGCAACGGTAATGATGCTGACCTCCGCCGGGCAGCGCGGTGATGCCGCTCGCTGCCGGGAACTGGGGATCACCGCTTATCTGATCAAGCCGATCCGTCAGTCGGAATTACTCGACTCGATTTTGGCCGCCCTAGGGAAGTCCGTCGGGCGGGACGGTCCGAAGGTTATTACGCGACATACACTTTGGGAAAACCGACGAAAACTCAAGATTCTTCTGGCCGAGGACAATGTGGTCAACCAGCAACTCGCTGTGCGCCTTCTCGAGAAGCGTGGCCATGTCGTGAAAGTCGCAGCAAACGGCAATGAGGCATTGGGCTTGCTCACGGGATCCCGATTCGACTTAGTGTTGATGGACGTTCAAATGCCTCTGATGGATGGCTTCCAGGCCACTGCAGTGATTCGAAAAGAAGAAGAAACCACCGGGAAACATCTTCCGATTATCGCGATGACCGCCCACGCGATGCAGGGTGACCGCAAGCGTTGCCTCGCCGCCGGCATGGACGGCTATGTCGCCAAGCCTATCAAGGCCGACGATTTGATGGAGGCCATTGTCAGCCTCAGTCGCCCCCCCGAAGTTGCCGCGGTACGCACGGCGGCAGGGCCCCCACAGCAGGAGCCGATTGATAGTGCGGCGGCCCTGGCGCGCGTGGAAGGCGACGTCGGACTGCTGAAGGAGTTGGTGGCACTGTTCCTAAAGGACCTCCCGCGGATGCTTACAAACCTCCGCGAGGCCGTGACGGCGGGTGATGCCACAGCTATCGAACGCGCTGCGCACCAGCTCAAGGGATCGGTGGGCAATTTCGCTGCTCAGCCAGCCTTCGAAGCGGCCCTAAAACTGGAAGTCCTGGGCCGGAATGCCACTCTCTCTTACGCCAAGCCAGCCTACGCAGAGTTGGAAAATGAAATCAATCGTCTCAAATCGGCGATGGCGAATTTGAACGAACGGGAGGCGTGCGAATGAAAGTATTGATTGCGGACGACGACGCGGTCACAAGTCGCCTGAGAGTGGAACACGAAGCCTCAATAAATTGGAACGGTGCCAGTCCGTTGCCAATCCCCTCAATCCCGGCGCTACGAGCGTGTCGGCGAATGGGTATACGAACCTTCTTAGTCCCATTCTTGCTCCTGATGATCGCACCAATTGCTGGTCGATTATGGGCTCAGAGCACGCGGCCCCCTCCTGACGTCATGGATTTGAATCTGGAAGATCTGATGAAGGTCGAGATCGATTTGGTGCACGGCGCCACCGGGCACAAACAGAAAGTATCGGACGCGACGGCCTCCATCACCGTTATTACCGCCGACGAAAATAGGTGGTACCCGAGGATTCTTGCCAGTTCCAAGAGTTCGAGTACCTTGACGGTGGGCGAAGTGACGGGATTCGCAAAGCCCGGGGGCATTATCAACCTGACAAGAAGAACCAGCTTCGCTTCGAGATCAACATCGATGCCGCTGCCCAAACCCGGCGGAAGATTAGTTCGAAGCTGCTCGCTCTCGCCAAGATCGTCAAAGAATACCTACAGCTTCGACCACCTTGGGAGAGGGATGAAAGGTCTGAAAGATTACAGCAAGGCCCCTTCACCATTCTGCCGAGCTTGGCGCGACGCAGGCCCCGGCACAGGCCAGATGTGGAGAGTCACACGTTTATGATACTTGAATTCTTAAGGATAGAACAATCCTAAAAGCTGAGCACCTGTGAACAGACAGCACACATTCTCTCTCATAAATTCGAAGTGCCCGGGAAAGCACTATTTAAGGGTTCTTCCTCACTTTCGTTGCAGGTGACGCTTCTTGGTGTAAGCTGACGCAATGATGCCTAAAGCCTTGTCCGTCGGCCAGTTGCTGCCGAAATCCCCTCTACTTACTCTTGACCAGATCAACTGGGGCGAATCCGGCTGGGTACTGGAGGCGCACGGCCCAGACCGTGCCCCCTGCCCAGCTTGCCTGAAGATTTCGCACTCCCGCCACAGTCGCTACTGGCGCACTTTGAAAGCCCCGCCCTCTCGCGGATGCACGGCGACGTTGAAGCTCCAGGTGAACCGTTGGCGGTGTCGCAACCGCCGTTGTTCCGTGCGCTTCTTCACCCGGCCTCTGGTGGGAGTCGTCGAGGCGTATGCGAGAGAGACGAATCGAGCACGCGACCTCACTCTGTTGATCGGCCACGCCCTGGGTGGGTTGCCGGGGGAACGCTTGATGAGCCGGTTAAACCTAGCCACCAGTGATGACACGATCCTACGTCGGCTGAAGCACTTGCCGTGGGAACCGGTCAACTCGGAGGTGCGAGTGATGGGGGTCGATGAGTGGGCCTGGCGCAAAGGACAAACCTTCGGAACGATTCTGATGGATTTAGAACGTGGCCGTGTGGTCGATGTGTTAGCAGAGAGCTCGGCGGACGCACTGGCGGCTTGGTTGACAGCGCACCCGGGGATCACGAGCATAAGCCGGGACCGGCACGGCCGTTATGCCGGAGGGGCCCGCCGGGCAGTTCCCGACGCCACCCAGGTCGCCGATCGTTTTCACTTGGTTCGGAATCTGCGACAAGCGGCAGAAAGAGAACTTGCCCTTCATCGGCGGGACCTAAGAGTTTCCTTGCCCCGCCAGACCATGCCGTCGGCGCAGCCGCCGGGAGAGAAGAACACGAAGCAGACCCCGGTTTGCTCCCCGGTCGTCGCACACCGCCAAGAAGGGGTCGAGCAGTGGCGTCAAGAGAAGCTCAAGCTGTTTCAAACGATCCAGCAAATGAAGGCGGCGGGGATGAAAGTGAGTGAGATCGCCGGGCACTTGGGAATCAATCGAAGACGGATTGATAAATGGGTCCGGCTGGA
>JBEKQO010000198.1:0-14288 GCA_049519635.1 Terriglobia bacterium | reverse complement strand
CGACCAGTGGAAACTCCACCACGCCGCCCGCCTCGCCATCCTGAATCAACAAAACCTCGCCGCCCCAGACAACCCCGCCTGCCCTGCACTTGAGTAGACCCTGTGGCTCACGTATCGCTCACCCTCGGGATGTCGCTAAGCGACATGAGAGACTGTGTTGAGGCGGTTCTGAGCACGGATGCCGCAGAGACACCACGCGCCGAAGGAAAAATCTCCGCAGCGATGCAAGGTCCCAGGAATTAATGCTACAGAAGACCTACCTGATACATTTAATGCGTGTTGTGAGGTGGAGGAGCGATCACTTCGGATGCACGCCCGTCGTCGGACCTGAGGGAGCTTTTAAGCACGTTCCCGGCCAATTCGCGAGAGCCGCGCGAGGGATTCAATGTGGTAAGTTTGAGGGAAGCAGTCGAACAATTCCAAACTGTCGAGACGGTACCCGTGTTGGAGCAGAAAACCCAAGTCGCGGGCCAAGGTGGGAGGGTTACAGGATACGTATTGCAGGTGCTTGGGCCGCAAGTCAACGAGGAGCTTTAAGGTGGCCGCGCCCACTCCGGTGCGGGGTGGGTCCATGACCACCAAGACGGGGTCCATCTGGGCGCAGCGCCGCAGGAAATCAAACGCCGTCGCGGTGATGGCTCGAATTTTTCCGCTAGGCCCGGCACGCGCATTGGCCGCGAGGTCAGCCGCCGCTTGCGGATGCGCCTCCACCGCAATCACCCGGTCAAACCACGTCGCCAGCGGCAAGGTGAACAGGCCCACGCCGGCGTAAAGGTCAATCGCCACGGCGCCGGATTCCCCCCTGAGCGATGTAGCGCCGGCCTTTAGGCCGGCATGTACCGGGGTGAATTCCGGCGCTACGACTGTTGCCGCGAGTTCGGGAAGCAGGAAACGCGCGCTTTGGAAGAAGGCCGTCGGGGTGATGCGATACACAAACTCTCCCACGCGATAGATCAGGTGCGGCTCACCGAAAACCCGCACGCCTGCTTCCTGCGTGACGGCGACGGTGGCGACGCCCGCGAGTTCCGCCAGGCACTTGTGAGCGAGCGTTTCCGCTTCCTGCGCATTCCAGCTCCCGGCGAGCGTAAGCATGACCTTTTCGTCGCGATCATCGGCCAAAAGTTCCACCCCTCGACTGTTCGCCAGCGTGTTGATCCAAGGCTCGCTGCGCAACACCGCGAGCAGCCCGTTCAGCCGGGGGGAAAGAATCGGACAAGCATCGATGGAAATCAGGCGGTGCGATTCCGCCTCGAAAAATCCCAGTGCCGCGGCGCCGTCCGGAGCGTGTCCAACTTTCAGTTGCGCCTGGTTGCGATAGTTCCACGCGGGCCCGGAATGGGCGGGAATGGGCCCTTCCCATTTCACCTGGCCCAGCCGGCGCAGCGTTTCGCGCAGGATGTCAACTTTCGCCGCCACTTGCGCGGCGTAGGCAAGATGCTGGTATTGGCAGCCGCCGCAACGGCCGAAGTATGGGCATGAGGGTTCAGTGCGCTCGCGCGACGGCTCCAGAATCCGCAGCGGACGCGCATGCACCACACCTTTTTGCCGGCGAACTTCCTCCACTTCGGCGCGCTCACCGGGCAGAACGCGCGGCGTCAATACCGTGCGCCCGGCCTGGAAGCCCAACGCCTCGCCGCCGTACACCAACTTGACCGGTGAAAATTCAAAAAGTGAAGACACTGGGGCACACTCTACAGATAGAATAAACTCAAGCGCGGAATTTTGTAATGCTCGAGCAGCCGGTTTTTGAGGAACCGCCGCTCCAGCAAATCCACTTCTGCGGGCGCCATCTTGCGGCGATAGGGGATGAGTCCTCGATCCACTTCCGCGCGCAATTGCGCCAGGACTTCCACCGGCGTCCCGCGCTGAAGCGATGCGTTCAGTTTTTCTTCCAGCGTCGTCAGGCTCCTCTCCGCTTCTTCCAAATCACCTGTGGGCTCGGCCTGCGCGCGCGCCCCGAGGGTTTGCAGGGCGGCGGCGGCCTCCGCCAATTCCTCCGCCAACACTTGTTTGCCTTCCTCCCGCGCCCGCTGGCCCGCACTCTGTGCCGCCGCCGCGCAGCGCCCAAGATAACGCGAAATCTCATTCGCCGAAAAGGGGGCTGGTGTCTCGGCCTTCGCGGGGCGGAGAGTTCCTCCCTGCGCCGCCATGGCGCGCGATTCCTCCACCGCGCGGAACACCTCCTGCGAACAATAAGCCAGGGTGTTGACCTTGCGATAGCTGCGTTTTCCCGCTTTGAATTTCTCGAAAGAGCGCTCAATCCCCGCAAGCACTGCTTCCAACGGGAAGCCTTGTTCTTTCCACGATTCCACCAGCGCCCAATCGAGCGGCGAAAGCAGGACGGGCTCCGAGCGGCACTTGCGGAAATGCTCCTCGATTTCGGTGAAGTAGTTGAAGTAGTTTTCCACCGTCTCGGACCTACTTGCGCCGCGGAGCGGATTGATTGCGATAGTAGATGATGCGCAGGCCGTCAAGTGTCAAGGAAGAATCCAGGGTCGGCTTGTACTTGGACACGCCCGCCACCAGCGGCGCCTGGCCACCGGTGGCGATGACTTTGGTTGGTTTACCCAACACCGCGCAAAGCCGGTCCAGCATTCCGTCGATCGCGTCCACCGCGCCGTAGAACAGTCCGGACTGAATGCTGTTGATGGTATTGGTTCCAATCACACGATCCGGCTCGCGGATCTCTACGCGCGGCAGTTTCGCCGTGCGCTGAAATAGAGCCTCCGCAGCGATGCCGATACCCGGCATGATGACCCCGCCCACATATTCACCCTTGGCGGAAATACAATCAAAAGTGATGGCCGTCCCCAGATCCACGACGATGCACGGGCCGCCGTATTTCTCAAAGGCCGCCACGGCGTCCGCAACGCGGTCAGCTCCCACCTCTTGCGGTGTCTCGTACAGAATCGCCATACCCGTGCGCGTTCCCGGCCCTAGAAACACCGCCTCCATTTTGAAGTATTTCCGGGCCATTTCCGCCAGCACCGAATCCAGGGGCGGCACGACGCTGGCGATCATAATTCCGCTGATTTCAGAGGCCGAGAGCTTATCCAAAGTGAAAAGGTTATGAATCAATATCCCGTATTCGTCCGCCGTCTGTTCGCGGCTCGTTGTTAGCCGCCAAAGCGCCCGTAAGGTGGCGCCCTCGTACAAACCGAGAACGGTGTTGGTGTTTCCTACGTCGATCACAAGGATTGTGGTGTTGGGGCTGTCCATAGTTATTCCCGAACAAAATTTTATCACGCTATCGGGCCGAGCGGGCTAACCCGGACTTCTCACCACGTTGGGACGATGCTGGAAGGGCGGGGCTTCAGCCCCGCCGAAATCGCGGCTCCCGCCCTCTATCCTTCCCGCGCCCCGCGCAGCTTGCGGCTGCAAGCTGCGCGGGGCGCGGGACTTGGAAATAATCAGGGTGGCCTTGCAAAGGCGGGGCTAAAGCCGCGCCCTTCCAGAGTCGTGGTGAGAAATCCCGGCTAAGTGCAATACTTTTCACCTAAGGGGTTTGAGGAAATTATTCATCGGTTTTTTCCCCGAGAGAACCCCTAACCCCCACTGCTTGCAAAACGTGCGTGAGAGGGGGCGAAAATTGGGAACGGTCAACTAAAAGCCCAGCGCTACGCCCCCACCTGTTCTACTTCACTTCCACCACTTCGCCGCCCACCAGAGACTCCTGGCGGCCGTCGTCGTATTGGATTTTCAGTGCCCCGCTCGCGTCGAGGCCGGTGGTGGTGGCCAGCGCTTCGCCCGCCAAAGTAACTATGCGGACACGCTTGCCGTGGGCAAAGGTGGAAGCCGCTTCCCAGCGTTCGGTGATGGCCCTGTTCCCATCCTTCAGCAGCAATTGATAATACCGCTCAAGTTCCCGGAGCAAGGCGACGAGAACCTGGACGCGAGAAATACCCCGATGCGCCTCCATGCGGAGCGAAGTGGCAATGCTTTCCAGTTCCGGCGGCATCAGGCTGTGATTCACGTTGATCCCAATACCCAGCACCACGGCGTGCAAGCGGTCGAGTTCGGCGCTCATCTCCGTTAGAATCCCGCAAACCTTTTTCCCGTTCACCAGCAGATCGTTCGGCCAACGAATGTCCACCACCAGTCCGGTGGCGGAGCTGACCGCTTTCTGTGCGGCCAAGCCCGCCATCAGCGTCAGCACGGGGGCGGCAGCGGGAGAAAGAGACGGCCGCAGGATGATGGAGGCATAGATCCCACTGGATTTTTCCGAGTACCAAGCCCGGCCCAAGCGGCCTCGCCCGGCCGTCTGCTCCTCCGCCACCACCACGGTTCCGTGCTCGGCGCCTTCCGCCGCGAGTTGAAGCGCCACAGCGTTGGTGGAATCGGTGCGGAAGTAATGAACGATGTTGCGACCGATGGGGTGATCGCCCAGTTCCGCCCGCAGCAAGCTGGGCACGAGAATGTCGGGGACAGTCACTAATTGATATCCTTCCATCGGCACTCCCCGGATCTCCACTCCCAACGAGCGCAGGCTTTCAATCCACCTCCAAACTTTTTTGGGCGTAACGCCGATCTCCGAAGCAATCTTCGGGCCCGGCACCACCACGGTGGCATTCTTCACCAGGAGATGAATCAGCTTGTCGATTCTGCGATCAGTGCTGGGCATAATAGGTGTCAGGTGTCAGATTTAAGGTGCCAGGTATCAGGGGCGATTCAAAATTATGAATTACGAATTATGAATTGTGACAGTTGGACTTCAAATCTAAAATTGCCGTTAACACCTGCAATTCATAATTCTTAATTCATAATTCTCCCAGGGGCCCAGTACGAAATCCCTGGCACCTGAAATCTAAAGTGGTGCGATGCGGAAGTTGATATCTACCGCGGCGGCAGAATGGGTGAGGGCGCCGACGGAAATATAATCGACACCGGCCTCTGCGTAAGCGCGAATATTACTGGCGTCGATTCCCCCGGAGACCTCCAAGCGCACGCGCCCGGCCGCGCGCTGGACGCATTGCTGAACTTCCGCCGGCGACATATTATCGAGCAGCACGCCATCGGCGCCGGCCAGGACGGCGTCCTCCAATTCCTCCCGTGAGGTGATTTCCACCTCCACGTGGTAACCCGCCGGGCGCTTTTGGAGCGCGCGTTCAACGGCGGTGCGAATCCCTCCTACCAAGCGCAGGTGGTTCCCCTTGATCAGGATGCCATCATCCAATCGCAGGCGGTGATTTCGGCCGCCGCCCACGCGCACCGCGTATTTTTGCAGACTGCGCAGGCCGGGCGTGGTCTTGCGGGTATCCAGAAATTCCGCGCGCGTTCCCGCCAACTCATCCTTCAAGCGGCGGGCGTAAGTGGCAATGCCGCTGAGGTGTTGCAGAAAGTTCAGGGCCACGCGCTCGCCGGCCAGCAGCGATCCCGCTGCTCCTTTGATCGATGCCAGCGGCGTGCCTGGCGCAACCTCTGTTCCATCTTCCACTCCGCCCTGCCACTCCAGGGAGGGGTCGAGAATTTCAAAGACCTTTCGCGCGATGGGCAAGCCTGCCACTACCAACCGCTGCTTGCTGTTAAAAGTACCTTGCGCCTGCACCGCTTCGGGAAGCGTGACGCGCGTGGTCAAGTCGCCTTGACCCAAGTCTTCGGCCAGGGCGTGAAAAATCAGGTCGCGGAGTTCTTCGGAAGAAAAATCCAGGGACTCGGAAGATTCGTCCGCAGCCGGAGGACTAAGATAACCGCCCACGTTTTAACCTAACCTTTCCAACGATTCCGTGACTTTGCGGAGATGCTCCTCAAGCTCCTTAAGCCGATGCTCTGCGCCACGCACGATTTCTCGCGGGGCGCGTGCCAGGAATTCCTGATTTCCCAGTTGCGTCCTGACCTGGGCGAGTTGTTGCTCCAGCTTCTGCTTATCCTTCTGCAAGCGGGCGCGTTCGGCCTCGTAGTCCACTTTCTCCTCATGCAGAATGCGCAGATCGAAGGAGGCGTCCGAGCGGACGTCCGGCAGATCCGCCGCCAAACGGCCCCGCGTAAGGTGCATCGCTTGCATGGCCGCCAAGCGAAGAATGGCATCCTGATGGGTGCGGAAGATTTCCAGCAGGCGCAAATCCTCCGAGGCCACTTGCAGGCTGGGCTTTTGTTTTTGCAGACCCATTTCCGCCTTGGCGTTGCGCGCCGTGACCACCAGTTCCTGGACTTTTTCAAACTGCCTTTCCGAAATCGGATCGGCCACGCGCTCAGTGATCAAGCGGAAATCCGTCAAAGAAATAGATGCCCCGGCGTTACGCTGGGGAAGCAAGTGCCACAATTCTTCCGTGATAAACGGCATGAAGGGGTGGAGAAGGTGCAACGACGCTTCAAAAACGCGCGCCAGGTTGATCCACGCGGGCGGAACCTTTTCCCCCTCCGCCGGGCGGGTGATTTCCGGCTTGACCCATTCCACATACCAATCGCAGAACTCGTGCCAGAAGAAGTGATAAATTTTGAACGCCGCCTCGTGGAAGCGGTAATCCGTCAAAGCCTCTTCCATCTCCCGGGTCACCGCGGCGAGGCGGGAAAATATCCAGCGATCCGCGAGCGCCAAGTGCTCGGCCGCGGCCATGGGCTCAAATCCCAGGCTGGGGATCGGTTCCAGCGCTTGCCCCAGTTGGGTGGAAAGGGTCTCTGGCATTTTCTGAACATTCATCAGGATGAAGCGGCCGGCGTTCCAAATTTTGTTGGCGAAAGCGCGATAGGATTCGACCTTATCCTCCGAGAAGGCGATGTCCGTGCCCGGAGCCGCACTGATGGCCAGCGCAAAGCGCACCGCGTCGGTCCCGTATTTCTCCGTGACTTCCAGCGGATCCAGCACGTTGCCCTTGGTCTTCGACATCTTTTGGCGCTCCGCGTCGCGCACCAGGGCGTGGATATAAAGCTCGCGGAACGGCACATCGTTCATGAATTTCAAACCCAGCATGATCATGCGCGCGCCCCAGAAAAACAGGATATCGAAGCCCATGATCATCAGGTTGTTGGGATAAAACCGGAATAGGTCAGTGGTTTCAGCCGGCCACCCGAGCGTGGCAAAAGGCCAGAGGCCGGAGCTGAACCAGGTGTCGAGCACGTCTGGGTCCTGATGAAAGGGGCCGTCGTGACCAAACGGACAACGCTCTGGTTTGTCTACCTGGACGATCTCCTCTTGGGGGTGGGTGCCACACTGCGCGCAGTACCAAGCCGGAATGCGGTGTCCCCACCAGAGTTGCCGCGAGATACACCAATCGTGAATCTTGTTCATCCAGTCGAGGTAAATCTTCTCGTAGTTTTCAGGAATGATGCGAACGCGCCCGTCTTCAACTACGCGAATCGCAGGCTCGGCCAAAGGCTTCATCTTCATAAACCACTGCATCGAGAGCAACGGTTCAAGCACAGTCTTGCAGCGTTGGCATGTTCCGACACTAAGGGGATAGTCCTCAATCTTCTCCAGTAAGCCTTGCGCTTGGAGGTCTTGCAAAATCGCGGCACGCGCCTTGTAGCGGTCCATACCGCTGTATCGAGCCGCGGTACAAGTTGACGCGAATACCGGGGCGATTTCAGCACGCTCATTGATCACCTTGAAGAATTGAAGGCCATGTCGGAGGCCAATTGCAGCATCATTCGGATCGTGAGCGGGCGTAACCTTGACGGCTCCCGTGCCAAACTTTGGGTCTACAAATTCATCAGCGATTACTGGAATGCCGCGTTCGGCAAGTGGCAAAATTAGTATTCGACCCAACGCTGAGCGGTATCGCTCATCAGCGGGATTGACGGCCACTGCCATGTCTCCCAACATCGTTTCCGGCCGGGTGGTCGCCACGACTATGTAGCCTTGACCATCTTCAAAAGGATAGCGGATGTACCACAGGTGGCCGGGACGGTCTTCATGCACGACCTCTAAATCTGACACCGCCGTGCCGCATCGGGGGCACCAACTAACGATGTAATTGTCTCGATAAATCAGTTTGTCCCGGTATGTTTTCTTTTCGTGATAGAGCCGTACAAACACTTCAGCGACTGCGCGTGAGTATGCTGGGTCCATGGTAAAGCGGTCGCGGGTCCAATCCACGGACGTTCCCAGTCGCTCCATTTGGCGGCGAATGGCGCCGCCGTTCTGCTCTTTCCATTTCCAACATTGCTCGATGAATTTCTCCCGGCCCATTTCGATGCGGAGGCGCTGTCCCTCGCGCTGCCAGGCGGCCTTCGCCCCAGCCCCTTCCATGTCCGGCAGCGCCTCCCGGCCCAATTCGCGTTCCACGATCATTTGGGTGGCAATTGAGGCGTGGTCCGTGCCCGGTAGCCAGAGCACATTTTCGCCGCGCATGCGATGCCAGCGCATCAGGATGTCGATTTCCGTGTGCTCCAACATGTGCCCCATGTGGAGCATTCCCGTGATATTCGGCGGAGGAATCACCAGGCAGAAATGGGGGCGGGTGGTTTCATCCGCGGGCCGATAGAGGTTTTCCTCGACCCAAAATCGCGCCCAGCGGGGTTCGATACTTTCTGGCGAATAAACCTTGGGTATCTCGGTTTCCAAAAGGAGCTTCTCCTGAATAAATCCGGCAAGAAATTGAAATCAAACAAATATAACGGCTGCGGAGGGGGGGAGTCAAACCTCCGGCGAGCGCGCCAATTCCCATGGGCGCTCCGGCGCGCCGCTAACTGAGGCTAATCCGAAGCTCCCGCCAAGAGTTTGGAAGGGGGGTGTTTCACAGGCTGCGGGAAAACTTGAAAGCGCTGTCATTCTGAGGAGCCGTAGGCGACGAAGAATCTCGCCTTGCCTTGAAAATGCTCAGAGCAAGACCCTTCGCTGCGCTCAGGATGACAGCATTTAAACATTTTTCCGCAGCCTGTTCAGCCCCGCCCTTCCGTCAGCGTCCAAACTTGGCGAGCAGTCCAGACTACCCCTCCTCCCGCAACGACACTGCGACGGCCGCAGGCAAATTCAAGCTGGGCAGCGCGGACATTACGCTGGGGGTTGGGACGATTCGGAACTGATTTCCGTGGCGATTTCGATGGCAAGCCGCCTGGCTATTTCCTCCACCGCTTCCATCGGCAAAGGCGGGGGGGACATCCTCACTACTACTTTGTGGACGACGGTGTAAATCAAGGGCCAGTCGTACGCCGGGGCAGGCGCAGCAGCTTCGACTGGAAGCTCGGGCGAGGCCGGTTCCGGGGCGAACTGGTGAGAAGCGATTTCCGTAGATGCCGCTTCCGGCGCGGGTTCCTGGCGATCAGCTTCCGTAATGACTGCTTGCTGCGGGGCCTCGGGGGTAGCGTTTTCCGTAAAGGCCGATTCCAGCGGACCATCGGGGAGGGCGTTTTCCGCATAGGCCGCTTCCGGCGCTGACTCAAGAGGAGCAATTTCCGTGGCGGGAGCTTCCCCCGCGGGGGCGGAATAATCAACGTCCACGGGGCCAACTTCTGCCGCCGGGTAACCAAAGTGCACTTGCCCGGCAGTGGCATCGTCCAAAGAGAAGCTATCGAGGCTCGTGACAGCAACGGAAGGTGCGATGTGCGGACTCTCGGGAGGCTGCTCCACCGGAACTTCCGAGGAAGCACCGGGAGCCTCGCCTTCCACTTGCGGTTCCAGGGCGGCGGGGCTGGCGGCTTCGGGCTCTGGCGGAGCAGGGATCGTTTCATCTTTCCAGACCGGCGCCGCAGTTTCCATTGGAGTGTGGAAAACCATTGTGTGCATTTCGGCAGAAGCGCTGGGTGGCTCGGTGGCCTGTACGGGCTGCTCCTCGGTGAAAACCGGCTCGGCCGCTGCCGTTTCCAAGCCATCGAGGTGCTCCGGCTCTGGCGCCGCGGGAGTAGCAAGGGGTGATGCAAGGGGATTGGGAGCGGCGGGTTCCTCCGCGGCCAAGGAAGTTTCCGCGGCAGGAGCACTCGGCGGTTCGGGAGCGGGAATCATGGCGAAGAATTCCGGCGCGGAGGCAGGGTCCAGAGTGATCTCTGCCTCCGCTTGCGGCTCTATGTACGGCGCTACTGTTTCTGCCGCCAGGGGCGCAGGAGGATATCCTGGCGCCTCTTCCGCGGCGGGCTCAGAGAATGCGACTCCCCCGAAAACCGTGGAAAAATCAGGCGTCTCGTGCTGCATCACGGTCGGCGTTTCATCCGGGCCTTCGCCAGGGACCGCAAATTCCGGCACGGGCTCCGGTGCCACGGACGGCGCAAGAGGCGCAAGAACCTTGGGCAACGACGCTTCAAACTGCTCGGCGAATTTCACCACGATGGAGATTAAATCGCGCGCTTCAAACGGCTTCTTGATGATTCCATCCGCTCCCACTTCCGCGCCCCGCGCATCGTCATAAGGCTCCATATCGCTGGCGACAAGCAACACGGGCACGTGCGAAAGTTCCGGCGACTTTTTTATAAACTCGCAAACTTCATAGCCATCTCGGCCCGGCATGGAAACGTCAGCGAGAACCACAACCGGATGGATCACCGATAGCCGCTTGATGGCAGCCACACCGTTGGAAACGGTTTCCACCTCAAACCCTTCACCCTTCAGTATTCCGAGCGCCTTCTTCTGAATGGTAGGACTGTCGTCGGCAACCAAAACAACCCGAGCCACGGGATTCTCCTACTTTGCGCGAAACCAGATTGGTCTCAGGAATACCATGGAGCCATCCGGAAGTCAAGGCGCAACTGATTGGGAATCTTGAGTTTGCGCTTTTGTTCCGGGTGTGGCTAACGCGCGCACGAGGGGACTTTGTCTACATGTGCCCGTGAGATGAACTTACCCCCGTGATGTGGCGCATATTTAAAAAGGGTCAATTATTTTCTTTAGGACGTGAAAGCGGCCCTTCTTTTTGGCGGGCTGCGCGGGTTGCGTAGCATCGGTCTGAGTCTTATCGGGGGTATTTCCCTTGGCTGTCCCGCTGTCGTTGTTGGGGCTCGGGGTCCCCTCGGCGGGCTTAGCCGGTTCCAAGCTCTTTTCGGTTACAGGCGTGGCAACGATGGCGGCGTTGGGGGAGGGCGCGGCGCTTTGCGGCCCCTTCGCGGTCTCGATTCCACTGCCGGAAGGGGTCCCAATATGCACCGGGCCAAAAAGTGTGGCGCTGGTATCGGGGGTGCTTGCCATCATGCCGCCCAGCCTGCTCATCCAGTCGCGCTCCACGTGATGACTTGCATCCGCTTGCGCGCGTGCCAGCATGGCGCGCGTAGGCCGTGGGATGGGCTGCTTCATGGCGGTCAACCGCTCTTTGGCTTGAGGAACCAGGGGGCTCAAGGGAAAGTCCATGATGACGTGCGAGTAATAGGGGATCGCCTCGTTCCCTCGCTTCAAATGCTCCAGGCTTTGGCCGAGGTAATACAGCGCGTTGTCTCCCTCGCTGTAATCCGGGTACTTGTCGACAATCTCCTGGAAGCGCGAGCGCGCGGCCATAAACGCGTTGTGCGTGTAGTAATAGTTGGCCGTATAGTATTCTCCCTGCGCCAACACCTCCTGGGTTTGCCGCAAGCGCCCCTTCACACGCGGGATCAGGGGACTGTCAGGATACTTCAACAGGAATTCCTTGAACTCAGCATCGGCGATCTTGGCTTCGGTCTGGTCGCGGTCGGCCTTCGCGATCATGCGAAAGTGCGCCATCCCCACGCGGAACTGCGCTTCCGGCGCCTCCGGCGCTGTGGGGAAAAAGGTGATGAAATCCTTGTATTCCGATTCCGCCTGGGTCAATCCGGAAACTCCGCCCTCGCTGTAGTAGGAATCCGCAATCGACAGCTTGGCTTTGGAAAGGTACTCGCTATCCGGATAGGTGTTGATGAGTGTCTGCAGGGTCAGCCGCCCAACTTCGTATCGCCCATGGGTAATTTCGTTAGTGGCTTTTTGGTAAAGAACTTTGTCCGGCTGCTCGCCCGGGGCAAAGATCAATCCCGGGTCGGGGTGATGCATCCGATTGACCGCGGCGCAACCGGGAAGGAAGGCGACGGCCAGCCCCAGACTGACGATATAGAAGGCCTTTCGAGCTGCGAGCTTAGTGGGTCCGTTGAACAGAATTCAAGCTCCTTAATCAAGATCAAACTCTGGAAACCCGGTGCGAAGACTCCGCCAGACGCATCATATTAGCCAGGCGCGTCTTGGGGTCCTTTTGAAAGATGGCGGAATCGGCCACGAGGATGTCTGCCCCGACCAGTCCCAGCGCTTCAATCTGCTCCTGGCAGATGCCTCCTTCGACCTGGATGGCGAAATCCAGCCGCCTTTCGCGGCGCAAAGCGCAGGCGGTTTGAACCTTGCAGAGCGTCCTGGGGAGGAACGAGGAATTCGCGAATCCCAGGTCCGCGGAAAGAATCAGCAGGTAGTCGATTTCCTCCAGGGAGTCGGAAACTGATTCGACCGCCGTGGACGGATTGAGCGCCAAACCCGCCTTGGCGCCTCCGGCACGAATCACATTGAGAACCTTGTGCAGGTTGGTTGTCGCCTCCGCGTGAATCGCGATGCGGTCTGCGCCGATCTCGACAAATTCCGAAACGTAACGTTCCGGCCGCTCAATCAGAAGATGAAGATCCAAAACCAAGTCTGTGGCCTTGCGTAAACTTCGCACGACCGGTTGGCCCACGCTGATGTCGGGAACAAAGTGCCCGTCCATCACGTCCACGTGAACCATGGACGCCCCAGCCTCTTTAATTAGGTGCAATGCCTCCCCGAGTCGGGCAAAATCTGCCGCCAGCAGAGAGGGCGCAATGAGGACCATAAGTGCTGTCACACGGTGAAGCATCTTGCCGTGAGAAACGCTCCCTAGATTAGCACAACTTTCTGTTCTCCGTGTAGAAAGCGGGCATGGAACCGCAGGGCGAAAGCAATTTTATGAATTAGCAGCCGAGGTCAGCGCGTGAAAGCTTAAGGCCGTTGACAGGACCCAGAACGGTGATGGCCAGACGTTCGGGGTGGAAGAACTCTTGCGCCACTGCCAGCACCTGTTCGGCGGTGACGGCGTCGACGCTCCGCGCAATTTCGTCCTGGGAGATGTAGCGGCCAAAGTACATTTCCTGCCTTGCCACATTCCCCATGCGGCTGGTCGAGGACTCAAGACTGAGCAGCAAGCTTCCCTTCAAGTAATCCTTGGCGCGCTGAAGTTCTTCTTGACTGATCGGGTTCGCCTTCAACTCACAAAACTCTTTGAGCACCAATTCGATAACCTGCCGTGCCTTGTCAGCAGCCGTGCCCGCATAAACGCTCAGGCAACCCGCATCGTGAAAGCTGCTGAGACTGGAGAACACGGCGTAAGCCAACCCGCGCTTCTCGCGAATGTTTTGGAACAGATGCGAACTCATGCCGCCCCCCAAAACCGAATTCAGGATGTATGCCGGGAAGCGGTTCTTATGCGGTTGCGGATAAGAGGGCGCGCCCACGCAAAGGTGGACCTGCTCCAAATCCTTTTTGTGCCGCACCTGAAGATGGGGGTGGGGAATCGGGATGGGGCCACTGCGCAGGGGCGGCCCCGCAGGTAGGTCGCCGAATTCCTGCTGGACCAGATTCACGATCTGGGAGTGCCGAATGTGGCCCGCGGCCGCGATCAGGATATTATTCGGCGCATAATGCCGGCGGAAATAATGGACCAGACGCTTGCGATTGAAACCGCGTACACTCTGGCGCGTGCCCAATATCGGACGCCCCAGCGCATGCCCGCGCCAATAAGTTTGGGTAAAGATTTCGTGCACCAAGTCATCTGGGGTGTCCTCCACCATTTTGATTTCTTCCTGGATGACGCGGCTTTCGTTGGTGATGTGCTCGGGTTCAAATAGGGGATTCTTCACTAGGTCGGAGAGGATGCCGAAGGCCCGGGGCAGGTGCTCGTCTAGGACCTTGATGGAGAAATTGGTGGTCTCCTTGGCAGTGAAGGCATCCAAGTGGCCGCCAATCGAGTCCGCGGCACGAGCAATCTCCTCCGCGCTGCGATTCTTGGTTCCCTTAAAGAGCATGTGCTCAATAAAGTGGGAGATGCCGTTATCCTTGACCCGCTCCTGGCGCGCGCCGGTACGCAACCAGATGCCGACCGAGACAGAGCGGACAGACGACATGGGCTCGGTGAGAACCGTCAGCCCGTTGGGAAGAACATCTTTGCGAACATTCGGCATGTGTCGAAGTCCTGTGCCCAGATTAAACTTTCTTGATTAAAGCCAAAACGGCAAAGCGCGTACTTACCTGCTACTTCTTTTGTACCACAGAGCCTGCAAAAAGACCACGCCGGCGGTGGGGGGGGGTGCGCGACCTGGAAGTTAAGAGCGGTGGATTTTCTTTTTTTGTGCTATATTTCTGAGCGTATATAGATGCTCAGACAGGAGGCTCAGATGCCTGACTCTCTTTCCGCTTTAGAAGCTAA
>JBEKQO010000197.1:0-14371 GCA_049519635.1 Terriglobia bacterium | reverse complement strand
TAAGCGGGCGAAATGAAAAGACGAAGCAGCGAACCAAGCAACGCGAACATGGCATTTAGCCTGGGGGCCGACACTTGAAATTGTCAATTGTTTTCAGCCTAATGTGGTTTCGGCGAAGGACAACTACAATATACGGGCGGAAATCAAGCCAAAAAGCCAAAACCCACTTTTATCTCGTCCACCCGGCCAGAGACTACTGCTTTTGGGGAAAAAAAGAAAGTGCTATTCTGAAAGGTTCGCGATGAGAAATCACGACTTTGGACAAGGTAGGGTGTATGCCTCCAATCTCTCTGGAAGCGCTGGATGAATTGCTGGTCTCCCAAGATTTTATGGAGGATCCGTATCCAATCTTGCGTCGGCTACGCGAGGAGGATCCGGTCCATTGGAGCGATTCCATCGGCGGATGGATCCTGACTCGATACGATGACATGGTGACCACGTTCAAAGACACGGGCCATTACTCGAACGAAGGACGCCTCGCGAAGGCAGTGGAGTACTTGCCCGCCGAATCGCGGGCCAAGTTCAAACCCCTTGAAGACTACTTCCGCCTAAAGAGTCTAATTCATTCCGATCCCCCTGTTCACACCCGCTTGCGAGGGTTGATCACAAAGGCTTTTACGCCCCGCGTGGTGGAGTCCATGCGTCCGCGTATGCAGGCGATTGTGAGTGAGTTATTGGATGCCGTGCAGCAAGACGGCCGGATGGACGTCATTAAGGACTTGGCCATTCCTCTGCCCGTCACCGTTCTGGCGGAGATCTTCGGGGTGCCAAAGTCCGACGTAGGCCTCTTCAAAGCCTGGGCTGATGGAACACTGGCATTCCAGGGAGTCAACAAACCGGCTCCCGAACTTCTCGAACGTTCGCAAACGGCGATATTGGAAATCCGCGCGTACATGGGCGAGCTGATCAAGGAGAAGCGGCGCCAGCCGGGCAAAGATCTGCTCAGCGAGCTCGTAGCTGCTGAGTCCGAAGGGGACAAGCTTTCCGAATTGGAATTGCGCAACTCCTGCGTTACCCTGCTCGTGGCGGGTCATGAAACCACCACGTCCCTGATCGGCAATGGCCTTTACACACTCCTGCGACATCCCGATCAATGGCACCTCCTTCAAGATGACCCTTCGCTTCTTACCTCCGCCATCGAGGAAATGCTCCGATATGAAAGCCCCGTCGCCCGCCAACCGCGCTTGCTGAAGCAGGACGCGGAAATGGGCGGCAAACAGATGCGCCAGGGAGAGATGGTTTTTCAAATGCTCAACGCGGCCAATCGGGACCCCGCCTATTTTACCGACCCTGACCGGTTTGACATCCGGCGGGACAAGAACCGGCATATTGCTTTTGGCTTGGGCATTCACTTCTGCGTCGGTGCCGGGCTTGCCCGCACCGAGGGGCAAATTGTTTTTTCCACAGTGATCGAGCGCCTGCCCAATATCCGCCTGGTCGAGGCGACGCCGAATTGGGATCTGCAAAAACCCAATTCCCGAATGCTGAAGACGCTGCCCGTGCTGTTTTGAAGCCGCTTTGCCGGCCTTCAGCGCCTGCTCGCAAGAGTTGCAAACGCACAAGGTTGACTGCCATTGCGCCACCGAAAGAGAACGAGAACGTGCTGTTACCACAAATAAGCCAAGAACGGGTCGAGACAATTAAAAATACAACAGAACAATATGTGAGAAAATCGCTACCCTGATTCCCTTTAGCCGCCATGGTGATCGTGAAAGCTGCCGTTGACAAACATTTTGACGTACCCTGAGGAAGGAGGGTCGGAGCAATGTCTGAGAAAACGATAACGCGGTAGCGAGCGGTGCTCTTCAAACGTACTAAAACGAGCCGTCGGGACGCCGATGATCTTGCGGGGGGTTCGCTCTGGTGGCAAATTCGTTGTCTCAAGGGAGGGGAAGCGTACGATCGATACGCCGGAGGTCCAAATCGGCAATTCCACATATGCTAACCAATGAAGCCGGGCGTCAAAATGGGATTTCCAACAAAATCGTTATCGGGGCGATCGTCCTTCTTAACGGAGGATTTCGGTTAGACATGACTGGAAGGGCTTTCGCATGTGGCAACGGAAGTGACTCGATGATCCAGTTTAAGGTGAAAGGAGCTGAGCGCTCATTTGACGGCGATCCCGAAATGCCGGTGCTTTGGGACCTGCGCGACGTTCTGGGCCTGACGGGAACAAAGTTCGGTTGCGGGGTGGCGCTTTGCGGGGCCTGTACCGTGCACCAGAATGGCGAGGCGATCCGGTCGTGCGTGGTTCCCGTCCGCACGGTTGCAGGTTCCGAAATTACAACGATAGAAGGCATTTCTGGAAATGGTTTGCATCCAGTCCAGAAAGCCTGGATGGATCTCAATGTTCCGCAATGCGGCCACTGTCAAGCTGGACAGATCATGCAGGCGATCGCCCTGTTGAAGAGCAAACCGAGGCCCAGCGATCAGGATATCAATGAGGTGATGTCCGGTAACATCTGCCGCTGCGGTGCTTATCGGCAAATTCGCGCCGCCATTAAGGCCGCCGCGACGGCGACGGAGGTGCCATGAGCCACATCCAAAATGTCAGTCGGAGGGGATTTCTGAAGGACGTGCTTTCAGGGGGAGCCTTTGTTCTCGGCGCTCACTTTCTCCCAGACCTGGGGCGGGCGGCCCCTATTGCAGACACTCCCGCCGATCGCGCGGTTTTTCACCCGAACGTGTTTCTGGGTCTAGAGGCAGATGGAACGGTTTACATCGTCGCGCACCGTTCGGAAATGGGAAGCGGGAGCCGTACTGCTCTGCCTCGCGTCCTGATGGAAGAATTGGATGCTGACTGGAATCGCGTGAAGATCGTTCAGGCCGTCGGTGACGTGCGGTACGGATCCCAGGATACCGACGCCTCGCGCTCCATCCTTGAGTTCTTTAACTTGATGCGCGAGGCCGGAGCCAACGCGCGGCTCATGCTGATCCGCGCCGCTGCCGGCCAATGGGCCGTTCCCGCATCGGAATGCGAATCCAGCCTGCACGCGGTTGTGCACCTGCCGACGCGCCGCCAATCCGCGTACGGGGAACTCGCGCTCGCCGCCTCAAGACAGCCTGTCCCGAAGAAAGAAGACGTGCAGCTCAAGCCCCGATCGGCGTGGCGCTATATTGGCAAGGACGCAAGTCTCTACGATCTCGAGGATATCTGCACGGGGAAAGCCGTTTATGGGATGGACGCGCGCCTCGAGGGGATGGTCTACGCCTCGGTTGAGCATCCGCCGGTTCTCGGAGGGAAGGTCAAGTCCTTCCAGGATCAGGAGGCCTTGCGAGTGCCGGGCGTGCGGCAAACGGTTCTCATTGAACCCTTCAAGCCTCCGCATGGCTTCCAGCCGCTGGGTGGCGTGGCAGTAATCGCTGACAACACCTGGGCGGCATTTCAAGGCCGCAAGAAACTGAGTGTGGTCTGGGATCACGGACCCAATGCTGCCTATAACTCCGATCAGTTCAGGAAGGAGCTGCAGGAGACGGCTCGCCACCCGGGCAAAGTCGTGCGCAATGAAGGTGACGTCGATGCGGAGTTCGCCAAAGGTGGGGAGACGGTTGAAGCCGAGTATTACCTCCCGCACCTTGCCCACGCCACCATGGAACCACCGGTCGCGGTGGCAGAGTTCCGAGACGGCAAAGTAACGGCCTGGACGCCGACACAGAATCCCCAGAGCGTGCAGGAGGTCATCGCTCAAGCCGTCGGTATTCGCAAGGAGGATGTGACGTGCCACGTCACCCTGCTGGGCGGGGGATTCGGGCGCAAGTCGTTTTCTGACTTTGCAGCGGAAGCCGCTGTCCTATCGAAGAAGCTGGGACAGCCCGTCAAGGTGGTGTGGAGCCGGGAGGATGATATCAAGTTCGATTACTATCTCCCCGTGGCGGCCGTGTACCTTAGGGCGGCGCTTGACTCCAGGGGCAAACCGACCGCCTGGCTGCAACGCTCGGCCTTTCCTCCGATCAACTCGACGTTTGACAGCGGAGCGCGTTATGGCGGCTGGGAGCTTAAGGGGAATTGGATCGAGGTGCCGTTTGATGTCCAAAACCTGCGCGTCGAGAATGGCCCCGCGCATGCTCACGTTCGTGCCGGATGGTTACGGTCGGTGGCGAGCAACTACCATACCTTTGCCGTCCAGTCCTTTGTCGATGAATTGGCTCACAAGGCCGGTCGGGATTCTGTGGAGTACCTCATGGAGTTGTTCGGACCGCCCCGCGTCCTCAATCTCAACATTCCCAACTACCCATCGGACCCCGTTTTCCCTCTAGACATCGGACGTTTACGCAGGGTTACAGAGATGGCGGCGGAAAAGGCGGGATGGGGAAGGCGTAAGCTCGGCAAAGGGAGCGGCCTCGGTATTGCAGCGCAGCGCTACTCTTTCAATTACGTCGCATCGGTTGTGGAAGTCGAAGTGAACGAGAAAGGCGACATCCGGATTCCTCGCATTGATACCGTGGTGGACGCCGGCACAGCGGTCAACCCTGCCAACATACGGGCACAGTTCGAGGGCGCGGCGGTGTTCGGAACGAGCATCGCTCGAAGCGGTGAGATTACCGCCACCAACGGCGTCATCGACCAATCGAACTTTTACGACTACCCGGTAGCCCGCATCGACGAAGCGCCCTACCAGACGAATGTTTACGTGGTTGACAGCACCGCTCCCCCGGCAGGAGTGGGGGAACCGGGAGTGTCGATCATTGCGCCGGCGCTCTGCAACGCCATCTTCGCCGCTACTGGCAAAAGGATCAGGGAGTTGCCGCTTTCGAAAAACCGACTTACGTGAGGATGGATTCCTACCCTGCATTTGCTCCACGACTTCCGGAATCAGCCTCCTGGCTTGCAGGAATAGCGTTCCCCCGCAAGCGGTTTTCTACGGCCCAATTGAAGGCACCCACCGGTAAACCGGACAGATGACTCAGGAAGGGTTTTCCTATGAAAACGATACTCGTCGGCAGTTTGGTGACCTTGGGAATGGCCGGGCTTGTCTTCGCCGCCCCGGCTCAATCCAATCAGGAAGGACCACCGAAATTGCCGAGCGTCAACGTTATTGTGCAGCACTTCGATAAGGAACAGGAAGTAAAGTACCCGTGGGGCTGGATTCGATGGATGATGAATTCCCCGATCGAAAATGAATCCGCCCAGTCCTTCGGAATCGTGCAGATCAATCCCAGACATCACAACCGCCTGCACTCCCACCCTAACTGCGAAGAGATTCTCTATGTACTCTCAGGCTCCTGCGAACACATTGTGGGTGACAAAAAAGTCATCCTGCATGCCGGCGATCTAATCCGCGTGCCAGTGGGTGTCCCCCATCAGGCGTTCGTGATTGGCAATGAACCCCTGCGCGCGGTCATTTCTTATAGCTCCGGCGATCGCAAGGTGGTCAACTATGGCAACGCCGAAGAATGACGCTATGCGCAAGAGGCCTCGACTTAAAGGTTGGCGCTTGACTGTTGGGAGTGCCGCAAGTGGAGTGGACTAATCCCATGCCCCTTACCAAGAAAGAGTATGTCGGTCGGCTCCGGCAAGTCGTGGCATCGGGCCGGCCCATCATCGGCGCCGGCGCCGGCACCGGGATATCTGCAAAGTGCGCGGAGGCAGGCGGCGCTGATCTGATCATCATTTACAATTCGGGCCGCTACCGCATGGCAGGGCGGGGATCGCTCGCAGGCCTGCTGGCATACGGCGACGCCAACGCCATCGTGGTAGAAATGGCCCGCGAGGTCTTGCCGGTGGTCAAGCAAACGCCAGTACTGGCCGGTGTCAATGGCACCGACCCCTTTCGGCTGATGAGCCGCTTCCTCGCGGAACTCCGCGACCTGGGCTTTGCCGGGGTGCAGAACTTCCCCACCGTGGGTCTAATAGATGGAGTTTTCCGGGCGAGCCTGGAAGAGACCGGGATGGGCTATGACCTTGAGGTGCAGATGGTCCACCAGGCGAGCGAGATGGGGTTGCTGACGTGCCCCTATGTGTTTGATGAAGAGGAAGCACGGGCAATGGCTCGGGCGGGAGCGGACGTCATCGTCGCCCACGCGGGGCTGACCACCAAGGGAACCATCGGCGCCAGGACGGCCCTCACGCTCGATCAGGCTGCGGCGCTCATCCAATCCATCCGCGACGCCGCGGCGTCAGTTAACCCGCAGGTCCTGGTGATCTGCCATGGAGGTCCGCTGGCCGAGCCTGACGATGTCGTCTACGTATTGAGCAGGACGCGCGGCATCGCGGGCTTTTTTGGAGCTTCGAGCGTGGAGCGACTTCCGACGGAGCGGGCCATTACCGAGCAAGTTCAGAAATTCAAATCGCTTACTCTCAAGGAATGAGCCAGCAGGCGGTCATGATAAGGAGGACTTATGGCGGACCTTCCCGGACTTCGCTTTGTACGACCGTCCGATGTCGAGACCATGGTTTTTGATTGGGGCACGATCAAGTGGATGAGTGAGCCTCGGGTGACCAACACAAGCCGCTTTACGATGGGAGTAGTACTGCTCGAGCCCGGCAAGGGACACGAGCGCCACAATCACCCGGGTTGCGAAGAGATCCTCTACGTCGTTTCCGGCCAAGGCAACCAGATGATCGACGTAAATGGCGAGCGGTGGCAACCCGTTGCGGCAGGCGATATGGTTCACATCCCCGCAGACATATTCCATGCCACCATCAATACTGGCTGGGAACCCTTGAAGATGGTTGCCGTCTATTCTCCACCCGGCCCCGAAGCACTACTGCGCACGTTGCCGGGCTGCAGGCTCATTCCCCCTGGCGAGCCGACTCGACGATCGTAATCGCCGCGCGCCGCGGGGTGCGGGGAATCAAGAAATAATGCCTAAGACAGTTGCCATCATCGGGACGCTCGATACGAAAGGAGAGGAGTTTGCCTATCTTCGCAGCCGGATCGAGTCGGCAGGACTGGCCACGCTTGTCATCGATTGCGGGGTGCTGGGAGCGCCGGCCTTCACGCCAGACATCTCCCGCGCGGAGGTAGCCAGTGCGGCTGGGCAAAAATTTGAGGACCTGCTCGCCAGGCATGACCGGGGCAGCAGCATCGCGGTCATGGCGGAGGGTGCCGCGGTTATCGTCCGGCGGCTCTTCGAGGAAAGAAGAATCCATGGCCTGATCTCCCTGGGAGGCTCGGCGGGCACTACCATCGGGACCACGACGATGCGGTTGCTACCCGCAGGCTTCCCGAAGCTGATGGTTTCCACGCTGGCGTCCGGTGATACTCGCCCGTTCGTCGGTACGAAAGACATCGCCATGCTGTACTCGATTGTCGACATCGCGGGGCTCAACCGGCTGTCGCTGCGAATTCTGGGGAATGCAGCTGCGGCCATCGCGGGCATGGTGAACCAGGAAGAAACCGAAGATCGAGGGGCCAAACCACTGATTGCGGCCACCATGTTCGGAGTAACCACTCCGTGCGTAACCGTGGCACGACACATCTTAGAGCAATCGGGTTTCGAAGTTCTGGTTTTTCATGCCACAGGCGCAGGAGGCGAGGCCATGGAGGGCCTGATCGCCGATGGCTACGTCGCGGGGGTTCTCGATATCACTACCACCGAGCTTGCTGATGAGCTGGCCGGCGGCGTGATGAGCGCCGGACCGCATCGGCTGGAAGCCGCCGCTCGCCAGGGTATTCCTCAGGTGGTATGTCCCGGCGCCATCGACATGGTCAACTTCGGTCCTTTCGATTCGGTTCCCGAAAAATACCGGCAGCGGCGACTCTACGTGCATAACGCCAATGTGACCTTGATGCGAACAACCCCTGAAGAGTGTGCTTTATTGGGCCGGATCACGGCCGAGAAGCTCAACCGTGCGCGAGGTCCCGTGGTGTTTCTGATGCCCTTACGCGGGTTCTCGGCTATCGACTCGACGAACCTTCCCTTCTCTTGGCCGGAAGCCGATCGGAGCTACCTCGACGCCCTCAAGGCGAACCTCGATCCGCGCATCCGGCTGGCTGAGATTGACGCGCATATCAACGACGAGGCCTTCGCTCGAAACGCCGCCAATTGTTTGCTGGATTTGCTGAAGCTGCCCCATGGTCGACACGCCCAAAGCAGGTGATTCGGGGTTCCGGCAGCATCCGTGCAGAAATCTACTCTAAGAGGTCCAACTAAAGTGTAAGTCCAATGTTTTCAATGCACGGTGATGCCGAACGTGAGGTGGCGAAATGCACGATCAGAGCTCTCGTAACTAATTGAAAAAACAGGCTTCGTTTGTCCTTAGAGTAAAAAAACGCCGACTTGCCGCCGGTACCCCTAATTGAGGAGGCTTGAGTAGTACATGACTCTGCAAACGGGGCAAATTCCATGACTGACTAATCGCGGCGACCTTTCGACAAAGCTTGGCACCCAATCCCATACCTCTTTTTCGTCGATCCTGCGTGTTCTCCGGCAATGGCAACACACGGTGACGATGCCGTGTTCTTTGGAGGTGTAGACATCGGTCAAGATGGATGGTTCGCATTCGCTCCCGTGCCCGATTGATCGAGTCTCGCGGAATCCCGACCTTCTGGGCCATCTGGTCGGCGGTCACGAAGCCGATCCCGTAGATGTCCTTCGCTAACGTGTAAGGATTGCTCCGTACCTTCTCGATTGCCTTCTCGCCATAGGTTTTGAAGATTCGTACCGCTCGGCTGGTACTCACCCCATGGCTGTGCAGAAACAACATGATTTCCCGTACTTGCTTCGCCTCCTGCCAGGCGTGCGCGATCCGCTCCCTGCGCTTGGGGCCGATGCCATCGACCGTTTGCAGTTCGGCGGCTCGGCTCTCGATCACGATTAGAACCTCCGCTCCGAACCGCCCGACCAGCTTCTTCGCGAGAATCGGTCCGATGCCCTTGACTAAGCCGCTGCCGAGGTACCGCTCGATCCCCTCGGCTGTAGTGGGCGGCACCGTCTTCATGGTGTTCGCCTTGAATTGCAGGCCGTGCTCCTTGTCCCTGACCCACCAACCCTCCGCGCTCAGCCATTCCCCTGCGGTCACCGAAGGCAGCGACCCGACGACCGTCGCCTCCTCTCGCTGCCCGCGTGCTTTCACTCGCAGGACACAGAAGCCGCTTTCGTCGTTGTGGAAGGTGACTCGCTCGATCAGCCCAGAGATTTCCTCGGTCGCGGGTCTACGTTCTGGGATAGCGGCATTCATGCTTGGGGATTCATTCTCCCATGGAGGTTAAATTCCAACATGGCAATTGGCTTCTTGAACCGACAGGCACCCCCTGAACTCACTCTTGGCACCGCTACGCTTGCGTTTAGCAATATAAGGTTCACTCAAGCGGTCACCTTTATCAAAGGCGTCAACAGCCCTTACATAACTCCTCAGGCGTTTACGCGAGCATCGAGAAGTACGTCCGGCTTCACAACGGGGCGCGGCAGGAGGTCCAAGAGAACACCGCGCAGTCTAGAACGAAAGTATGACGAGCCGGAGACACAAGACTGACCGCTTCCCTGGTTTGCGGGAGCACCCAGCGTTGATAGCCCGACTGAACATTGAATACAGAGGGGTTCCCGCGTATATTCCCGGTCGGACGAAAACTGAGAAGGAAATTCTGCCTTAGGCACAGCGCGGAAACCTTTCGCGTCTTAGTGGAAGAGCTGCATCGAGGCGAGATGTCGGACGCCCTAAGACGCTTTCATGGGCAGATCGGCAGTTCTTTTCCGCACGCCTACGGCTCGCTTTGGCCGTCGCGTTGGCGCGGACTATTGCTAGCCGTCCCCCAGGTCAGAATCGTATTCTCCGCCATGTCCATGGGCTCAAAATTGTGGTACCACCCGTCCGCGGACAGGGTGTCGGGAAAGTCGTGAACTAACATACCCGGCTTGTTGATCTCCAACTCCTTCGCGATCGTGGCATCCGGCCGGGCGATAAACGACCCCCAATGGGAGTAGGGCCGCGATGAATTGTTGGCTACGGCCCACAGGCGATTGTCGGCGCAGCGGGTCGGCACCTCGCGATTGTTGAGCGTGTCCAGGCAGTTCTTGCCTTTGTCGCTGGCGTTATACATGGAATGGATAATCACCGTAGCGCCCTTTTTCCGGTAAGCGATGTAGAGTTGGGGCCAGCAGACGTCGTAGCAGATGGCCAGGCCAACTTTGACTCCGCGAATTTCCTGTGTCACCAGTCGGTTGCCGGCCGAATAGTACTTCTGGTCACCTTGGGTGCAAAAGCACTTGTCGTACCGGTCCACGATCTTCCCTTCCGGGTCGATAAGATACAGGCAATTGGTGGGCTTCGTCTTCTCGTCCAGAAAATGGGCTGAACCGAGAACCAGCCACATCTTCATATTTCTGGCCAACCCCCGCAGATCGCCGGTTTCCTTGCGGAGCGCGTCCCAATCATATTTCTCGAAGGTCGCAAAATCGGATCCGGCGTAGCCCGACAGGCTGCCTTCCGATGTATGCAGCAGGTGTGCGCCCTCGCCGGCCGCTTCGTGCATGAAGTCCCGGATATACTTCGCGTTCTCTGCGGCAGTCGCACCCACGGGAAACTGGCAGGTGGCGATCCGGAGCTTTTCGCCGGAGTTCGCATCCACCGGGGCGGTCTGCGGCGCTTCGGCGACGCTCGGCGTTCCCGCCGCGCTGGCCGAAGACGACAGCGCCTTGAGGCTGGCCACGCCCGCGAGAACCTTGGCCGTCGCCTGGACGGCCTGGCGCCTTGTGATTTTCTCGGTTGATGAAATCGCCATTTGCCGGAACCTCCGTTCTGGTTCAAAAACCACACCGATTATATACGCATCCTGTAGCAGTGTCTGAGCGTGTTGTAGACCTTCCTGCCGCGGGATAGGACGTCGTCAATAGAAGAAGCCCACAATCTGAACTGCACTGACTGTGGCTGCACGCTGGAACTACCTGCATACCACCGGGATGATCATGATACCGCACCCGGCGATTCACCCCTTCCACAGGAGGGTTTTCAGTCGCGGGAACACTTCCAATGCGTTATCGCGCTTGATCTGCTTTCCGATCTGTTCCGCCTGCTGCTCGGTTAGGTCGCCACGCTCCATCTTTTCAGCAAGCACTTCTCTCAAACACCGGCGTGTCATATCCGTTGCCGCGTAGATACCCTCTGCGTGGTGCAGGTCGGAGCCTCATAGAATGCGGTCGGAAGGTGTCGTTTTTCCTTAATGAGTAGACTGCGATTTGCTGATGCCACAGGGGTTACGCGTTGCCATAAATAGGCTCTGGCTCAAGTTTGGTGCAGCACTGGGGGGAATGCCCAAGTGTCGCGCTGTACTAAAAGATGAAACTAAGACTTCTTTTACTTTCAATGCTTTATCATATTTGAGTACAAAAATTTCTGGCACTTAAAAGTGAAACTACTGCATCTTAATCGAGAACAAAGTTTCTTCACAGTTTTGTATTCGATTTAAAGGTTCTTGCGCACTTTCGGTGCAACGGCCAAACGCCAGCCCCGGTTAAGCCATATGTAGTCCGTCACTTGACGGATCATCACGGGCAGGTCCACGGCGCGCTCTTTCTTAATTTACTCGAACGGAGCCAAGACACTTGTTATCTGACAGATGCAACGTTTTGCTCGGTCTCACTTGCACCGAAAGTGCGCAAGAACCTATAAATTTGGGGAAGCCCTGTCGGCCGCAGGTCATGGTTCCAGATCAGTTCCGCACTTGGCGCGACTTATGCGTATAGGCAAGATAAGGTACAAATCCGCAGGTGGCGGTCCGGATGGAATAAATGGAAGTTGTGGCCGTGATATACAAGGTCTTGTAGTCTTTGTCTCCCCAGGCGAGATTGGCAGGCTGCTCCGGGGTGACGATGGTACCGAGGTGATGTCCTTCCGCATCCCAGACCCATATGCCCTTCGGGCCCACCACAAACAAGTTGCCATTGCGATCAACCTTCATTCCGTCCGGCACGCCGTCGTCGGCTTTATCGTTCTCATCGCCGAAAATGCGCCCACTGGATAATGTACCGCTGGCATCGAAGTCATAGACCCGGATGTTACGCTGGTCGCTGTCATCGATATAAAGCCGCTTCCCATCCGGCGAAAAGGCCAAGCCGTTGGGTTGTGTCAGGTCGCTAGTTTCCAGGCGGACACTGCCGTCGGCCCCTAGACGGTAGACTCCCTGGAACGGGATTTCCTGTCGTTGTCCTTTGGCGAGGTCGAGGGTTGGATCGGTGAAATAAATTGCTTTGTCCGGTCCCACCACCAGGTCATTTGGGCTATTAAATCTTTTGCCCTGATACCGCTCGGCGAGAACGGAGTACTTTCCGTCAGATGTAATACGAATGATTGCCCTCAGGACGCTGGCGCAATCAAGAAGCTGCTGGTCAAGATCGTAGGTGCTGCCGTCCGGATCTCCAAGCGCAATCACCGTCTGCCGGCTTCCGTCCGGATTTACGCGGTAAATCTTGTTCTGCTCCTCGTCGCTGACGTAAAGGAAATTGTCCTTGTCCCAGACCGGACCTTCCGTGAATCCAAATCCGGTTGCCACGCGAATAAGCTTGGCGTCGCGCGGCACGAGCAGCCAGAACTTTGGCGAGAGGGACTGAAGTCCGAATTCTCTCTGCGCCGGGCTCGCCTGCTGGGGTGGGGTAAAGGAAAACAGAACAATCACGCTCGCCGCTGCTCGTAATTTAATTCTCAGACCTGGAGTTATGATCAAAATGATTCTCCTAACCCGGTTTAGCCGGATGGAAACAGGTTTGGGGTGCCGGATGCTATTCTCCCTCCGAAGAGGCCGAATCTCGAATCGAATTGCGATTGTTGACCGCACGTTGGAGCCATCAGATCGCCTGCCTTCTGTTTTGTTACGACCGCATGGTGATTTAAGACCCGGGTAGTGGGGATCAACCGAACGGAAAACCGGGGTAGCGCAACCCAACATTGGCGATTCTTCTGTAAGTCTAAGGTTATAAAGGATATTTGTTTTCAGCTCAAGGCCTGTTGGGATTGGGCTCTCGCCTCTGAAGAAGCCCTTCCGTCGGAGTCTCCACAGTCAACTGGAGACAATGGAATCAAGCGCTTACGGAATGCTCAACCCCTAAACCCGGTTTTCCGTTCGGTTGATCCCCGATACCCATATAGGCGGCGACGTACGGGGGTTTCACGTCCCCCAGGCCCGGCAGTCCCCTGCCCTCGCACCAGTCCGCAAAACGGCACGCGGCCTTGTAATAGGGTCGCCGCGTGTTTTTGTTCTGATGATTGGCGGTGAAGAATCCGAAAAAGCGCTCCGCCGTTTTTTCGTTCGGCAGAAACACGGCGGGCGGTTTCACGGCCAGGCCCGCGAGCGAACGCGGCTCTTTGAATGCGATAATCTCAGTTGTCATCATAACCGTATAAACAGAAGAATTGCACCGACGCACGAAACGAGAACGTAATCCACCTCCGCAGGTTTGAGAACAAAGTTTCTTGTCATGCCGTGACGGAAATGGCTGTTCGCCATGTCGTAAATCTTTTGCAGGATTGAAATCGTCTCGTCCGTCATAGATTGTCGCTTGCGAGCTTCGGCGAGGACGTTGCCGAAAGTAATTGTCGGCATGGCAAAGACTTCCTTAGCCACTGATTCCAACGCGTCGAAGATATTCTTGCAGGTGTCGCGCCCGCGCTGAGGACGAGCGTTATACGCCGCCATTCCTGCTTGAAACGAGGCAAGCGCAGCGGAGAAACGCGGCTTGCCTAATTTCCGAAAAGCAGCTTCCACATAACCTGTCACTACGGGAGGCAAAACGCGGTGAAGCTGGTCATATTCTCTGAGCTCCCACACGATTCCGTAGCTCGCCAGCAATTGATTTACGATCTCTCGATATTCCTTTGTGAAGATGGCTGGCACCTCCGCTGCGATCCGGATGATGAGGTCATAGAACCGCTCCCGTGGGGCTTTGTTAACGTCCCGGCTGACTGCATAACGAAACCCGCTATATGGGTTTCCTGATGGTTGAATCCCTAGGCTTTGGCTGATGATGTTGTACAGCTTTCTCTCATCGAATTGTTTAGGAGCCCGTTCAAAGATCAAGTAAACCGCATCGATGAATTCTTGCCGCAATCCCGCAGGAGCGTCATTGTCGATTGAGCGACTGGCTCTATTGTCGTCGAGCTTTGATGAGAAGGAGCGCATACGTACGCTCTGGCAAGACGCCAGGGGAAGGTTTTGTGCTCCGCAAGGAGGCATTCAATGGTACGCGACCGGGTTGCTCAGGACGGACGCAATTAGGCACACCACCTGATGATAAAGCGGTTTCAAAAACGCGCAATGCGGTCGGCGATTTCCTTGTTGGTGTTGGGAAGTTTATTAAGCCATTCGCGCACAGCGGCTAGGTCTTTGACCGCATAAACAGATTCCTTTTATAGCCGAACTTTGCGCGTGCCCTCTTACGGGTGAACTGCCAGTTGATCTTGACCCGATGCCGATTGACCTGACGGTTCCAGGCGCGG
>JBEKQO010000196.1:0-14407 GCA_049519635.1 Terriglobia bacterium | reverse complement strand
TCAAGAATGTTATTCATTACCGCTCCGGCCCGACGTGTTTCAAGGATTTGGCCTCACATTTTGGAGTCTTCTGGGCCGACCAAATCTTTTCCTTCCCGAATTCGCACTCGTCGGTTGATTCCAGTGAGGTGGCGTTCCTGACTCATGGCTGGGGACAGAAGGTTGTGAACGAGCCAGTCGAGAGCCTCGGTGTGGGCCCGCAATTGGTGACCGCGCTTTATGGTGATGACTCGATAGTCTTCACGCCGGCGCTTTTGAATGCGCGAGTCACCATGATCGACGGTAAAACTGTCGCCCCAATTGGCGCCATCCATCGCGACTACTATCCGTACGGTGTGACCGAAAGCCAGGCCTATCCCTTGCGAGTCAGCGTTACAGCCACCACCGTTTTTGCGGATCTCGATACTCTTGTCGTCAAATACGCAATGCAAAATGATGACCGGCAAGCTCACAGAATT
The DNA here is from genome assembly GCA_049519635.1 of Terriglobia bacterium. GTDB lineage: Bacteria > Acidobacteriota > Terriglobia > UBA7540 > UBA7540 > Bog-366. Next base: position 13,949 of record JBEKQO010000196.1, on the reverse strand, counting down.
GAATTCGAGTTGTTGGGCACGACCAGAAATGACGCACTGGCGAAGAAGATCAAATACGATACGGAATTTGGTCTTTTGGCGCGTTACCATACGCCTTTTGCCGTTTGGATTGAGGAAAACACGGAATGGAACAGTCCAGCGGTTTATCTCGGCCCACCGGATCGTCAGGTGGATATTTATTGGTCCGTACGTTCCTCTCCCTGGCCGGCGAGTGTGAGGATCGAAGACACCGCAGAGCCAAACGGCGCGTCCGAGACAACCCTCCGGGAGTTGAAACGGGGCAGGCCGGGCGCATTGCGATACGTCGAGAAGTTTGGCCCAATGTCCATACCCCCCCACGCCTCTGCGCAAATCGTCGCCGCAGCGGGGTTTTCGTTTGAGAAGCCTGACACGGCGGTCTACCGGACGGAGAAAGTTCTTTCCGATGCCCGGACCGAAAGCACCGGCGAGCCGATTGGAGCCGCCCAATCCCGCTGGGCTCAGATTTTCGCGAGCCTTCCCCCCCTGCCTGCCCGTTACGCCCAGTACCGAAGGCTCTACCAGCACGCCGCGATGACTCTGGTGATGGACGAATATCAGGGTCGCGGGCGATGGTTGGGCAATCGAACTTCCAGTTACGTCGCACGCAGTGTTCTCCCCGGGATGGGGTTTTGGGATACCTGTTTCACGTCAGTCGGAATGCGCGAAATTGATGCGGAGAAGGCCGAGGACCTCATCCACGTGCTGACGGATCATCCTTTGCCTACCTCGCTGGTTCCCAGCATCATGAGCGAGGAGGTACGCACGGGTGACGGCCAGGCCCCCATCCTCTCCTGGGCGGCTTGGCGAATCTACCAGTCGACCGGGGATAAGAGCTTCCTCGAAGCCGTGTATCCGTCCTGTGCCCGGCTTGACCGCTTCTGGTTTGAGACCCAGGACCGCAATCGCGATGGGCTGCCGGAATGGCGGAACGGTGGACAGATTGGCGACAATTCTCCGCGTTGGGATAAAGGCGGGAAGGCCCGCACTAACCTGAATATGGGCGAGTTTGAGTCGCCTGACCTCGCGGGATTCCTGCTGATGGACCAGCATTGTCTGGCGCGGATGGCTCAGGCGCTGGGCAAGGATGCGGAGGCCAAAGAATGGGAAGATAAGTCTGACGCCTTGGGTCGGAATCTCGTGGGCAAAATGTACTTCTCATTTGATAACGCGTTCTGGGATTTGGACATTAAGACGGGTGAACCGTGGAGCCGGATTGTCACTCCCAACATGTTCATACCGCTGTGGGCTGGAGCACCTTTATCCCCGGTCCAGGTCAATGGCATGATCCGAGCCCACATGCTGAATCCCATGGAGATGAACGGGGCGATTCCGTTTCCCAGCGTTGCCTACAGTGACAGGAGTTATGATCCGCTCGCCTACTGGCGCGGGATCATGTGGCCGCACTTCGTTTACTGGATGATAGAGAGTCTTCAAAAGAACGGTCATCCCGAGGAGGCCCAACGTGTTGCGGACCGCCTGCTGGAAATCCTCGATCGCTCAGAATACCTCCATGAATGCTACGAATCGGAAGCCGGCAAGCCTGCGGGTATTCCTGAGTACAACTGGATTGGCGCGGCCACGCTAGAATTACTGCTAGAACGGTGGAAGGATCCGCTCTAGGTAATTCATTCCTCTCCAGTCGAACATCCGAAATTGGTAGGGGGGACCCGCCGGTCGAGATCAGGCAGGTTGAATTCGGGGCCGATCCATTGAGGCACTGGATGCGTGCCAGCCGCCATGTTAAGACTCGGATTTGCGACAACCCGCCAATAGAGTTTGCCGCCGGTCTGAGCAGGCGTGAGTGTTCACCTCGACGCCATAGACATGGGCCTCATCCTCCCACATTCCATATTTCATATTCCATTAATAGTATTATCATGAATTGGCCAGAGGACGTTTTATTGTTGAGGGAGTGAAATACTATGAAAACAGGAAGCTTAGTAATGGTGATAAATCTACATTATAGTGGCTATAAATTTGCTCGGTTACTTGTATCAAAATTGGGGGGCATTTCTAGGAACTCGTTACCCAAATTCTTTAGAAGGCAGCGCGAGTTGTTAGTTGCTCCGTCGGGGAATTACTTGAAACTCTCCGTTTACTCCTATACGAAGACGGCAACCCTAATTCCGCCCGGGTTACCGCTGCCACCGTTTGGTCAATCGAAAATCCCGAAAAACCCGGAAGAACGAAGCGAGCCTGCCAAGCCCTCGATGATAAAAGTACTGTGCAGGGTTTGTGGACTTTTCGTTGGCCGGATCCCTCAACTTTTTTGGCCATTATCTGGCTGGGGTCAGTTAAATCTCGGCGCCACCCATCCGGATGGCGCGAGCACTAAGCGCAAAAGGAGGATCGAGATGGAAAATCCAAGAACGGGGCGAGTTGCGGCGGCGAGTTCGTGCTCAAGCTTGCTCGCCATGCTGTTTCTCGCCACGATCGTATTGTTCTGGCCGCAACCGAATCTTGCTCAGCAAGTGTCTGGAAGCATAACAGGTTACGTGACGGATGCGTCCGGCGCGGTCATCCCGGGAGCGGGTGTGATGGTCACTAACGTGAAGACCGGAGTTTCCACCGAACGTAAGACCGAATCCTCGGGGTTATACGTCTTCACCAACCTGATTCCGGGAACCTATACGGTGGCGGTTACCGCTTCTGGGTTTCAGCGGTTCATCCGTGAAAACGTAGTGCTTGATGTGGACTCTACAGTGACGGTTGACGGTCAAATGCAAATTGGGGAGATGTCTCAAGCGGTGACTGTCACCGGCGCTGCGCCGGTACTTAATGTCCAGAAATCGGACGTCAGCAATACCCTGCCGGCCGAAGCTGTGGCAGACTTGCCCACCCTGAGTCGCAACGTCTCTTCTCTGGTGGTGTTGGCGCCCGGCGTGACGCAGAACAGTTATCAACAAGGGGTTTCGGAGTCGCCGGCTAATGGCTTCGAGGCCAGCGCTAACGGGCAGTTTCAAGGAATCAACAACTACCAGGTGGACGGGGTCCAGGATACTCAAATGGGCCTCAGCGGCTATCAAATCATAATTCCACCCGCGGATGGTGTGCAGGAAATGAAGATCACCACCGCCGACTACGATGCCGAGCTAGGGCAGGTTGCCGGCATGGTCGTACAGTACTCGACCAAGAGCGGCACTAATCAGTTCCACGGAAGTGTCTACGAGTTCAACCGCAACAGCGATACGTTTGCTGCCAATCCCTACACGGAGAAAGTTCCAGGTACCGGACCCAACGGAAAGGGAACGGGTCCGTCACCCTACAATGAGAACATCTTTGGCGGCAGCGTCGGCGGCCCTATCAAGAAGGATAAGCTGTTCTTCTTTGGAGACTACCAGGGGTACTATACGGCACAAAGTTCGGCCTTTCTTGAAACCGTTCCCAATACCGACTTCGACGGTGGAAACCTGACCGCGGGCTTGGGCTCAAAGCTCTGCTTTGATCCTTCCAACCCAGGCACTAATGGTGTGTGTGGCGGATCCTTGGCCTCGCCCCTGATGGTTCCCACTACCGAAGGTGGCACGATTCAGGCGCAGCAGAATATGGTTTTCGACCCCAGCACCGGGAACCCCGATGGAACAGGCAGATCAGCGATTACCGTGGGGGGCGTTCCCAATATGATTCCGAATGGACGCATCAACCCGGTTGCCACTAACCTGACCAACTTATTGAGCCAGAATCTGGGGCACGGCGTATTGAATCAGAGCCTGCTCAACAATAACTTCACCGCCGTGGTTCCCGGATTGTTCCATAGCAACCAATATGATGCGCGCGTTGACCTGAATATTTCGCAAAACAACCGGATGTTCGCCCGCTATTCGATTTTGAATTCGATCCTCGACGATCCATCGATCTTCGGTGTAGCGGGGGGCCCCTCGGCAATCGGCAGCGAGGGGGAAGTTGCTAGCTATCGTGACCAACTTGGGGCTGTGAACCTCACTCACACGTTCTCGCCTACCCTGGTGGCCGAGTTCCGCATGGGGGTTACCCGCTTCGCCCTTACCGGTTACCAATCCGATTCGGCATCCCAAACCGATAACCAGGTTGGAATCCTCGGTGTCAACACCGGTGGCGCACTGTATGGCGGCTTGGCCGGCATCACCGTTTCGGGCCCGGCGGGCGGCTTCACCATGGGCGATCCATCGGGACAGGGCCTGCCGCGATTGAATTACGACACGATATTCGAGTGGGACAGCAACTGGAACAAACTGAAAGGCCGGAACCAGATCCGGTGGGGAATCGATGTGGCTCGTGAACGTCAGAACTTCCTCACCGTAAACGAAAGTTCCCGCGCCAACTTTCAATTTAACCAGGACGTCACCAGCGATAGTGGTATAGCCGGCACGGGTTTAGGGATGGGCACGTTCCTGCTGGGCCTTCCCTCTTATTTCGACCGTGCGGTTTTCAGTCAGTTGCCCGCCGAACGCGCCTGGAGAGTGGCACCTTACTTTGAAGACGATGTTCACTTAACGCCAAAACTGACCCTTAACCTGGGAGTACGCTACGACTATATGGGCCCCTCGACCACGGCATTCCCGGGCGGCGGCGTCAATTTCGATCCCAATACCGGCAACTTGCTTCTGGGCAACTTGGGATCGGTGAGTGCAAGTGAAGACGTGCAGCCCAACTACAAGAACTTTGAACCCCGATTGGGGTTCGCGTACAAGGTCCTGTCTAATACCGTCATTCGCGGTGGGTTTGGCCGAGCTTACTACACGGCCCAGTACGGTGGGGGCACATTCGGCACGATGTGCTGCAGCTACCCGATCCAAACCCGTGAGGACATTCACCAGCCCAGTAACTACTTCCCGATTGTCTTCCCGGGGCAAACCGCAAGCTATGTCCTGAATCCCAACCAAGCCCTCCCCGCGGTGCCCGCGAATGTTTTCCCCAGCAACGGCTTGATCCCAATTTTGAGCGTACCGGGATTGGGCGCATTTTATGTTCCCTTTCACAACCCGACGCCCTACGTCGATTCCTGGAACTTTACCGTGCAGCGGCAGTTGAAGCCCAACCTGAGCCTGTCAGCCGCCTACGTGGGAAACGTGGGACGGCACGGCTACGGTTCCTGGGACTTGAACGCACCTATCCCTGGCCCGGGTCCTCTGACCTCCAGAGAGCCACTCTACAGTTCGTTAGGAATAGACTGGACGGGGATCGGCGAGCGCTCTAACAGCCAAAACTCGGACTACCACAGCCTGCAAGTGGTGTTGGAAAAACGGTTCACGGGAGGTTATTCAATCCACTCGGCGTTAACGTGGCAAAAGGCCTTGGACCTGCCCTACGGAGGTTCTGGTGATCCCTATGATCGCGAACTCTCCATCGCTCCCGATGGCAACAACCGTACGATCGTGTGGGTGGTGTCACACGAGTGGCACTTGCCTTTCGGGAAAGGTCAACACTTCGGCGCAACTGCGCCCGCCGCGGAACAGGCTGTGCTCGGAGGATGGGTGTTTAATGGCGTTACTACGATAATGAGTGGTTTGCCGACGGGCATCGGATGGAGCGACACGACCTCGCTCAACAACTCCGGTGACTGGGGCCAGCGACCCGACCTGGTGGGCAACCCGCTCAGCAGCATTCCCGCGGGTCTATGGTATAACCCCGCTGCGTTTGCGGATCCCGCCGCCTGCACTGTTACCGGATTTACGTGTGGGTACGGAAACAACGACAGAGTGGTCATCGGGCCTCATTTCTTCACGGCAAGCTGGTCCCTCTGGAAGGAATTCAGAATCAAAGAAAACATTGGTCTCCAATTGCGGTTCGAGTCATTTAACCTGTTCAATAGTACCAATAAAGGTAATCCTGATGGAACCGCTAACGATTCCACTGCAGGTTTGATAACCAGCACCATCGTTCCTATGCGACAACTCCAGTTCGGAGGAAGACTTACCTTTTAAGGTCGCATCACACCGTTGAGTTCAGCGGCCGTCGATTGCTCTGTTGGATCGACGGCCGCTCGCTCCTCTCAAACCCGCGTCACTTGACGGCTTATCGCGTGTCCACGAGCAACAACCCCGGCCTGAGTTGGAATGTGGTCCCCCCTTGCCTCCCCGCTTTGGCTATAAGTCAAGCTAACCAGTCGAACATCGGTGGTGTCATTAGTGCAGTTTTGATTTAAGTGCTTACTTAACCTCTAGCACAGACCGTTAGCGCCAAAACTGTCCACTTAAGAGGTTGGAGGAAATTATTGATCCATCTGTTCCGGAAGGGTCCCCTCACCCACCGCCTTGCGGTCCCCCCTCTCCCCCCTGGGAGAGGGCTTTTGAGAATTGATTTTAGCCCTCGCCCCCGTGGGGAGAGGGGGGACCGCAAGGCGGTGGGTGAGGGGGCCGCACGTTTTTGTTTGCGGATTTGCCGAGATGTATACACTTAAATTAAAAAGGCTCTAGCCCGGATTTCTCACCACGCGTTCTACCCGCGCCAGCAGACCAGTTTTAAATCGGTCATCTCTTCCACGGCGAAATGTGGCCCCTCACGCCCGATGCCACTTTTCTTGACCCCGCCGTAAGGCATATGGTCGGCGCGATAGGACGGGACATCGTTCACAATTACGCCTCCCACGTGCAACTGACGGGCGGCTTGAAAGGCCTTTCCCATGTCGCGCGTGCAGATGCCGGCCTGCAAACCGTACTCGCTGGCATTCACTGCATCGACGGCCTCTTGCAGAAACCGGTAGGAATGTAAGACCACGACCGGCCCGAAGACCTCGCGACAGCAGACCTCCAGGTCGGGAGCGACATTGGCAAGAATGGTCGGCTCAACCGTAGCGTTTTGCCTCTTCCCTCCGGCGATCACCCGCGCTCCGCGGGAACGAGCGCGCTCGATCCACTCTTCCACTCGCTCCGCCTCGCCCGTGGTGATTAAGGAAGAAACCTCGGTGCTCTCGTCGAGGGGGTGCCCGATCTTGAGCTTCTGGGTGGCAGCGACAAAGCGCTCCGTGAATTCCTCTTCAATAGATTCGTGCAGGTAAATATTCTGCACCGAGATACAGACCTGCCCGGAATGCGTGAAGCTCCCCGTTACGCAGCGCGGAACCATTGTGTCCAGGTCGCTGTCGGGCTCGAGAATGACGGAGGAATTCGAGCCCAATTCGAGGGTGGCTCGGCGCAGACCGATTTGCGCGCGGATTTGTTCCCCCACCGGAACGCTACCGGTAAAAGTGATCATCGCCACCCGCGGATCAGTGATCAACGGCGGCCCCAACTTCGCCCCGGACCCCGTTACGACGTTATAGGCACCCACGGGCGCGCCCGCCTCCTGGATCAATCGGGCTAGACGCAGCGCGCTAAGGGGAGTGTTCCCGGAAGGTTTGTGAACTACGCTGTTGCCCGCTGCCAAGGCCGGGCCGATCTTGTGCAGCGCAAGGTTCAAAGGGTAGTTGAATGGAGTAATGGCGCCGATAACTCCCAATGGCTCTCGTACGGTCATGGCCCATCGCCCTTTTCCGCTGGGGGCCGCCTCCATCGGGATCACTTCTCCACGCAGGTTCCGGGCAGCGTCAGCCGAAGCGATCAGGGTTTGTTGGCCGCGATCGACCTCGATCCGCGCTTCACGAATTGGCTTTCCGGTTTCATAACAGACGAGCAGGGCAAACTCCGCGGCATCACGCTCCAGCAATCGGCGCATACGTTCAAGGATTTCGGCGCGTTCGTACTGGGTGAGCCTGGCCATCGCCGGCGCTCCCGCGTGGGCCGCCGACACCGCGCGCTCGGCGGTCGCCGCCGCGGCCTCATAAATGTCTCCCACCGGCGTACCATCGTATGGGAGGTGGATGGTGCGCTGCGCGGTCGTGCGCACCCACTCTCCGCCGATAAACATGGGGAATTCCCTTTTTTCAATGGTGGCTGTGGACATGGGTCATACTCCTTTTTCGTTCGCTTACGGCGCATCCTGAGTCCTTCCGGCATTACGCAAAATAGACCAGCAGACCCCCCGAGCGCAAGTCTCGTGCGGCGTTCCCCATCCCTTTGAGCGCCTGGCGCAAGTCGACAGCCAAGGGGGAGCGCCCAGCACTTCCCCAAATCAAGTCATTAGGCCGGTCGGCCAGGATTCAGCACGTTTGGTCGATGGTCTCTCACCCCGCTCTCTGCGCGAGATCATGATGCCCAGCCACGACTCGTGCCACGGAGCCGGGCGGGAATAGATATTCCTGATCCTTACTCAAGATTCGTCCGCTCCCCAACCCGAAGAGAGGTTCATGAGGCCTAAGAGCCTTTACCACCACCTGCATTGTCCGCACCGCGCTTTCAGCATATAATCTGTTTCCGGCTCCGCCGGTATTCATAACACCTGCTCGCAGTCCTTCCTGATATGTATCTGATTTACAGCGTGCTTTTCTCGGTGGGGGTGATACTGACAGCGCCATTTTACTGGTGGCGAAAGGGCCGGGGACAGAAGCCGGATTTTTGGGCTGAGCGGTTTGGGGGCATCCCGTTTCAAGAAACCAGTCGCGGCGCGATTTGGGTTCATGCTGTGTCCCTCGGGGAAACGCTGGCAGTGGCAGGCTTGGTCAAGGAAATGCAGCGGACGTTTCCCGAGCGCAGGATATACCTGAGTCACGTGACGCCGGCGGGGCGCGCCGCCGGGGAGGTGCGACTGCCCTCAATCGCCGGCCGCTTCTATCTTCCCTTGGATTGGCGCTGGACGGCGCGTAAAGCTTTGGCTCGCGTTCGTCCGGCTTTGCTGGTGATCGTCGAAACCGAGCTTTGGCCCAATCTCTTGCGCGCCGCGCAGGAGTCGGGCGCGCGCGTGGTCATGGTCAACGCGCGCATGTCAAACCGGTCGCTGCGCGGTTATCAACTTGTGCGGGCCTTCATGCGGCGTGTGCTGGCCGACGTGGACCAGATCTGCGCGCAGACGGAAGAGGACGCGGAACGATTCCGCCAACTCGGCGCCCATCCGGAGCGCATCAGGATGGTGGGAAATCTTAAATTTGATGCTCAACCTCCCCAGCTCGGAGAGTTTGCGCGCGCCTTGAAGGCCGCGTTGCGGAAAACTCAGCGCGGGCCGGTTATAGTGGCCGCAAGCACGATGCCGGGGGAAGAAGCGCTGGTGCTTCAGGCCTGGGACTTGATCCAGGCGCGCTACCCCGGAGCGCTCCTGATCCTCGCTCCGCGCCATCCAGCCCGCTTCGAGGAGGTCAGCCAGGACCTGGCGCGGGCCCAACGCGGATTTGTGCGTCGCACCACCTTGCAGGTGGAAGAGCTGCCATTATCGGACCAACTAGCCTCCACGTCCATCCTGTTCCTGGACACAATCGGCGAATTAGCGGGAGTTTTCGAACTGGCGGATTTGGTTTTCATCGGTGGCAGCCTGGTTCCCAGCGGAGGGCACAACTTGCTCGAGCCCGCATACTGGTCCAAGGTGATTGCTTTCGGACCCCACATGGAGAACTTCCGCGATATCGCCAAGCTGTTTCTGGACGCCGGTGCAGCCATCCAAGTCCACAACCCGGAGGAACTCGCCCACGCCGCCTGGCTGCTGGAAAATAAGGAGGCGCGCGAGCGATTGGGCGCGAATGCACGGCGGGTTCTGGAGCAGAACTCCGGCGCCACCGCGCGCACACTTATGGGCCTCCGGAAATTTCTGGACCGTGATGCACAAGGCCGCGCGCCTCTCCCCCATGAGGTCAAGTGAGCTCGCTATTACTGCCATTGTCTGCGGCTTTTCGGTTCGGCGTCGCATTGCGCCATGCCGGCTACCAACACGGCTGGTTCAAAACCCGCCGCCTGTCGCGGCCGGTGGTGAGTGTGGGCAACCTCACGGTAGGGGGAACCGGGAAGACGCCCCTCGTCGTGTGCATCGCCAGAATCCTGTTGCGCAGGGGATGGAAACCCAGCATCCTAACCCGAGGGTACGGCCGCAGCAGCAAGGCAAAGATGATCGTCGTGGCCCCAGGCGCAGGCCGCCGTGCGAACGCGCAGGAAACCGGCGACGAGCCGGCGCTTCTGGCCCGCGCCCTTCCGGAGGTTCCCCTCGTGATCTGCACCGACCGTTTTCGCGGTGGGCAGGCTGCGGAAGAGCGCTTCCAGGTGGACGTGCACATTCTCGACGATGGGTTCCAGCATCTGGCGCTCGCACGTGACGTGGATTTGCTGGCGCTTGATGCCACGCAAACCATTTCCGACCGGCATTTGCTCCCCGCAGGCCGCCAGCGGGAACCGCTTTCCGCTCTGCGGCGCGCCCAGATCGTGGTGCTCACACGCACGGATTCCGCGGATCCGCAACCTCTGGAAGAATTGGTGTTGAAGGTTCATCCCGCTGCCAAGGTCTTCCGCAGCCGGACGAAATTGTTAAGATGGACAGACGCTTTGAGTGGCGAGTCCATTTCCATCGAGAAAAGTCGCACGCAGAAAGTCGCGGCATTCTGCGGACTCGGCAACCCGCAGGCGTTCTTTGCCGACGTGCGCCGTTGGGGATTCAACCTTGTCGCGGAGGATGCATTTCCTGACCATCACGTATACACTGGCGAGGAGATTCAACAGTTGGTGGCGGGCGCCCGCAAGAAAGGCGCCGCCGGCTTACTGACGACCCAAAAAGATGCGGTAAAAATCTGCAAGGATTGGACACCGCAAATGCCGATATTGGCCTGCGAAATAGAGGCGCAGATGCTGGCCCCCGAGGATTTCGAAAGAACCCTGCTGGCTTATCTGGAAAAGGCACACTGATGGCAGATCCTGCTCGCTTTGCCAACCTGCAGCGCATTCTGGTGCGGTCCACAAATTGGGTGGGCGACGCGGTGATGTCACTTCCCGCCCTGGAGGCCCTGCGCGCGAGCTTCCCGCGAGCGGAAATCGTCCTGCTTTCCAAACCCTGGGTCAGTGAACTCTATTGGCATCATCCGGCGGTGAATCGCCAAATCATCTATAAGCCCGCCAGCGAGCATCGAGGGCTGCGGGGGTTTGCCAAGCTCATCCGGGAATTGCGGGCGGAACGCTTTGATGCCGCCCTGCTTTTCCAAAATGCGTTTCAAGCTGCCTGGATGGCTTGGCTGGCGCGCATCCCGCTGCGCATCGGGTACGCGCGCGACGGCCGCAGTTTCCTTCTCCACGACGCCATTGAACCGCCTCTTCCCGCCGCCTATGGGCACCAGGTCTATTATTATTTGCAGCTCCTTTTTCGCGCGGGCATGATCGGCAAGCCTCAACCTGTTGAAGAAATTCGCCTTGGCCTCAGCGAGGCGGAAAAGAAATGGGCCACGAGAAAGATCGATTCGCTGGGGTTGAGCGGCCCAAGATTCCTCGTGGGCCTTGCTCCGGGAGCGGCCTTCGGCCCTGCCAAGCGCTGGTTGCCGGATCGTTTTGCGGGACTGGCAGACCGCCTGATTGGCGCGTTGAATGCCGATGTGCTAATCTTCGGGTCGGCGGCGGAGCGCCCCCTGGCGGAGGAAATTGCCGGCTCCATGAAGCACACGCCCGTGATCGCCACGGGCGAAACCTCCTTGCGGCAATTGCTGGCGCTTATGGCCCGGTGCCGATTGATCGTGGCAAACGACTCAGGCCCCATGCACTTGGCGGCGGCGATGGGGATTCCCCTGGTCGCCATCTTCGGTTCCACCGACGAGCGCACTACGGGGCCTTTGGGAACGCGAGTGCGCATCGTCAAACGCGGCGTGGAGTGCAGCCCCTGCGGGCAGCGCGTGTGTCCGATTGACTTCCGTTGCATGCATGACATCTCGGTGGAAGAGGTATTTCGATCCACCCTGGAATTCGTCAAGCGTTGGAACATCACGCATGACCACTCCGCCTAAGCGGGACTTCCTACCACGCTGGGAGGTATTGGAGGGAATGGCCGGAAGGGCGGGACAGGGGAATAATCAGAAAGGCCCTCTAACGGCGGGGCTGAAGCCCCGCCCTTCCAAAATCGAGGTGAGAAATGCGGGCTTAAGCCCTGCCGTTCCAAGATTGCGGAATACACTGAACCAAAACCATGACCATCCCGACGTCTGAGCGCAGTGCGTTGCTGGCCCTGGTGGAGCGCTTCCCGCGCCAGCGCCTCACCATGCTGGGAGACCTCGTCGCCGACGAGTCCGTCTACGGCGAGATCACACGCGTCTCGCGAGAAGCGCCGGTGCTGATTCTGAAGGAGCGCGAGAGGCATGTGGCGCCTGGCGGAGGCGCTAACGCCGCGAACAACCTGGCGGCGCTCGGCGCCCACGTCACTCCGGTGGGGGCCGTTGGCAAGGATGAGTCGGGCGATGCATTGCTCCACTATTTCCGCGAGAGGCAGATTTCCACCCGGCACATTGTCCGCGTGAACCATTACCTGACTCCCACGAAGACGCGGATTCTGGGAGGATTGTCGCACTGGCAGCGCCAACAGATCGTGCGCATCGACCGGGAGCCGGCCCACCCCCTGGCGGCGGAAATTCGAACCGGCTTGACACGGGTCGCGGCGGCGTTGCTCGACTCCTCGACCGGTCTCTTGATTGCCGATTACGGCTACAGCTCCACCAATGCCAAGGAGGTGGATTCGCTTCGCCGGCGGGCGATCCGCCATGCCCTGCCCATCACCATCGACTCCCGCTATGACCTCCCAACTTACAAGTCGCTGACCGCGGCCACGCCCAACGAACCCGAGCTTGAGGCCGCCTTTGGGCAGTCCATTGGGAATGACCTTGAGCGGCTTCATACCCTGGGCAGGAAATTCCTCCGCCGCCAGGAACTCCAGGCATTGCTGGTCACGCGGGGGCGCGATGGCATGGTCTTATTTGAGCCACGCCGTCCGCCGCGCCACTTTCCGATCTTCGGGTCGGACCAGGCGGTGGATGTGACAGGCGCAGGCGACACCGTAATCGCAGCATTCACGCTGGCGCTGGCGGCTGGGGCGAGCTTTCTCGAAGCCGCCCTCATTGCCAACTGCGCCGGTGGGATCGTGGTGATGAAGCGCGGCACCGCCACCGTTTCCCGGGGCGAAATCACGGAGGCGATTCGCAACGCATGAGCGCCACCCTGATCTCGCGTGAAGAAGTGCGCGCCCTCGGCGACCGCTTGCGCCGCGAAGGCCGCCGTATTGCTTTCGCCAACGGGTGTTTTGATATTCTCCATGTTGGCCATGTGCGTTATCTTCAAGAGGCGAGGCGTTGCGGAGATGTGTTGGTGGTGGGCGTGAACAGTGACCGTACTGTTACCGCATTGAAGGGCGAGGGGCGGCCGATTCTCCCCGCGGAAGGTCGCGTGGAATTGGTGGCGGCGCTTGCGTCCGTGGACTACGCCGTGATCTTTGACGGGCTGACGGCAGCGGAAATCCTGCTGGACTTGCTCCCGGACGTGCATTGCAAGGGTACCGATTATTCCGAGGAGACGGTCCCCGAACGTGGCGTGGTGAAGAGTTTCGGTGGGGAGGTTCGAATCGTGGGCGACCCCAAGAATCATTCCACGCGGGAACTCCTGGCCGAGATTTCCCGCCGCGCGCAAGGAGAATAGCGCCGCCACCTTCGGCGCCAGGATTATTTCAGGCGGTTAGGGATGGCGGATCCGGCGCAGCGATTCCTGATTGTTCGACTCAGCTCGATTGGCGACATTGTCCACGCGCTGCCCGCCGCGGCAGCGTTGGCGGAGACCTTCCCGCAAGCGCGGATTCATTGGGTGGTGGAGAAACGCTACGCGTTGCTGCTGGAAGGCAACCCGCATCTTCATCACCTCATAGCAATCGACACCTTGGGATGGCGTAGACATTTGACCTCCTCCGCGACCTGGCTCGAAATCCGGAATGGCGTCAGCGACCTGCGCTTGCCCTTCTACAGTGCGGCCATCGACTTCCAGGGGCTCTGGAAGTCGGCGGTGGTGGCGTGGCTCAGCCGCGCCCAGGAACGCATCGGATTTGCCGAGCGTTGGCTGCGCGAGCCCAGCGCCGCGGTTCTTTACACCCAGAGGGTTTCTCCGCGCGAGCACGTCCACGTGGTGGAGGAAAACCTGGCGCTG
>JBEKQO010000195.1:0-14493 GCA_049519635.1 Terriglobia bacterium | reverse complement strand
AACCCGGATGTCGCATTTTGCGTGGTGATGTCGTCCTGGCCGGCCAGGGGTAGGCCAGCTGCTATAGCAAACAAAAAAACCGCATAGATCGACTGCGGCAAACGGCGCAGAGAAGCAGACATAACAGCATCGCGGCCTCGCTTGTCTAGCCACATAATGAATCCTGCTATTGAAATTGGGAGATATCCATATCCAACGAATAGACGATTTTGTCTTGCAGCAGTCTGTCCAACGTGATCTGTTGGCCGGTTTCCGCTGCCTTTCGACCGAGCATGCAGCTCCGCGCACTCGCGACGCCATCAGATATCTGGTTGTGGAACCGCCCAGCCTCGATGCTTTCGATGAAGCTGCGCTCCTTCATCGTATCGGCCAATCGGAGATTATCGGTGAAAGCCCCGTTAGCGGCAAACTTCCCCGGAGTGCCTTGAGCCGGGGCATCATCGACAAACATCCACGGATTCTGGCCTGAGATACCCATTGGCCCTGAGTAAGGGGCGTCCACGATGCCAGTAGATCCGAAGATCCGTTCGGATACATCAAAGAACCCATTCGTTCCAAACTGTGTTGAGGAGAAGCTAAGCTCGACGTTGCCCGGATATGTGAAGATCACCTGGTAGTTGTCCGATGTGTTCCCGAGGTTCTGAACTACCTTGCGGCTACACTTACCCACGGCACTAGTCGGACTCGTCCCCATGATCCAGTTGCACACATCGATGACATGAATGTTCTGCTCAATCAGAATGTCTCCGGACAATGTTCTATCCCAAAGCCAGTTGCGCAGTCGGCGTTCGTCTGCGGACATGCCAGGGGTAACTGGGTAACTGACGGCCTCGGGCGCATCATAGTGCGCGGCGATCGACACAATGTTGCCGATAGCTCCTGCGTGGATTCTGCGGACGATTTCCACAAAAGGTGGAGCGCTGCGAATCTGGAATCCCACATCGATGCTGACCTTCCCATCGACCCGTTTGGCGATTTCGAGCGAACGGTTCGTCTGGGCTATGTCCACGCCGATCGGCTTCTCGCAATAAGCGTGCTTGCCGGCACTCACAACCGCGTCGAGGTGCTCAACATGAAAGAATGGCGGAGTCGATATCTGTATTGCATCGAGTTCCGAGCATGCCGCAATTTGCTGGAACGCACGATAGCCGCGGTAAATCCGTTTCGAGTCGATGGCCGGATTCCCCAAACCAGCATTGACCTCGTCGAAGTGCGTCTTCGCCCGCGCAAGCTTGTCTGGAAAGATGTCGGCCAAGGCAACGACTCGCGCCGTGGTGTTCTTCGCAAACGACGTCGCCACCTCCGTTCCTCGATTGCCACATCCCAGCAGGCCCAAACGGACAGCGGAGTTTGCACCATATCCAAAGACGCCCTTTGGTTCCAATATCAATAAACTTGATGAGGCCGCTGCAATTCCCAAAAAATCCCTGCGATTCATACTCCTCCTTTAGTCGGACGGTTCGGAATCTGCCCCAGTATCCGCTCCAGATAGTTTTTCTCTTTTCTCACATCCTCGATCTGCTGGGGGCCCAAAATCTCGCGCTCGATCGAAATGGCTCCGCTGTAGCCCAGCCGCTGCAACTTTGTGAACACCTGTTTGAAGTCCACCAAGCCTTCACCAATGACGACCTCCTCGCCAAGTTGGTCGGGATCGGTTGGCCACCTCCCGTCTTTTGCGTGGACGCTTCGGATGTGAGGGCCCAGGATATCAACCGCATCCACAGGATTGGCCTTGCCGTAGAGAATCAAATTTGCAGTGTCAAGGCCTACACCCAAAGTTGGCCTACCGACGTCTTTGATCATCCGGGACACCGTGGTTGGAGTCTCCTGTCCTGTCTCCATTAGAAAGAACTGACCATTTCCTGCGCAGTAGTCCGTCAGTTCGCGAATAGCGGCGACAGCCTCCTGGTAAGATGGCTCGCTTGGATTTTCGGGGATAAATCCGCAGTGCGTCTGGATGTTCGGGATTCCAAGCATCTTTGCAAAATCTGACGTCTGTTTGAGCGCGTTCATGCGCGCTTCGCGGGTGGCTCTAGGAACGATTCCGATCGTCGAGGGACCTTCGATGAAGTCCCACACCAACCTTCCTGGCCCAACAACCTCTGCCGCAGTCGGAGTCACTTCGTACTTGTGTAACAAACCCCGCAGATCCTCTGCGAGCTTCGTGGTGAACTCTCCGATGAAATCATCGAGCGACAAAAAGCAGGTCGAAAGGCCAAGCTCCTTTACTCTCGATATGGGGGTCTCAGCAGCGCCGCGCTCCGGCGCAATCAGAAGCCCAAGCGTCATTGGCGCAACTCCCGATTCATTCACGGCAGGCTCAGGACTCTTCGACAAGGCTCGACCGATTGGACTCGCGCACAATGCCGTACTGATGCCCGCTCCAAGGAACTTCCGACGATCCATATTGATCCTCCAATCGAGATTTTCACTGCCTGCACCCCCGCTAAGTGGGGACGTATTTCTCTTTATGGTTTCACTTGGGTAGCTGCTTATCAGCCGGCACGAACCGCGTCGATACCTTGCCGGCAATTGAGACCGTGAGAGTCTTAGAATTCGTAATTGCCTCCAGACCCGTCGCGGTCACATTTACGATGTAGTCGCCTGGATGAGTATATGCGTGGTGTACCTCCATACCCTCCAGGGAGGACCCATCTCCGAAGTCCCAGTGGCAGGCAAGAACCGGTGCTTCTGCGGACAACGCCGTGGCGCCGAAGATTAGGGTCTCCCCTGCTTTTGCGCCGATTACTGCGTGCACCTCAAATGGAGGCGGAGTAGCAGGGAAGTCATCATCAATGAGCTTGAGCATACTGACAGAGTGAGGTCGCTGCACCAGGTCGATCGAGTCGGGAGAGATAGTGCAGCAACTCTCGTCACCGAACACTTCTTTGATACGGTACTTGGCTAGTCCCTGCAAGCCAAGGCTGTGGAATGTTATGGAGCGCTTACGCTCATAGTTCGTCCAGTTGAATATGGTCAGAATTGACTGCCGCTGACTTTCCTTTAGGAGAAAGACACTCGGTTGCTCGTCACTTCCTGCATAAGTCATTAGATCGACTGGTATGGACGCATGACCAAGACGGACCATGTCAATCAGATTAGTGTTCTTCACCAAAGATAGTCGCTCCGGGGAAGCTCCCAGGATTGGAAGATCGTCTCCAATCTCGAACATACCCCCTGATACTGCAGCGAGTGCGATGGACACCTTTGCCTCGTCTAAGGTGAGCGGTCGCTGCCCTCCGTGCCAAGCCTGGTCATCCACGAACTGTTCAGAAACGGTGAATGCGTCCGGATCGGAAATAAAGAAATTGCGATTCATGTAGTAACGCGCCGCAATGCCCGAGGCGGCTTCTTTGCTTGCATCGAAGGTATGCCCAGTATCCTGCGAAGTACGTCCTGCATCGACAATCCCGACAGTGTTTAACATAGGACTGCCATCTTTATCTAGAACGACATCTTCGCCTACGGAGCTCCGGATAATCTCTAAGCCGATTCGTTGGGCCTCCAGGGCAGTTGTATTGGGACGATAGTAGGAGCCCTCGACGGCCGAGTCGTCCATGAAATCTAGTTTGAGAAAACGCAGGCCCCAGTTGTAAAGTGCGCCATAGGTCTGCCGCAGGTAATTCTGGGCGCCAGGGTGTGTTGTGTCCAGCACACAAAGAGCGTCTTTATGCTCATCGACGTAACGAATATGAATAAGTTGGCCATCAGCATTATGCAGTAGCCACTCTTTATGGTTCTGAAACACCCAGGCGCGCTCAGATACTTCGAAGGGAGCAGTCCATAGTCCGAAAGTCAGGCCGTCGTGTCGGACTTGATCGGCAATGTACCCTATTCCGCGAGGGAAGCGGCTTTCGTCAGCGGTTGTATATTCACCACGAGCGTATTCATATCCCTCATCAATCTGATAGTAGGAGTACCCTATTTGCTTTAAGTTTTCAGCTAGCCACTCCGCATTTGTGATGGCAGTTCCCTGATTGATCCCAAAGTAATAAGCGGTCCAACTCCACCATCCCATTGGCGTAGGGAGGCTTACCCGAGCTTTATGAAGCAGACCGACCGCACGTCCATACTGCTCAAGTTGCGAATGGTAGTCGGTTCCTACCGCGAACATAAGGCGTTCGGAGGAAAGCTGTTCTCCGGGGTTGACGGTTAGGCTAAGGCTTACTTGATCTGAGAGAGGTGAATCCTTGAGCGAATCATCCTTTAAGAGCTCAGTCGTGCCAGTTGCCACCACTTCGTACGAAAGGATGGCCGGGGTGGCGCCAGTAGGTTGCACGTTCAGATGAAAGATGGTGAGCAGTCGGTCGGAGGTAAGTGCACCAAGGAATAAGCTTTCGCCGCTTTGGCGGTTATAAATGAGTTGGCTTCCTACGGCACGATGCATTCCGGCAGGAGCATCGCTAAGGTCACGAATCGCGAGTTGGGGAATGTCCTCGCTAAAGCTGTCGGACAAAATACGGTCTGCAGAAGCGGGCCCGCTTAAGTTTATGATCGGAGCATCCATCGCGTGAAGGCTCCGGATCGCCTGAACAAACACTGGTCGATCTGTAGTATTAGCTAGCTTGACTTCGATGTCGCCCCAGCTTTGGTCCTGATACAAGCGCAAGATGCAGACGATGTCAGGCGTGCCGGGAAGTCCAGTGTGAGTTATCGTTAGGTTCGATCCTGAGCCAAATTCGTCATGAAACTCAGATTGAATCACCGTGTGCTGCGGATAGTCGGACGAGCGCAGCACCTGAGACTCTAAGTCCGCTTCTACGTCTGAGCGCACCACCGTACCAGGGATGCCGGTTTGCGCTATGGAGTAGGCCCCGTCATCATTGATACTTACCGACAGGTTCTTTCCGCGTATCGAGCCTAGAACCCGCGCTCCATCGTGCTTCGCTGATGGAGATGATGGAGCGTACGCGCTCGCAAATGCTGAGCTCCAAGTTGCGGCCACTCCTGCCGCTGCGCTCGCCCACAGCAAAATTCCGCAAATCATCAACCTCGGCATTTGCTCCTCCAAGAAGAAGGCCCCTGTTTCAGGATGAGACCGCTGCCACGAGTCATTCGTGTAAGGTGGTCCCCGTTGTTCGTACAGATTTGATCCACTTGATCCATGGCATAAGGTTATCCTTCGGTGAAATCGATAATGACCGGTTTCTCCCGGAACCAGTTGGTTCTAAAACCCAGGTAAATGATGCCGATCGCTAACCAAAGGCCTCCCACGATTTTTGCAATGGTATTCAGATTGAGCCAAATCCAGCCACAGAATGCAAAGCCGAACAGCGGAAGTAAAACGTCCCCGAGAAGATTGATTTTCAGGCCAGCGACCCGTTTGACGCCAAATAGCCAAAAGGTCGCGAAATTGGCTCCCATGAATGCAATGAAGGCTCCAAAATTCAGCAATTCCGCGGCGTTCTCGTACCCATGCCCATTGATGGACAGAACCACTCCGCCAGCAAAGGCGAGGATAGCAATGATCCAGATATTGTAGTTTGGAGTGTTGCGCGTCGGATGGAGGTGCCCGAACACACTCCTCGGAAGGACGTTATCGCGGCCCATTCCAAAGAGCAAGCGCGCCGCCCCCAAGCCCCCCGTGAGCGCACTGCCGACTGCCGCGAGAATGGTCACCAACGTCATGGCTAGGAACATCCAGCGCCCGCCGACGCGCATGCAAATGTCCATAAAAGCGCCCGTGACGTTTTCGAAATGAAATCCCGGCCACACGCGCTGGGCCAGGTAAGCCTCGATTCCGCCGAGAACCCCCACGGACAGGCAGACCAGAACTGTGGCCAGGAGCACATTACGTTTGGGATTCTTGACATCTTCGGCCAACGTCGTCACCCCGTCAAACCCGATGTAGGTAAGCGCGGCCAGCGGCACCGCGCTGCGAATGACCCCGAAATCAAATGTTTTCGGATCGTAAAAGGGCAGCGCGGAAAAAACTCCATCCCACCGATCGAAGTGGAAGATGTAACGGACGGCAAGGATCGCAAAGGCGCCGATGACCGCACACATCGATACGAGAAGCAGCTTGTTGGCCAAGGCGCTTGCGCGGATGCCGCGCAGATTCATGAACGTGACGGCTCCAATAAATACCGCCAACAGGGCAAAGGTGGGAATCCGATGGATCCACCCATGGATCGTCTCCGCAACCCAAACCGCATTGATGAGGGGGAGCAAAAGGTAATCGAGAATCATCGCCCAGCCTACAAGAAAGCCCAGGTGGTGATTCAAACCACGGCTCACGTAGGTGTAAGCCGACCCGGCTGACGGATAGAGAGCTGCCATGCGCCCGTAGCTGAACGCTGTAATCATCATGGCAACCAGAGCAATCAGTATCGTGTCTACAATGTAGCCGTGCGAGCGTTCTTGCACGACCCCGAAGAGCGGAACCGGAGCAATCGGCTGGATCAGAACCATGCCGTAAAAGATCAAGTCCCACAGTGTGAGCACCCGGCGCAAGTGCGGCACTGTCTTGGAACCATTCGTCTGAACCGTCGGTATTGCGTCGACCATAAGAAGTAGCTTTCCTTCCTTCGCCTGCTCTCATCCCACCCATCTCTAGAAGGGAGTCGACACCTTACGTGATTATGCGGTACGTAGATTTGGATTCCGGTGTGCGGCCGATCAAAATAAGGGCAAACTCGTCTAGCACCCGCTCCCGCCTTAGTCGTCCTTGAAAGTAACTCGTCGCGAGGAGCGAAAGGGCGCCGACAGCCGCGACGGACTTTTTGGGGGCGCCAATTTCAACACGTTCGTTCTGCCTAAGGGACATTGCATTTCGATCACCTAGGTACAGCCACATGAGCGGAGGTATCGAATCCCTCGTTCGGCCCATTCCCGCTCCATCGTTACTGTGGCCTCGACAGACTCCCTCAGAGGTGGCCATTGCTCCAGGATGGCCGACACATTGTCGCCGGGAGGCATCTGCCCCAGCAGCCACGGGATGTCCAAACGGCCCTCGCCCGCGGGCGCCCCCCTAACGACGAAGCCCATCATTTGCGGCACCCGGTTAATCACGAAGTCCTTTACATGAAGGTTCACTGTTAGAGGAGCCAGTATTTCGACAACGCGTTCCGGCGTCTCCAGCGCCGCAAGGGAGTTCACAGTATCCAGGCAGATGCCCACGTGGTGACTTTCAAGCCTGCGTACAAGAGCTGCCAGTTCGCGGCAGGAATGTTTTTCGTAGTTCTCCAAGCCGAGCGTGATCCCTTGAGCTTCAAACTTCGGCAGCACATCACGAATCCATATCTCTGCCTGTTCCAGAGATGGTTGCGATTCGGCGCTATGGGTGAGAGTTCGAAGCAGCGGCGCGTCAAGTTGGACCGCCAGGTTCAAGTAGCGAAGCAGGTGAGCCGGCTCTACACCCCGTGTTCCGATTTCGATCGTAAGGCCCAGGCTGGCGGCCTGATCGCCAGCATCGCGGAGTTCGGCCGAATCCAGGTTGTGAAGCGGCAAATTGTCGGCAACTTGAACGACACCAACTTTGAGTTCCGACGCTCTCTCTAGCAAGTCCGCCAGCCTCATCGGCCGAGGCGGGGGCGGAAATCCGCTGACCCCGATCGCCCAGGGATACGTCCAGGAGCTGATGCCAATGCGCATGCTATTTCTTGGCGGCCTTGGCAGCATCCAGGCAACGGCGGTAGTTATCACCAGCCTTATAAGCTGGAACAAAAACGGTGGCCAGCTTCAATGGCACATCACCGGAGTTGATCATCTGGTGTTGCTCCCCCGCCGGAACCCAAAGTGCGACATCCTCTTGTATCAGCGTCTCTTCGCCCTCGTGCACGCAGATTCCTTTGCCTGAGACGATATAGATCAGTTCGGGCCGGTCGTGGGCGTGGTAATCGGTGCGACCATTTGGTGGGAGGATGGCATGGCTGAACGTGAGCTCCTCAACCCCTTCCTTGTCTGGAGCGAAGATCACCTTAATCTGACGCCGGTAGGGGGCAGGAATCTCGACCCCCGTTTCTTCCCAAGCTTTAACGATTTTCATTCGTTTCTCCTGACTTTCACGAGCAACTTCCTCTACCGGGCAACCCCGTCGAGAAGTGGTCACAATTCGTAGCAATATAGTCCAAGTGTTGTAATCGTTTACATGATGATATTAAGTCTGTGAAGGAACCCGTGTCAAGCGGAAAATTGACGAAATATCCGAAAATTGTAGACAAATCGTGTGCGCGCATTCCGCAGAATTTCTCGCGCTCTCTACACAAGTTTTTGTTTTTTCTCTTAGCGATTGCTACGCATCTCGGAGGGAGAGTATGTTCGTCAACTTCGGGAAGTTCGACTGACGGTGGCGTCCCTTTCATGCGACGATTGATCCGGTAGCGCTCTTATTGAACGAATTCCCTCACTCTTTCAGGTCGAACATTAACCCCGCCGCCCCAAAGCCTCCATCCACATTGAGCGTCTGGCCGTTGATAAAATCAGCTTCCGACGAAGCGAGAAAAACCGCGGCGTCGGCAATCTCGTCCCGCTCGGCATAGCGGCCCATGGGAATCAGGCGATAATAAGCGTCGCGGGTTTTTTCGTCGTGCGTCACCGCCGTCATTTCGGTGTTAACGGGACCCGGTGCAATTTCGTTCACGGTGATTCCGTACCGCGCCAGTTCCACTGCCATCACTTTCGTCAGCATGGTAACGCCAGCCTTCGATGCGCCATAGGCGGCTCGGCCTGTTCCTCCACGCTGACCTGACAGCGAAGCGATGTTGATGATCTTTCCACGGCCCTGTGCCGCCATGATCCGGGCGGCGGCCTGCGAACAAAGGAAGCAGCCGGTCAAATTGACTCGCAGCACTTTTTCCCATTGTTCCAGAGTGGTGTTCAGAAGCAGCCTGGTCAATCCGATCCCGGCGGCATTCACGAGCAGATCGATCTTGGCCCAATCCCGTTCCGTTGAAGCAACTAGCTCCTCCACCTGCGCTTGATCGCCAACGTCAACATGCTGGCTCCGAGCTTTGCCTCCCGAGGAAACAATCTCGGCGGCTGCAGCCTCAGCGTTCTTTGCATCCAGGTCAGCAACGACCACGGAAGCGCCTTCACGGGCAAATCGAATTGCGATAGACCGCCCGATACCGCGACCAGCCCCTGTTACGAGTGCAACTTTGTTTTCCAGCCGAAGCATCGCGAACCCCAATCTGACCTTCGTTACGAGTAGCACAAGTGTTGCCGAATGGCACGGCGCTATTCCGCCTGATTTCTGTAATCGTTTGCTAAATGATTCTAGGTTGAGGGTGATGATCAGTCAAGAGGTTTCTGGGCCGGCAAATTGGCTGAGGCCTGTGTCCCTCTATGTGGACGGGATGAGAATCACCGGTCAATCTTCAATACATGTCGGCCCAGGGCTCCAACTGCATCCCGCCGGCCCGATTCTCGTCCTGGCTACGGTTGGGTTGTATCCCGGATTTGGCGTCGGCATCGCCGCGTTCATCTGTTCCCGCCAGACGATGAGTTTTTCGCGCAGTTCGTAGGCTTTATCGGCAAAACTCGAAGCGAAGTTGTCTTGTTCGCCAGGATCGAGGGCTAGGTTGTAAAGTTCGACGTGGTCATCTTCGAAGAACTCGATTAGCTTCCAATCACCTTCGCGGATAGCGCCAGACGGCGTACCGGCCTCATCGCTGTAGTGCGGGTAGTGCCAATAGAGCGTATTCCTCGCCAAAACTCTCTCTCCACGCAACAGGGCGCCAAAGTCCAGGCCATCGCAGGGCTGCGGCGCGTTCCCCGCATGAGCCAGGTTCGCAATCGTCGGCATAAAGTCCGCCCCGACAACCGGCACATCGCATGTGCTTCCCGCGCGGATCACACCGGGCCAATGAACTAGCAGCGGCTCCCGAATGCCGCCTTCGTAAAGACACCCTTTGCCTCCGCGAAGTCCGCCATTATTCGCAACACGGTGCAGATTGCGTTCCTCGAAACCCAATCCGCCATTGTCCGAGGTGAGAATAATGATCGTATCGTTCGCGACTCCGGCACGCTTCAGAGCCTCCCGCAGCCTGCCCAGCGCCTGGTCGGTACTCTCAATCATCGCCGCATATACTGGATCGGGCTCGTCCTTGCCGCCGCCCTTTCTGCGGTACTTCTCTACCATTGCAAGCTTCGCTTCTAGCGGAAGATGTACAGAATACTCGGCCATGTAAAGGAAGAACGGTCCATTCTTTGCCGCTTGCTGAACGTATGCGTCCATCTTTTCTGTCAGTACATCGGTTAGATAGTCGTTACGTGTGTAGCCGGCCAGGTTATGGAAATTGAACGGGCCGAAGTAGGACGGCGGACTGCCGTGATCGTCTCCAGCAATGTTCGTATCGAAGCCGAAGTTCTCAGGGAGATAGCCATCACCGCCAAGATGCCATTTACCGATGGCCGCGGTTTGATAGCCTGCACGTCTTAACAACTCCGGAAGGGTCGTTAATCTGGAATCCAAGTGCCCAGCGCTCGGCGCCTCCAGCAGTTTCTTGTACGGAAAGAGGGTTCCCGGAATCCATTGCGTTAGATGCAGCCTTGCGGGAGACATTCCCGTAAGGATAGATGCCCGGCTAGGCGAGCAGACCGGCGCGCTGGCGTAGGCATTCGTAAATCTCATCCCCTCCCGCGCGAGACGATCGATGTGGGGAGTCTCCGCAAAGTTATTGCCATAGCAGCCAAGGTCTCCCCAACCAAGATCATCGATCAGGAAGAATACGATGTTGGGCATCTTTGCTGCGCTTGCACCTGTATATAAGGCCCGAGGGAGCATGGCATACCCCGCCAGGCATGCTAATTCAGCGCAAAACCGTCTTCGATTTCGATTCATTGGAATCGTCCCTTTGGATCGCCTGGCTAAGAACAGACGGACATATTTTCGCACTCTCCGGGTTCACACTCAATATGAGTTGTTGAGCAGCATAGTAACGGCACCCGCTATGAAGGCAGCCTGCAACTCACGTGTTGAAGTGTCAAAATGAACGTGATCAATGTAATGATCCTTTCCAAGGTGCGCGGTAAATTCATACAGGTCGATAATCGGAATGTGACGCGTGGCGCAAATCTCTCTTGCAATTCTGTTATAGCGCTCGACGTCGGCATTATAACGATAGAACTGCTTTGAAAGTAAATTATGCCGAGCGTCATCCACGGGTGTTGAGCTGATCCATATTACTCTTGCCTTGTGCAAATGCAGCAAAGCAAAAATCGCGATCAGGTTCTTACGGTATTCGCTGGAATCAATTTGGATCACATTGGTTTTTGGGTTGCGTTTGATATCGTGCAGCCCGCAATTCACGAGCACGATATCGGGATGAAAGCGATCATCATTAAATCGCATTCGCAGGTAATTTAGAACCGCTCGTGAATCTCCTCCGTTCGCTTGCGGGTCTTCCACCTCTTCGTCAACACTCTCTATTTGCGATCGACCCTTTCGGCTAAATAGGACCACATCCGCCAGATCCGATTGAAGATAGGGGGTGTAGTAGATAGAGATGCTGTCACCGATGAGAAACACTTGCTTCCGAGACTGAGCGAGGCCTGGGTGGCATAGTGCAAGTGTAAGCAAAACCCAAATGAACCTACTCGCCATCATTCACTCCAAGTTTCCTCGCTGACTTGCGTTGTCGTGTGAGAAGAAATCCCAAGGGTTCACTTATTTCTTAAAATGCAGCCAGATACTTACTTCACAGAGGATACGCTCGAAGTAGATCTCCTCCCGATGAACGTCCTCGATTTATTTGCTGTTTCTCAAGGCCTACAGCAATCCAGGAGTCGGTGTCGCATCGCAGGGCCCGATCAGGGGGAACTATGGTTGCATCGGGCTTCTCAAAGCCAGCTCGAAGTGATGCGCTTGCGGTCGTGCGTCTGCTCTCAGACGAGCCTCAGCGGCAGGCATTGCCGCAGCCAGCGCAGCGGCCGTTCTCGATGACTCCTCGTCCAGCGAGTCGCAAATAAGATCAAATCGTGCAGACTCTATCTCATTTCGTTCCCGGGTTTCAAAATCGACAAGCCTGGACTGCTTCAACATCGGGGTCTCCAAGGTCGCAAGGTTCACCCCGGTGCTTAGCTGGTCTGCCGAGAACATAGCGATCTTCTCGTCATCGATGAGCAGGTCATAACTACCGGAAGGTAACTGTCGAACCTGAAGAAGCTCCTGGTCCAACGCAGTCACGATATCCGAGACCTTGAGGGTTAGGGCAAGTACGGGATCCAGCTCTGGAGCACCAAAGGGAAGAGGCAGGGCTGCCTCGGTCTCAGTCCACCGCAGACTGGACTTCGTGCGATGTATATCTGCCACGCTTGCATTGCTCGTGATCGCGACGGGCTGTTTCCCAGACAGATCAAGAGAAATGGAACTAACGAGCGCAGCCGCGTTCCAGGATTTGAGCAGGCTTTCCGCCATCAGCCAGTGCCCGGCCTCCTGTGGATGCACGCGATCGGGAATCAACTGCTGGGCCAGGTCAGGAGATTGGGTATTCATTAGCCCGAGAACCCGTATCATCGGCGCATTGAAATCGGCCAGTCGAGTGTGCTTCTCCTGGCTCAGTTGGCGGAGGAACTCCCCGTACTGCACAAGCACGCTGTTGTAACCATCTCGAAATTTAGGGGCTCTTGTCACGTCATCGAAGGGCGAGGGTTGAATCAATGTGATGTTCGCCTGTGGAAGATGCGTCCCGATCGAATCGACAATATGGCGGTATCCGTCAGCATAGGTGGAGAATATTCCGGGTTGACTTTGACGGTAGTAGCCATCGTTCATCCCGAGCATAATCGTGACCATGCTTGGTCGCCACGAGAACACGTCCCGTTCCAAACGAAGGTCAACCGGGCCAGCGATACCTCCACTCACTTTATCGCCGTCTACCCCGACATTGTGGAATGAGACCTTCCATGCAGGAAATCGAGTCAGGACATATTCCTCGACATCTCTGGTATATTCCCGCTGGTACGTAATACTGTCTCCATAGAACGTGACTCGGTCTCCATCGTGCAATACGAAGTCCGTGCTTTGCGCAAAAGTAGCGTTCGGAACGAAAGAGAAAACTGAAGAAACCAACAAAGTGCCCGCGAGCTCCCTAAAATTCATAACGGCCTCCCGCTTGAAGATACTCCTGAACCTAAACTTCTGTCTCCTACCGTTCACTGGGACCATCACACTCCAAAATGAAAGCCGGCTACGGTGCTAAGAAGAAAGGAGACCCACTGCGATGAGAGCACATAGGACACCGACTCCCTGCATCAAACCTATGGATTCGTGGAGAATGAAAGGAGCGGTGAGTACCACTACAATTGGGTAGAGCGCTCCAAATGGTGAGACAACAGAAGCTTTACCCCCGTTTCTTAAAGCGGCAAGTAGCGCCCAGGCTCCCAATGCGTTCACAAAACCGCTCAACAGCCCCAACACTATTCCCCAAATCGGATAGCTGAATACCATCCTTCCCGGATATATCAAAGGTAGAAACAGAACGAAACCGACGATAAGCCAGATGGTTGCAGACTCTCCCGACAGATGATTGGTCGAGAGCTTCTGCAGCAGCCCAACAACTCCCCACGAGATCAGAACAACTACCGCCAACCAAAACCAGCTAGCCATGCGCTCTCCTCAATCAGAAAGAAAGAATGACCATTGCAGCGCCCGCAAAACAAACGCCCGCCATCTGTGTATGCGTCAGCCGCTCCCGCAAAACCGCAATTGCTAAACCGACCGTTACTATCGGGTATAACGCAGTTACGGTGGTGATCACCGCCGTATTGCCGCCGCTTTGATAGGCTGCCACAACAGCTAGATTACCTAAACTCGAAAGAATGCCATTTGAGACGCCGTAGAAGATTCCCTTGAGGCTCTTTTCGAGCCTCAAATGTCTCCCAACGAGAAGGACCAAGGCCACCGGTACCGCCCCCAGGCCGTAATAGAACTGCATAGCCTGAGCCGACAAATCCCGGGAGCCGAGTTTGGAGAGAATGGCCCAAGTTCCCCAGCACAAGACGGCAAGAACCGAATACCAAAACCACTTGGTGCGGAATTGAATCTTGAATTCCACGAGCGCACCTCGATAATCCTTTTGGAATACGCCTAAACCAGCCTCAGGCTAGTGCGAATTATTAGTATGCGGCATTACACTCCCCAGCTTTGTGGAGACTTGGGACTCTCTTCGTGCATTCATTGTTACAAAAACAACCGCAGAAGCAATTTGGTCACAAACTCTAGCCTCGCTGCAAGGGTTGCGCTATTCAACTCGAACGATCCCTTCATGAATCCAGAATTTACCAGGCTCCAAACCACGCCGAGTGCCCAGTTCATGAGTAAGGAATTGAAGGTAAATCGAATCCGTCATAGTTCCTAGTCCTAGGGGAAACGAGTCGACCTTGATGCTCCGAATTTTATCGTTCCTGCATGGCATATCAGAAAGCAATATGACTTTCCCCCCCTGCGAACTGATGAATTCTGCGAGCTTGACCAGGAGCTTCCCGGTCTTCCATCGTCGGGCTATTACTATAAACACGCGTTCAGGACTAATCGTTTCGAGCGGGCCGTGG
>JBEKQO010000194.1:0-14730 GCA_049519635.1 Terriglobia bacterium | reverse complement strand
AGGCCCATGAACTCCAAGGCCTCGCGGACGCGCGCCGGTTGCTCGCGATGGGGCAAGTCGTAGAGTTTGGCGAAAATGAGCAAGTTCTCGTAGCCGGTCAGCGAACCGTCCACCGAGACCGACTGCGGTACATAACCGATGGCGCGGCGAACATCGACCGCCTGGGTGGTAATGGAAAAACCGGCCACGCTCGCATCGCCCGAGGAAGGAGGTAAGAGTGTGGTGAGCATTTTTATCGTTGTGGTCTTGCCTGCCCCATTGGAGCCGAGCAAGGCGAAGACCTCACCGGCGTTGACCGAAAGGGTCAGACCATCGACCGCCGTGAATTCGCCGAAGCGGCGAGTAAGACTTTTGATGTCCAGTACGATGTCGCTCATAAGAGAACCCAAGGGGCAGGGGATCAAGCCAATTGCACAACCATCTTGCCCACATTTTGCCCATGGAAAAGACCGATGAAGGCGCGCACCGCGTTGTCGATTCCTTTCACGACCGTTTCCTCGTGCTTCACCTTGCCAGCCTTGAAATATCCACCCACTTCCTTTTCGAACGCCGCTTGACGGTCAAGCCAATCGCTAACGATCAGCCCCTTCATCGTCAACCGTTTGGTAATCATGTTGAATAGATTGGAAGGCCCGGGCCGCGGCTTTTCTTCGTTGTAGCCGGAGATGCCCCCGCAGGCGATGATTCGCCCATGCACGCGCAAAGCCGTGAGAGCCGCTTCGAGCATTTCGCCACCCACATTGTCAAAATAGACATCGATGCCAGTCAGCCACGCCAGATGCAGTTGTTCAAGGATCGGGCCGGACTTGTAATTGAAGGCGATATCAAATCCGCATTTTTCGAGCAGGAACTTGATCTTCTCCGCTGATCCGGCTGATCCGACAACAAGACAGCCGCGCAATTTAGCCAGTTGCCCAGCCACGTTGCCAACTGCGCCGGCGGCCCCGGAAATGAAAATAACGTCGCCGGCTCTGACGTCCACCAAATTGAGCCCAGCCCACGCGGTCATGCCTGTCATGCCGAGGGTGCCAAGGTAAACCGAGAGGGGCTGGATTTCGCGGCTAACCGGATGCAACTCTTTCGGCACGGCAATGAAATATTCCCGCCAGCCATAGTTGGAGGTGACGACATCACCTGGCTTGAACTCCTTGACGCGGGACTCGACCACCTCGCCGACCGCGCCGCCATTGAGCGCTTTGCCTAACTCGAATGGCGGCACATAGGATTTCCCGGCGTTCATGCGACCACGCATGTAGGGGTCCACCGACATGAAGAGATTGCGAACCAGCACTTGCTGGTCTTCGAGCGGCTCCAGTTTGGTTCGCTCCAGAGTAAAGTTATCGGCCGTTGGAATTCCCGTGGGGCGCGAGGCCAGCCGAATCTCGCGGCTCATCAGATTGGTCACAACTGTCTCCCCATTTCAAAACCGTCATGGCATAAATGCTACGCAAGGGTGGCGAGAGCCTCTTTGCTAAAATTGGTCAGTTCGGAGGAACGCCCCTCGTGGATTTTCCGCGACCACCCCGCGTCGGCAAGCAGGGGGCGGCCCACTGCCACCAAATCGAAATCTCCGCGGTCGAAACGCCGGAGAAGTTCATCCAAGGAGCGGGGCATTGAGGTCTCTCCCTGAAAGGCGGCAAGGAAATCTCCGGAAAGCCCGACGGAGCCCACCGTGATGGTGGACTTGCCCGTGAGCTTTTTCGCCCATCCGGCAAAGTTCAAATCCGAGCCGGTAAACTCGGGGTCCCAGAACCGCCGCTGCGAGCAATGGAAGAGATCAACCCCCGCTTCCGCCAAGGGGACCAGCCACGCCTCCATCTCCTGGGGTGTGGTGGCAAGCTTCGCGGCATAATCCTGAAGTTTCCATTGCGAGATGCGAAGACTGATGGGAAAGTCCGGGCCGACCGCCTTGCGCACGGCGCGAATGATTTCCACGGCGAATCGGGCGCGCTCAGCCAATGTTTGACCTCCGTAGCCATCGGTGCGCTGATTCGTGGGATGCCAAAAGAACTGGTCAATCAAATAGCCATGCGCTCCATGAATCTCCACGGCGTCAAATCCCAGAGTTTTTGCATCTGCAGCCGCTTGCGCAAACGCGCAGACGGTTCCGGAGATATCTTCTTCCGTCATCGCCACGCCACCGATCTTCCCGGGCGCGACGAGTCCCGAAGGGCCCTCAAACGGAGCGGGCGGCAGCCAACCCGAGGGCTTGGGAGCCACCACGCCCATGTGCCAGAGTTGTGGGGCCATGATTCCACCGACGGCATGCACCTTATCAATGACGGCCTTCCACCCAGCGAGTGGCCTTTCGCCATAAAAATGAGGAATGTTTGGATCGTTGGAAGACGCAGGCCGGTTGACCACGGTGCCCTCCGATACGATCAGGCCGACTTCTCCTTCCGCGCGGCGAGCATAATAGGCCGCCACCTTCGGAGTCGGCACACCTTCGGGAGAAAACGAACGCGTCATGGGAGCCATGACAATCCGGTTCTTAAGTTCAAGGGACTTCAGGCGGAAGGGCTGAAATAGTTGTTGAGCAGTCATAGGTTTTTTCCATTCTCAAATCGCGGGTTTTTAAGAACAAGCTTACACGTCGGGCTATGAGGCGGGTGGTCAAAAGCGAACATGCGGACATGTTTATTTTTGAAAGGACTTATCTGAGACTTCCGCTCGACCGCGCTCAGGGCACGAGAACTGCCGCGCCTTCGAACCGCCCGGCGCGGAGATCGGCGAGGGCTTGATTGGCCTTGTTAAGGGGATACTTTGTGGTATGGGTGACGATGCCGACGTCAGGAGCGAGGCGCAGGAAATCCAATCCATCCTGCCGCTGGAGATTGGCCACCGAGACGATCTGCCGCTCTTCCCACAGCAGCCGATAGGGAAAGCTGGGGATGTCGCTCATGTGGATGCCCGCGCAGACGACGCGACCACCCTTGCGGAGGGCTTTCAGCGCCAGGGGCACGAGGTCGCCCACGACAGCAAAGATGATCGCGGCGTCGAGCGGCTCCGGCGTCGCCTCGTCCGATCCGCCCGCCCAGGCAGCGCCCAGGCTCCGGGCGAAGGTCTGGGTGGAAACATCTCCCGGCCGCGTGAAGGCAAACACCGATCGCCCCTGCCACTTCGCGACCTGAGCTACGATGTGGGCCGCCGCGCCAAAGCCGTAGAGCCCCAGTTTCTTGCCGGCGCCGGCGATCACGAGCGATCGCCAGCCGATCAGGCCAGCGCAGAGCAAGGGAGCCAGCGCCACGTCATCGCCAGCTTCGCCGAGTGGGAACGCATAGCGGGCATCGGCGACTGTCGCCGTTGCGAAGCCGCCATCCCGGGTATACCCGGTGAAGAGAGGGCGATCGCAGAGATTTTCCTGGTTACCCCGGCAATAGGGACAGACGCCACAGGTGTGGCCGAGCCACGGAATGCCGACGCGCTCACCCACATGCAACCCTTCGACGCCCGCCCCGATCACATCGATACGGCCGACGATCTCGTGGCCAGGAATGACCGGCACCTGCGGATTGGGCAGTTCGCCATCGACAACATGCAGGTCCGTGCGGCAGACGCCGCAGGCGGAAACCTTGACGCGGATCTCGCCGGGCCCCGGCTGCCGATCGGCAAAATCGGTCCATTCCAACCGTTCCCCCAGCTTGTTAAGCACCATCGCTTTCATAACGTTCTCCGGGTCCGTGGTGTCCCCATGACAAGCGTGAAACGAACGGGCACCATTCCGCATGCGAAAAGAAACTAGTTGCCCGTCCATTAAGGCGGCGAAACATGCCAGGCAGCATGTCCGGTAGATGCCTGGAGGTGGGTATCTGGTCTACCGTTTTCGGTTTGGCGAGACATCACTTCGCAAGCCCCTTCGAAACACCCTTCCCGATGCCAATTCCGTCGCCCGCCATAACTGCAGCTTTTCCTTTCAAGCTCATAGCGAGCACTCCTGCAGGCACGCAATTGAGGGATTTTGCTTTGCCGATGCTTTCTTGCTTCGTCTTGTGCCCTTGATCCGGTTTACCGAGGTCCCGCGCACGCCATCTCGGCGCGGTATAAAGGTCTCAAGGAGAGCAACGATCTCCTCCGCGCCCAAAGGTCCCTCAAGATAGTCCAAGGCTCCCGATTGCATTGCTTGTAGAAAGCAGTTCCGGTCATAAGATCGCGCCACTACCAACACCCGCAGCTCCACGTCGACTTCCATAGCCTGTGCGAGCAGTTCCTGCCCTTCGAACCTGCCACTCCCCTGGTCCAAAAGGATCAAGTCAAATGGCCCGTTCCCAAGCCAGTCCATTCCCACAGCGAAGGACGAACTGGCTCGCACCTGGCATCCCAGATTTTGGAGTATGGCTCGGTAATGAAAGAGATCCTGCGGATCTTTGTTGACCAAAAGGACTCTGGCTTGGTCTCCCGACAGCCGTTCTTCTGTCAACCCGCGGCTCGAAGTTAATCATGCCATTTTGGTTCTCTTCCTTCACGATGCGCCGGCGGAGATTTCGCCCTGCCGTGGCTTGCAATGCGTCGTGACCAGGTGTTCGAACTCTGCCGGCGCCAAAGGCTTTTCGAGATAATCCACTGCCCCCAATTGCATGGCCTCGAGATAGCACTTCATCTCCAGGCAACGTGTCAGCACCACCACCGGTTTGTGCCGGTCGCGGGCCAAAGTGAGCTGCACAAGATCGCGCGTTTCAAATGCCGGGCTACCCTGGCTCACGATGACAAAGTCGAAGTGCTCGTGTTCCAGGCACCCCTCCGCCTCACGGTAATTCAGAAAAGCTCGGACCGAGTAACCCATGCGCCCCAACAGCGTGGTGAAATGCTTTAAGTCTTTTTCATCCTCATCAACCAGCAGAATTCTTCCACGGGGAAGCATAGACTGGGTTGGATGGAGGGATGACGTATTATTTCCTGGCACCATCGAATACCTCCATTCTTGCCAATGCGGCGTTGTCTCGGGCGGCAGAGCAAATCGCTTTTTCGTGCCGCGCGAGAAAATAGACATTGACCGGGCGAAGTCTGGCCGGCCGATCACCGCGAGTCGGAAAACGTGCCTACTCGCGTAACCTTTGCGTCAACAAGTGAAAGTCCTGCTCCTGGAGCGCAAGTGTTGTTGAGATGGGGGATGGAGGGGAACGGCAACAAAAAAAACCAGCGTTGGCGTCATGGTCGTAGCTTCTTTTAATGACATGGCATTTCCTTCCGTCTCAGTGGCCGTTGCGCATTAAGAATGACGCTTCAAAGTGGGTACCTTAACAAGTCCGGTTCTGGCCTGTCTGTTCAAAAATGCACAGCTACTTGCTCCACACCGCTCATCTCAGTTAATAGCGGAAAAATTTCGGGGTGGGGACTTGCCGAGGATTTGCCATGAACGGGGAGTTGATTCCGTAACTAGGGTGGACAGTGCGGCGCCTCGCCATCTGGGCTTAAGGTGGGGGTCTCCGTTGGAGGGTGCGCCATCAAACGGCACACTTTCCCCCCGCTCCATCGCTCAGCATGGGAATCCGGGCGCTCCGTTAATGCGGATGTCGGTTGCAGGATGCTATTCGCTCAGGATCACGCTCAAGAGGCCATTGTTCACCGTCAATGCGCCGTTGCCCGCGTAATCGATAAAGCCCAGCGTGCGGAACTTGTTCATGAAATGGCTAACGCGTGACCGGGTGGTGCCGACCATTTGGGCCAGGTGTTCCTGATTGATTCCGGGGTGGACAGTTTCGATCCTGCTTTCTTTGCCAAAATGTGCCAGCAGTAAGAGAATGCGGGCCAGGCGCTTCTCGCTGGAATTGAAAAGCTGGTCGACCAGATCCTCTTCAAAGCGCGTGTTGCGGGTGAGCAGATGGGTGATGAACAATTCCGAGATGCCGTGCTGCTCGTGGAGCAGACGCACCATCAGCGCCTTCTCGATTCGGTAAAGAGTGCAATCTGTCACCGCGCTCGCCGTGGAGATGCGCAATGGCTGGCCGGCCAGGCATCCCTCACCGAAAAACTCGTTGTCCCCCAGAATGCTGACGATCGCCTCCTTGCCTTGTTGGGAAGTCACCGCGAGTTTTACCTCCCCGTGTTGGAGAAACCACACGGAATCCGCAAGGTCTCCCTGCGCGAAGATCGTGCGGTTCGCGCCGTATTCCAGAACGGATTTCCCGCGCGAGATTCCTCCGAGGAATGCTGCCCAATCGACGGCCTGAGTCTTCCCGTTTGCTGTAGCAAGTGGAGGCTTGCTTTTGCCGTTGGGTCTGACACCCTTAGGCGGGCTCTTTTGTGGGGTCATAACAACATCCTTCTGCTTGGCGAAGACATCGCGGTTCGCGACATATTCCAGAGCAGTGTTCCCGGCCTTGATTCCCGAGATGGCGGCCTCCCAATCGGCTGGCTGGCTTTTCTTTGCCATGACAACCCCCTTCTACTTGGTAAGGGCGCGTCCCTGGTATCTGAAGGAATGGGATTTTGGCGACGACCCGGTAAGACCTTTCGGGTCGGATTTGCTCCGAGGCAGCTTCACGGTGCGAATGGGCTGTTGACGCATCCTCCCTCAGATAATTGCCATCGATGATCAGGATATTTCCCGATTAGATGGCACACTAGGGGCTCATCGCAAAGCATACCATATTCCGCATCTTAAGTTAACTCGAATTTGTTACAAACTTGTTACAAGGGGTTCGTTCAGGCAGCTCGATTCGAACCTTCAACGCCGGGAGTGGCTAGATCCCAGATCCAGCGGGCACCGCCCCATTCACTTTCCCAGGCCACCCAATGTCCCTCCCATCGGAACTCGGCCAGCATTTCGAACTCGGGGCGAGTATCGCTGCGAGGGACCGATGGACGTTCCGACAGATCTTGGCGCTTCGCGACAAGTGCATTCTTGAGCAGTGCTTTTGCAAGGAACCAGTCTTCTTGATCTGATCCAACGGGACAGCCGTTGTCTTGCCACAATTGATAAGCAAGTGTGGCGATTTCGCTTTCAGTTGGGCCGATGGTGGCGGCGGTTTTCGCCGGTTCACTTACCGTGCTCCTTTCACGCATCATCATTGCTGCGGGGCTTGGCATGGTTCACCTCCTTGCGAAGACCTGTCGAAGCGCGACTCAACGCAAGCTCAAGGCTTTGTTCCATGCTGCCTCACACTTCTTATATCAATCGGGGGGGATGAACGCAGGACGGAGGTCTTGCGCTCCACAGATAAAAGGCCCGAAAGATAATAAGGCCTTGAGCGCTGCAATAATTATGTGCCAACTTTTTGAGAGATGCAAGCGCAGCGAGGCTTCCAAAACCGCGCTGAGAAGTTGAATATACCGGTGAGCACAACTGCTGTGCTTTGTGGCAAATCAGGTTCAAATTGCCCATGGTGCGCGTGCCGATTGGGAACATCGGGCGACCAGGTAGGGGGCAGCCTTACAATGGACCAAGATGGTAAGCTAACGCTCAAAGAGCCGCAGAGTTTGAAACACAACTTTGCGCAAGGTGCTGTTGCTGATCGAGAGTCTTCGTAACGAACAACTTCCGGGACAGCAAGGCATCACGGGGGCGACCTTGCAGCAATATCCCCGCGTGCGCACGGCCCGCTACTTCCAGATGATCCGCTCACGCGGCTAAGGAACAATCGCTATTGAACGGCCTCGACTGACACGAGCTCAAAAACAAAGTTCGCGAGCCCGTGCTCGAAGGCGGGTACTGTCCTAATTTGCGGCCAAACCCCAATGGGGCGGCCTTGGTCGCAGGTGGGAATCTTTGTTGGCCTCCCAAGGGGTGGGAAGTCTGCCCCCCTATACCGAAATCAGGCCGCCAAATTAAGACACCGGTGAAAAGCGACTCTCCTTAAGGATTCTTGAGCCTCGGGTGCGCCTCAATCGGCTGGTGATTCCTGGCTCAAGTTAATGATATTATGAAGGAATGTAGCGAGTGAGGCGTCGGGATCCCAAACGGGTGGCAAGGGCTGTTGTGTCGGCCATACGACGATCAGGGACAGGCGCTGCGC
Organism: Terriglobia bacterium; assembly: GCA_049519635.1. GTDB lineage: Bacteria > Acidobacteriota > Terriglobia > UBA7540 > UBA7540 > Bog-366. Next base: position 6,778 of record JBEKQO010000194.1, on the reverse strand, counting down.
CGAGAGAATCCGATTGAACCCTCTCGGTCACATGCCCTACCCGCCCGGACGGCCGTGGGATATCTACAGGCGGGTGCCGGACCCAGCGGCGGTGGCAAGGATGCCAGCGCTGCCCAAGCTTTGGGGGTAAGTAAGAACGGTTGCAGGTCTCTGCGGTCAGCGGTCAGTTGGACGTAGAGTCGGCTCATGTTTATCCGGTTGATTCAGCAAGCCACTGCAGGTTGTGTCTCTATACCATTCGTGTGCTCCGTTTGTGCTCCGTTTGGGCCGTGAAGAGAGCACAGAGTGAAAACGCGGTATTCTCAATCGCCAGAACGAGGTGCGGGAAACGCTATGTTCTTTGTTTCCAATTTACTGTCGTATTCCCAAGCTGGACGTCGCGGGTTCGATTCCCGTCTCCCGCTCCATCTTTTCAATAACTTACGGCTAAAGCGTCATACCTGAACACCGTTTGAACACCATTAAGAAAATTGGCAGCCATAAATTGCTGAAAGCAAGATATTTGCCTCGCGAATCGTGAACACCATTTAGGGCGATCAACCAACCTGATGACAATGGCTCATCCTATCTGGCACTTAGGCTATCAATTCAGTGCATGACTGCCAGCAGGTGAATGCCGGCGAAGACTTGGAAGGACCGTGCGCCGCGAAGCTGTCGGGCTGTCATCCTCACTGTTAAGCGACTGCACGACTAAGTGTTCGGAGGGCGGTACGGTAGGTTCCCAGATGGGGGGGCGTTTGGCGGTGGGAAGGGGATTTCCCGCCAGCCATCTTTGGTTCCTCTCAGCGTGGCCAACTTCCGAGTAGCCGACATACGCCCGGAACCAAGGGACACTATATCCGTGCACAGGGGGTTACACAGTTAAGTGGCTGTTAACAGGCTTGGAGCTTTTCAGGCCTATCGGTTATGGGACCCGTATATGTTGCGAAAGCCGGGAGACGAATCGGAGGTGCGAGAGATTTCCTCAGGGAGGAACCCTCACTCCTAGCTATACAAATTTAGATCGCTCCTCCTCAAACGTTCTCATTTCGGCCTGAAGCGTTCTGACCATTGAAAACAGGGTGGTTTCTATCGCCAAAAGTGAATGCCGTAGACGCTATAGTTTGTATTTTCAATCTACGTGCAATTTCCCAAGCTGGACGTCGCGGGTTCGGTCGCATCTGCCTGTTGGAACCGCCCACCCCGCTTGGTCGATTACCGGCGCCCGCCCCCGTCCCACCAGTGATTTCAGGCGATCAATTTCACTTGGAGGAGATTGGGCCTGAGAAGTCGCCTTCCCATTGGCAATCCCGGCGTTTGGCAGAGTTCCGGCGCGAGGTGGGCGTTTGTCGGGCGGAATCTTAGGAGCCATGGCGAGCCTCAAGAAGCGGATAATTCCATATGCCTTCATTGGCCTACAATCAGCATAAAGAGAAACGAGTGGGCGACTCGTGAGTCGTGACTCATTAGGCCGTCGTGGATTTAATGCAGTTGCCGGCTCGTCGGCCTGGTCATATAGGAGATGAGGAGAAACAACAACAATATCAGCGGCATGAATGCTTTCGGGCCGTCTTTCGCTAGATAATGGGCAACGACTGCCGAGATCCACGCGAATGTGAATCCGGCATAGGCCCACTCTTTGAGTTTGGGCAAGCCGGGAACGACGAGAGTGATCGCTCCCAACAGTTTGGCGATGCCAAGAATGATTCGCAATTGTTGCGGATATCCCACGTGCGCAAATCCTTGAACCGCCTGCGGACTGCCCGACAAGTAACTGAATGCAGCAAAGAGCGATAGCGCGGCCAACATACCCGTGCTCACCCAGTAGGTTACGTTGCGTGCCATGGAGTTGTTTCTCCTCGTTTAATTAAGATAAAACCCTTCTGATGTCGAGTGCACCTGTTCTAAGTGGCGCTGCAGAGGTAGCCGACGTGACGCTGGTAGTCGCCGGAATCCACCAATCTTCCGAGTTTGTATTCGCTTAGGGCTAATTACCAAGAACACGAGTGCCGCGGCGACTTCGCGCCAGCGTGCAAGATCGCCCTAACTTCACCGGAGGATCGACCCCCTGTTGGTATTGCCGCGGGCTGGGAAGCCTACCGCGAGCGCGACTCCTTCCAAGTTAATGGCGGCAGTTCTGAGTGTTTGGCATGCTTCAAGTACGCCCGCGCGCGCTCCGCCGCTCTTTCCTTTCCCTGTTCGATATCTTCAACTGGTTCGGAGGGCGCAAGCCAGATTTTCGTGGTCACATTGTATACCGAGGCCTGCACGCCCTGGGCGCTGTGCTCTGCGAAGAGACGCAGGTGTTCGTTCCCTACCCTGATCTCTGCCCATACGCCATCGGTCAACATTGTAGTAACCCGGACATGGCGACTATTTTACACTAAGCGTCTCTCCACTCTCATCAGCCACTGCAAGGTTGGTATTCGTGGGTCCGCGTTGTCATTTTGAGCTGGCGTCCGTGTTTCCTGGTGTCGAGGGGGGCGCGCCACCGCTCATGTAGCGCCGGCACAGTCAGAGATTCAGCCTAGAAAGTCGCCTTCACGCCCGCTAACGCAGGCGCTGCGGCCCCGTGTTTTGCGTTCGGACCCACGCCGCCAGGCCATGCTGGGCGGCTCCATCCAGAATTCGTACATTCGCACAAACACAAAATGGAAGCTCTTCGTGCTCACGTCAGGCAAAAGGATATGGCGGCGAAGTCGGTTTGGACTATTCAACGCCGGTGAGGAGATGCGTGCTTTCGTCAATTTGGGTTTTTCTCCTGCCCCGTATCCCACGGGGACCGCAGATTGCCAAACCCGATAGCCTATGCAAAAACCTCAAGCTCTAAGGCGCAGCCATGCCTGAAAGCAATGGTGGATTGATTGACCGAGGACGCCTTGCGGCCAAAGCTCTTAAAGTGAACCCGCGACCGTTTTCAAACGGTTCCGCGCGGGCTTCAATTTCGAGCACAGGATAGCGCACAGTCGCCAGACCGTGGCTTTTGTAGGTCTCGGCAAAAAGCTCCGTTTCGACAATGCCCGTCCAGTCTGCCAATGACAGAAATTTCATTGGCTCACCGGTGATTTGGTGGTGAATCCTTTGTTCAACCACAAGGCCGCAGACATGCACAGTCTGGCCGACGAATTCACCGAGGCGACTGACAGGACAGTAGGTACCCCAAGCAACGTCAGAAAATAGCTCCAGCGGATGCCCGGTCACAGCGAAACCGAATAATTCGGTTTCCCATTGCAAGCGTTCATGCCGGGTCGGCTCCACTACAGGAATTTGAGGGAGTTTGTTTGGGTCCGCTGGGGGAATCAGCCATGATTGCCCCGAATCACCAGAACCGCCAAACGTACGTAAGAGATATTGCGCCGACCAGAACTGGCGTGTCCGAGAATCGCCAAAACTATCAAATGCGCCAGCACGAATCATGACTTCGAGTTCTTCCCCGGAAAGTCGGACGCGCTGAAAGAAATCGGCCAGGGAGTCAAACTTGCCCTCTCTCCGGGCGGCTAAAATGTTGTCTTTCGTGCATTCTGTCAGCCCTTTCAGCCGCGTAAGGGGCACGCGTATTGAATTGCCATGCGGCAAAAATGCAGGGCCGGGTTCGTTGACGTCAGGCGGAAGAAGTTTCAGACCGAGGCGATGGCATTCCAGGACGTAAACCAACGGGTCGTAAAACCCTTTCCCGTTTGTCAGTACGGCGGCCATAAACTCAGCAGGATAGTAATTCTTGAGCCAAGCAGATTGATATGCCTCGACTCCGTAAGCCGTGCTATGCGCCTTGCAGAAGGCGTAACCGGCAAAACCCGTGACCAATTCCCACACTTCCGCTGTCTTTTCGGCGCAGTGGCCGCGGGCTTTTGCCGAGGCGACAAACTCGCGGTGAACTTCCTCGATGGCTTTCCGCTTCTGCTTGTTAAGCGCACGGCGCAGAACATCTGCGCGACCGGGCGGCAATCCCGCAAACGCCTCGCAGATTTGCAGAATATGTTCCTCGTAGACGACGAGGCCGTATGTGCTTTTCAGACATGGTTCCAGCGAACGATGTGGATAGGTGACAGGCTCCATGCCTTGATAACGCCGTGTGAAGGAGAGTTTCTTTCCCTCGTTAGCCGCACCGGGGCGGATGACGCTCACAATCGCCACCAGTCCGTCAATTTCCCGCACATTACACATCCGGCAAAGGCTGGTCATTGCAGGGCTTTCGATATGATGGACGGCGCGGGCGTTGCCGCTCGCAATCATTTCCCACACGTTGGAGTCCTGCCACGGCTCGAGGGCTTGCGGATTACCGTGCAAAATGTTCCCGCTTTGCCTATCCCGCGCTACACATCGATCTAAGTCAATCTCAATCCCCCGTTCTTGGAGCATGGATTTAACATCGCGCATCGCCGCCAATCCGCCTTGCGCCAGAATATCCATCTTAACCAGGCCAACAGCCTCGACCGAATCCATATCCAAATGCGTCGTCGAATAACCCTTGTTGGCAACGAATGTCGCTGTGAGTTCGCGCATAGGCTGGCGCGACAGCACCACTCCGCAAGGGTGCATTTTCGGATAACGCGGCATCCCGTCCAAAAACACGGCCGTCTCGAGGGCGGTCTTATAGGGCTCATCGCCAAAAGGCAAGTCACGAGTTTCAGGACTTGCCTGCAGCATTTCAATCAGGCGAGCGCCGCCCGGCGCTGGCTCATCCGGCGCCCGTCCGCCCCCAAAGCTCCACGGAAAGTGATCCGTAAACTTGCGGACTTCTCTTTCGGAAACCCCCAGGACTTTTGCCACTTCCGCAAAAGCACTTCGCGCCTGAAAGGTGGAAAACCCACCGACCACGGCGCAATGTTCCTGTCCGTATTTTTCAAAAATAAGTTTCACCACGTCATCCTTCCGGTCATGGGCAAAATCTATGTCGATGTCCGGCAGTTTATGCAGTTCCATCCGTTCCTTGTTCAGGAAGCGGCGAAAATAGAGATCGAAGCGAACCGGACAAACCCCACTGATACCCAGACAATAACAAACAAGACTGTCAGCCGCGCTGCCCCGCGTTATCCACTCAATGCCGCGACGGCGGCATTCTTGCAGGATGTCCCAGGTAATCAGAAAATAATCTTCATATCCAACGTCGGCAATAATGCCGAGCTCTTGCATTACTTGCGGCTGGAAACGCTCCGAACGCTGCCCGTAACGCTCGTTGAGTCCCCGCAACACGAGCCGATAAAGAAATCCCTTTGCGGATAAACCGTCCGGCGCATTGAAGACCGGGAACTGTGGCTTTCCAAACGGAAACTCGAAATTGCACCTCTCCGCGATTTCCAGTGTGTGATACAGCCATTCCGGATGTTCTTTGCATCCAGCCCCCATTTCGGCGGTAGTGCGAAAGTGAAACCGACCGCCCATCCTCTTGTCTGCATGGTGTTGGCGCAACAGCGTCAGCGTGCGAATGCTTTGAAGAATGTCATACCGTTGTCTCTCAGCTTCCGCCCCGTAATGGATGGCCGGTACGGCTACGGCAGGAAGCCTTCCGCTAGTCTCGCGTGCCGTCACCATTTGGTAAAACGAATTGGGGAATAAATCCGCCAGTCGCGGGTCAACAGCGACCGCAATCAAGCCGGAGATTCGTCCCTCCAGATCACGCGGATCCAGGGGACGGCGTTGCTGCGCCGCAACCCCGCCGTCCTCGGCACCGTTTGCCATGCGCTCGGCATGTCGGGAGAGCAAACAGCAAAGATTGTGATACCCGGCAGACGATTCGGCATAAAGCAGCAGGGGTTTTCCATCCACGCGAAGCTCAGTGCCCAGAATCGGCCTAACCCCCGCTTCTTTTGCCGCCAAAACAAATTCGACGGCTCCATGAAGGTTTCCCGTGTCTGTCAAAGCAGCTGCCGACAGACCGTTTCGCTTTGCGAGCGCGACGAGCGCAGCCGGTGACAGAGTGGAATCCAAAAATGAATAATGGCTATGCCCCCGCAACGGAGCGTAGGTCAGCGTCTCGCGCCGAGGCGACGCAATCCGGATGCGAACGGCGGAGGGGGGCGGCGTGGATTTAGCTAGCAAGTCAACGGGAGGGTGGCGAAGCCGCAAATCATGCGCCCGCAGAATGACACTGTGCCCGTAGGCTTGTCTAAGCGTATCAATCTTACCTGCCAGACGGACACCGGACTCGCGGCGTTGCGAATTTGGCAGGAAAGGCAGTTCGGTTAAATAAGCACCCCTGTAAAGGTTCGACAGCTTTAACGACACGAGCCTTAAACTCACGCGCCGCTTCCAGGCTTTACGAAGCAAGGCGCGAATCAGTCCATACACTTCCGTTTCCAAATCCGTCGGCTCGCGAAGGCTTTCACTCGCCTGATCTTCCCCCATGTCGTTGTAGCGAACCTTCACGGTAAGCGTGCGAATGCTGCGGCCTTCTTCGCGCACGGACGCAAAGAGGCTGTCGGCCATCCGTAACAAGACGGCTTCGATGTATTCCTCATCGGTCAGATCGGCAGGAAAGGTTTCCTGTTTGCTGAATGACTTCTGCGGCTCTTGCAGGCGAATCAGCGGCCGTTCGTCGACCCCATGCGCGAACTGGCGGATGATCGCCGCCTGATTGCCCAGCAAAAGTTCCAGCATGGAAAGCGCCGTTGTGGCGACATGGTGGATCGTGACCAGCCCTGCTGCATTAAGGCGAACGCTTGTCTTCGGGCCAATGCCCGGAAGCCATTTGTTAGGCAGAGGATGCAAGAATGCCGTTTCACCCCCGGGTGGAACTTCATAAAAGGCGGCAGGTTTGGTAAGCTTAGAGGCCACTTCGCTTACGAGCTTATTCGTTCCG
>JBEKQO010000193.1:0-14827 GCA_049519635.1 Terriglobia bacterium | reverse complement strand
CCTGGACCTGCCGTTCCCTTACCTCGAAAACTGCAACCTGCCTCGCGCAAAATGGGCGCTTGTCCGCTCAGAGGCTTGAGGAGTCCGAGGACATCACGGACCAGAGACCGAGGCCCGGAGCGAGGAGCCGAGGCTGCAGTCCTTGGACGGCTGTTTTTGCAGGGAATGTATCATATCGTGTTTTGGCGATGCACAGGCACAGCACAGGAACTGATGAGGCGCTCAAATCAAGAGTATGGTGAAGGTCGAAAATTTAATCTCCACTACAAGCTTTTGCAGAATTCGCAGAAATAAAGCTTTCACATCCTGAGCGGCTACCGGCTTTGTCCCCTGCTCCGTTAGCTCGAATAAACAGACGGAATCAACGAACCGTTCATCCGCACTGAGGCCGATTTTTCGGTTCAAGGGGAATTGAAGCAGTCCTAGCCGAGTGTCCGCGGCTAACTCTTGTGTGTGCTGCAAGTTTGCCACGCCTTCCCTTACTGTCCATCTCAAAATATGTAACGGGATGAAAGCGGTGTTATTATCATGATCCATTGGCTTCTTAGGATTTTCCGCACCGTACGTTTGCTAATTCCGCTGCCATTTGTTTTTCTTCCCGCGGTGTGTGGCGCGGAAACGCTGGCACAATCAAATACCGTAGATTTCCAGAAAGAGTCCTTTGCTGGTCTTCCCGCCGGGCCGGTAGTGATGGGACAACCGTGCCTGCATGGTGATTCACAGCATTATAAGATAAATTCCAACGGTGAACTTAGAATCGAGGACCACCAGACATGCGGCCGGCTGGGTGTCCTGGGTTCAATGATGATATGTTTTTTGGGACCTGATCTTAGATGTGTCAGCAAGGAAGGCCCTAATCCGGATACCAAGCTCGGCGCCGAAACGTGGTTCGTGGTCAGTGAAACCGGGGTAACTGTCGGCAACAACACCTATTCTTGGATCAACCATCAGGAAGCGGCCGCGATTCTGCCTTTGATAAAAAAGAAGGCTGAGAGACACTGTAACGAAGTGTTGTCGTTGCAATCAACATTTAAGCGATTCAACGGAAGTCCTTCACCTGCAGGATTTCAGTCAGACAGCATCTTGGCGGAAGAAACATGCAGGCCCTTTCTGGAAAGTCTTTGCGCATCGGCAAAAAGCGGTGCTGCAAAACTTGGCGACGGATCAGACATATCCAATTTATGTTTGGCTGGCACCATGCCGGCAGGTTCGGTGGCCCCGATGGGCACAGTGCGGTCCGTGACCTCGGGTAAATGTCTCGATCTTCCCGGCGGCCAAACGAATGACGGCACGCCTGTTATACAATTCAACTGCCACGGCGGAAAAAACCAGCAATGGCGCATTGAACCGGCAGGCAATGAAACCCACAGAATTATCAGTCAGGCAAGCGGCAAGTGTATCGGAGTCAATCCGAAAGCCAAAGGCAAAGGGGAGCAAATCATTCAACCGAGATGTACAAATGCGCCGGAACAGCTTTGGAATATTAAAAACGTTAGCGGTGGATATGTGTTCCAAAATACTGATAACCGTTTCTGTCTGGACGTTCCGAATGCGTCCTCCGCCGATGGTGTTAAATTAATCACATGGAGCTGCAATGGCGGTTTAAATCAAACTTGGAGTTACGCATTCTGATTCCGGCGTATGATCCCGAAGCTGCACATGGAGGCGGTAGGAATAGATAGTCCAACTGTTGCTCACGGGGAATCCATTAAGACCGTAGCACTGGTTTGCGTGGCCCAGTCGCCAGAGCTGGCTCGGATTTGCGACGGGGAGAGACTGAGCACCATCGCATGCAGTCAGTCCCACGGCAGGAATGCTTTACGGCGAAGCATGACGCTGTCATGTTCCCGTCAGGATGAGTCAACAAGCAGAATGGTGAATGAGAAGCCGATTGAGAATTTCGATCTGTCAGGACGACGTAAGGGATTGTAGCGGGGTAGGGGCAACTCCTACTTCAGATTTTCGCATAGTCTGAATTGCAGGAGAAGCTTTCGAAGATCGTACCGCGAGCACTTGTCCGTCGTTTGATATGGCGGCGGGGCAATCGGGCCATACAACCTTGACTTGACGCAGCCTGTCCCTTGCGAATTCCTAGTTTTCTGAGGTTTTCTGCATTTCGCAATCTTGTTATGCCGCGCGCACGAGGATTTGACCGCCGTTTTATCCATCTTCACCGAGACCCTCGCTAGTTGCTCCTACACTTTGGCATTGCGATGCGCTGAACGTGACGCCCTCAATGCCACGAGGCCGGTATTTTAGGTCTCTTGGGAATCAGGCAGCTATTGGGGTTTGATACAGGCCTCGGCAGTGAGATTCCCATCGCTAGGATTGGAGGTTCGCGACCAGTCGAGGCGCGGCGTCGTCGGGTGGTCGCCCCATCCGTGCGCTATGCGTGCGATGGTGGTTAAAATAGGTTTTGAAATCAAGCAGCTTGCTTTCGAGGTCGGTGGTTGTCCAGAACAGTGTACGATCCAAGCCCTCTCGGCGGAGAGTGCCGACCAGCCGCTCCACGAAAGGATGAGACAAAGGAACGTAGAGCACGGTCTTGATTTCGGCCACCTCCAGGATTCGCAGGTTGGCTTGCCCTTGATGAAAGCGATAAAGCGGATCGTTGTCGGAACTGAGGTATTTGGAAATGGAGCGGTGGCCTCGAATGGCGTGGTTGAACATTCGGCAAAGGGCGTTACCGTCGACCGCGCCGGCCTGCAGGCCAAACCCAACGATTCGGCGCGTGTATTGATCCATGACGACCAGTATCCAGTGAGTCCGCAAGGCTGCTGACTCGCAGCGAAAGAGGTCCGCGCTCCAGAGACTGTCTTTGCTGTGACCGAGGAAAGTCAGCCAGGACGGGCCGCCGGCGTCCGGCTTGGGTTGGTAATGCGTGGCCAGGACGCGCCGAACGACGTCTTTATCGACGGGGACGCCGAACGCCCAAGCAATCTGCTGAGCGATTCGCGGGCAACCCCAAGAGGGATTGCGTTGCTGGGTGGCGAGAATCGTATCCATGAGTTCTTTGGAGGGACCCTTGGGACCGGGCTTGCACCTGCCCTTCGGGGTGAAAAGCAGGCGGTACTTGCGCTTGGTCAGGATCTGGTGAAGGGGCAGAAGGGTCGACGGCTTCAGAACGATGGCGGAACGGACCAGCCGGGACGGTCGCACAAATAGAGCGCACCAACCGGCAACGATGCGATCTGATAGGCGGAGATTGGGAGCGCGCTGGCGCGAGCGATTGAGGATCAGCAGTTGATGTTTGACGAGGACAGACTCGGCAATTACGGAACGGACGCCACCGGGACTCGCAAGTCGGGCGACGGTCGTGAGGAGATGAATGAAAAGGATCACCAGATCGCGCATTTCCGACATGGTAGCAAGGAACCCGAAAACTCGCGGAATTCCGGGCAAATTAGCAATTCGCCATGGACAGCCTCGGGTTCATCTCTTGCGTCAGTTCCGCGCGGGCTTCGATCTACAACTGCTGCAGCGTGTGCTCAACCGCTTCTGAAAGATTGCTCATCAGGTGATACCGGTCGGTGACTTGCACGGCGGAAGGGGCGCCCTCTCGCCCGCCCTGCGCGTACAGTCCGCATCGGTCCCGAGCGATCATCTCCACTCCCGGATGCCGCCGAAGCCAGTCGGCAAAACGCGCTGCCGAGCGGACCGGAAGCAGATCGATGACGCGTCGCCGCTCCAGATCCATCAGCATTGTCCCGTACCGCTGCCGCTTCCTCCAGGCCCAATCATCCACCCCCAGCACTCGGACTTTCGGCTCGTTCTGCCTGCGCGCCCAAGCCTTGACCCGTCGTAACACCGTGTCGTCGCTGCTCATTACGCCCAAGCCCTTCAGCAATCGCGATCCCGGCAGTCCGCCCAGAGCATACCCAACCCGACGAACCACCTCACATCGGCGCTCGGTCTCTCGCGCCTTGGGAGCCACTACGCCCGGGAGACGCTCGGCGAAAATCTTCCGCTCGCATTGCCGATTTCGGCAGCGGAAGCGCCGGAGGCGGAGATGAAGGCGAACAGGTTGGCCCTGCCAAGGCAAGTCGCGCAGTTGTCTCAGGTATTGGCTGTGATAGGACACTTGGCAACTGGAACATGCCGGACACCGGGGTGTCGTCCTGCCTCGAACGCGAACGATGATCCCGGTTTCTGTCTGCTCCACACCTTCCAGCACTAGCCGCTCCGGCGCCGGCAATGAATTCCTTACAATATCAATGGGTTGGCTCACGGACTCAACATATCAAACCTGTCAAGGCTGCACCGAAAGTGCGGAAGAACCGATTTAAGTGCAGCGCGACAGCAGGAATTTTAGGCAGGCAGGATTCGCTCTCTCCCCCCCCGAGGGGCATGGCCGGGGGCGGGCGGATGTGCGGACAGGTCGGCGGGCAGGGTAGGCGATTAAAGCCGTATGCCACCTCGCACAGTGACAGTCGCTTGAAGCAAGTAAGGTCGGGAAGTTATCCCCTCTTTGTCTTGATACGAGCAAGGCTATTTTCGAGGCTTTTAATTTTGGCCATGAGAGAACCCGCTTGCGTGCCGGCGAAAAGTTTTTCCCCGGTCTTCATTGGCAGATACAGCCGGTCCGGCGTATCTGGGAAGGCAAGAAATCCCTGTTGGGCGTAAAACCGCGACGCCTTTTCGTCCTTGGCATCGACGATGACCGCCGGCGACCCGACACTCTCAGCGCTGTTCAATGCCCGTTTCAGGGCATCAATGAGAAGCAACTCTCCGATGTGTTGGCCGCGAAACTCGATATGGCGGGCGAGACGCCCAATCAGCGTTGCGGGTAGTTGAGGGTAGCGTGGCCACTTTAATTTCTTCACCGTGTCTGCTGGAAGGTCGTCACCCGCCAGAATGACGCTCGCTGATAGCGTGTAATAGCCCGCGATGCGATTGTCCGCTGTCACTAGAACGAAAGTCGCGGCGGCATGTCTGCGGGCGTCTTGGCTCGCCTGTTCGCGCAAGTATAGGTCGAGCGGTTCGACCCCACACGAAAAAGCCGCCCGATCATGTTCACCGAGCGGCTCGAAACGAAATGCTGGTTGGGGATCACTCACCGGTTTCCAAGTACCTGCTCATAACGCCGTGCGGCCTCCTTCAGGCGTTGGTTGGGCAGAGGAGGATTTAATAGCGAAGCAACGAATGCACTTCGATCTCGCTGGCTCAAATTGATCAATTCCCTGTCGCGGAGAATCTGCGTTGCAGATTCGACCGCACAACCTACGATGAAATCAGTCAGGGTCCTACCTTCCAAGGCTGCGGCTTCCTGGCACAAGGCTTTCGCTTCCGGGCTGATCCGTGCCTCTAGTCGCTGCTCCTTACGCATTAGAGTTGCCGGCATGATGAGTCCCTCCCTTCAACCGAAATTCGGTTATATAATACGGCTATTAGCCGTACAGTGCAAGGGGAAAATTAACACAGAGTCAATATTGCAGAAACTCGACCATTCGTGTCGCGCTGCACAGGGTACGGCGCTGGCCCCTCTGGCCTGCCGGCAGCATCCGTGCGAAAATTTACGGTAAGGACCCCGTTTTTGCCCTCTTACCGTGAAAAGCCGGACGAAAAATCCCAACGACGCCCAACATTGCGCACAATTCCGGCGCACAATGCAGAGGCCATGTCATCTTGCGTTTTTCGCCGCTGTATTGTGCGCAGCGAAATGGGGGTCTATCCGGGGGCATGCAAGCCACCGTCAGTTGAGAGAAGTAGAACCCCACGAATTGCTTAGCGGCGATTTACCTAGGGGCGGCCGTGCGTGAAATACACTACAGTAATTTTTCGCACGGTTGCTGCCGGTGGGCCATGAGGAAAAACGAGTTTCCGCGATCATCCACCAACTGCGCGAGTTCGGCGTGATGATACGCTTCAATGGCCGCCAGCTTGCCAAGCGCCTCGCCGGTTTTCCATTCCGCGGCCAATGCCCCCGCGCCGAGCAGGTTCCGCGTGGTCTTGCCCATGGCGGAAACCACGATCACCGGATGGTGCGGCAAGCGCTCCTGGATGATTTTAATCACCCGGTCGATGGATACCGCATCCTGGACTGAACTGCCTCCAAATTTCATGACAATCATTGGTTCACCGGAAAGAGAGAATTTCAAGAATCCCAATCTGCACAACCCGCTCCCTCCTGCCATCCTGACACTAAATTGTCTGAGTCACGATGCGCAGCGAGCGCGGCGGGTCCGGATCCAATCCCTTGATTTCTGCCAGCAGCGCGGCGAACACCTAGCCCGGAACAATGTAAGGAATGGGCGACAAGATTTCCGGGATTTTTCCCGGGACGCAGATCACTCGCTGGGCCGCCGGAATGCTGGTGTCGGGACCCGAGAGGGCCACCACTTAGGCCAACGGGAGGGAAGCTGCGATAACGCCCAACAACAGGTATGGCAACGATTCCTCGGAAAATCGGCCATTTGGAGATCCCACCCGGGCTATACCCACGTCTTCTGTCTATCCGTCGTTCCCCTGACAGAGCTCTATAGCCCTACTTTCGCCGCGGCATTTTCCAGGAACAACGATCCCTCGCGGATGTACTTGCGCAAGGTGGCCAGGGAGCGGTGGCCGGTCTGGGCCATGATAGCGCGTTCGGGCACGCCGGCGGCAGCCGCCGCGGTGGCCAGGCCGGCGCGCAGGGAGTGGCCGGCGTAGTCGCCGGGGATGCCCGCTTTGGCGATCAGCTTTTTTACCACCAATGCTACGGATTGGGCGGTCAGGCGGGTGGGGTGGATACGTCCGTGCCGGTCGACCGCGCGGAACAGCGGTCCTTCGGCGCTCTGGAGGACCTCGACCCAAGCTTCCACCGCCCGCACCGGGCAGGTGGCGGGTGCCAGGCCGTACGGAATCCCGACCTTCCTTCCCTGCCCTTCCGGGTCGGTTTTGGAGCGCCTTAAGTGCACCAGCAACCCGTCCTCATCGAACTCCAAATCTTCAATATTCAGACCTACCAGTTCCGACCGCCGGAACGCCCCGGCGAACCCCACCAGGATGAGCGCCCGGTCGCGAACGTCGAGAGTCCTGCCAGGATCGAGGCCGGCGATTATGGTGCGCAAGTGCTCAACCTTGACCGGGCTCTTGCCGGTCTGGGCGGTGTCGAGAGTCCGGCGAATTCCCTTCATCAGTTGGCGGACCACGGGCGCCTGCGTGGGAGGGTCGAATACGGCAGCCTGGTGTGCCTGGGAAATAGCCGAGATGCGCAGGGTGAGGGTCGAAACTTTGTGCGATTCCGCCAGCGTGGTCAAATAAAGGGCCACGGTTTCGGGCAGGGCGGGAAGATCCACCCGGTGATGGGCCTGGCACCAGGAGGAGAAATCCCTCCAATCGCTAGCGTAAGCGCGGGGGGTATTTTGGGCCAGGGACTGGCGGAGAAGCTCCTGGGCGCGCGAGAGGGCGTCGTTTGACGCGAGTTCCCTCGGACGCGCATATCATTTAAGTTGGCAAAGCCCAGAAATTGTGCATTTCTAAAATATGCTGAGTCATGAATCAGCGCGCGGGAGAAATTCGCATCGCGAGCAAAACTCGTAAGCGAAAACTGTGCTTGCTCAAGGTCGCAGCCCGAGAAGTCGGCATCTGCATTAAACCCACACCCCCCGAATTGTGCGGTTCCCTTAAACTCGCTGAGGTTGAACTTGGCATTTCCCGCAAAAATGCTTTCTGTGAAATTCCCACCTTGGGGCGGCAAGTCTCCCAGTACTCCTTCCCTAAATATGGAACCAGAGAAGAGAGCGTCGCTGCCGAAGACGACGTGCACAAAATCTGCGTGTGCTAAGAATACACAGCCGCTAAAATCCGCTCTCTGGTTAAATCGGCTCTGCTGGAATATCGCTCCTTTTTCAAAAACCGCCCCGCTGAACCTTGCCATTGCGCGAAACTCGCACGTCGCGAAAGTGGGAAATGTCCAGAAACGCGCGTGCTCAAACACGCAACTGCGGTCGAACACCCGGCGCAGAAACTGTGCGACCGGGAAGACAAACCGAGTGAAGTCTAATGTGGGCATTTCGGCGGAGCTGGAGTTCAGAATTCCTACGACCTCACGGGTGAACAGGTCCGCGTCTTTGCCAGCATCCGACGAATGCATCGAACAAACGGAAGTCTGATCTATGTCAGCCGGCGCGTGATGGACGGGACGGCCGCACGGCTTGAGATTGGCCATCGGTACGGCGCAAGTTGTGGAATTTGGAGTCATGCAATAGAGCTGCTGGTCACTCTCGCCCGCGGTCGATCAGCGGATATTTATACGCAGATCGTGAGGAGAGTCAATCCGATTCCACCTCATCTGTAGCGGACCTTGGGAAGTATGTCCGCGCTACAGATTCTCGTTCTGTGCGGAGTCCGTGCCACCTGCTATTCGCACAACCGGATTGCCGTCTTCCAGACGTACTGCGAAGCAGACAGTTTGATCCACTATGCTCTTCGGGCACAACTCGAAACGGGTCTGTTCTGAGTCGACGTTGATAAATATTCTGAGCGGGTATTTCAAGGCCTTTTCCATCAGCGCGAGTTTCTTGAAGGCTTCCTTCGCCTTTTTGGGTGTAGCGCGGCGTTTCAACTCTATCGCGATGAAGTTCCCCTGATCTCGCCTGTCCGTAAGGCCCCGATCGAATGGAATATGCACGATGACGTCCGGGCGTATCCGTATCCCGTGGGCGAGCAGGCGCTTTTGATATTCCTCCTCGATAATGGGATCGTCTGTCAATACGCCACGCTCAAGCCGCCTGGCCAGTTCCTGAAGCAACGCTCCCTGGAAGCTTCGTTCGTCTTGGAAAGAGCGCTCTTCCTTGATACTTCCGAGGGCCTGCCGGAGCACGGTCAGGAAATAGTCAGGCGCGGAGTGTGATCTCTTCAAATTGAAATTCCCTCCCCTTCATCCTGACTCACGTCATCATCACATCGGTCATGGACTCTGGTCCGGTGCTGCGATCTGTTCATGGTTTCACGTCGATTACCTGCCCTCGCTGGTCGACCAAGGCAATCTCAATTCCGGCGTCCTTTGCTCGCACAGCTAGTTTCTGCGCCAGCCGGAGCGTCGTCTCGGTGTGTGGCGCGACGGCAACTTGACGCCCCTCTCGTGGTCTGGCTATGAGCAACCCGACGGCCTCGCACAGGCCTCTCCGGAGCCGTGATACCTGTCCGGCGTGTCGCGTGTTTATCACCCCGCCTTTGCACTCTGCGATGATTGTTGTTTCTCGTGCCTAGCGGCTAACATCGCCCTTTCCCGGCGTCGACGTCACAACGATACTCTGCTGATTATTGACGTATGTACCGCAATAAGCGGTCTTGCCTTCCGCCTCTTTCAACACGAAACCGCGTGCCCAGAGCCACCGCGCGATTTCAAACCGCTTTGCGTGCTCCCCGTCAGGGTGAAGCTCGACCGTAAGAAGGTCCGGCACGGTTAATAATAGGTGCATACCGTACGCCAGCATGACGGCAGCCTCGGTTAGGTGGCGCTCTTTGCTCCCATGGCATTTGCCGCGCCGATTCTCAGGAGGATCGAGTTCGACAATCGGATCGTCAAACACTTGAGTGCCTACTCTCTTGGTAACGGTCAATCACTGGCCGCCAAAATACTAGGTCTCAAGACCCCGAACAAGCGCGGATCTGCGCCCCAAGGCCCGAGGCTTTTTTGTTCCCTTTTTAGGGTTGTCGTTTTTCCTTAATGAGTAGACTTCGATTTGCTGATGCCACAGCGGTTACGCGTTGCCTTAAATAGGTTCTTCCGCACTCTCGGTGCAACCGCCGAGCGCCAGCTCGGCTCTGGCTCAAGTTTGGTGCAACCGAGAGGGGCCAACGCCCCGAAAAGCCTTGGATGCTGTAATCTACGGGCATTGGGATCGCGGGGCAATTTCCTCTCAGCCCACAACTGCGGGAAGGTGAGTAAGCTACTTGGTATCTGATAGATAGCTGATTTGTGGAGGACTAGCCTGCACCAAACTTGAGCCAGAGCCAAATTAAGGAAAAGCGACATCCAGAGGTGGAAACCCCCGTGCTCGAGCGTACTAATTCATCCTCAATGCTCTCATGGCCTGCTGGTACGTTTGGTGTTCGACTTTGGAGATATCCGGTCCCGCCTCGGTGGTGTCCTAATTTGGAAACACCACCTATTTGTTTTGGCATTCGGCGTGCAAGAAGCGGCGGACTAGGTTTTAGTTTCCTTGTTCTCCTCATCGTATGGACCCAATTTGTTTCCCATATCAAGCGGTTCGATGCTCCCTACCAGTGCACCGCTTATCATCCTCGTAAACACTTGCTCCCACTTCTTTCCAATCGAATCGGTAAATATAACAGTACATATTACCGTTGCACTCACTTTGTCCCTTCGAACATACTTACTGATTTCTTTATTTGCAACAGGGAACACAATGACGGCCAGGTATGGAAGTCCAGGAATAAGCAGGTCGGTAGAGGAAGTGTCGTAGCTCTTTCCGCCGCTCAATTTCGTCAGGATCATATTTATCCAGAGTGGCGAGGGATTGCCGTTAACGATCTTGAAGGATATCGCCAGAGATTCGCTCATTCCAGTGTCAGATTCTGGAGCAACTTCAATTTTCCAGTCGACAAGATTTACCCATTGTTGCATTGCACTTTCCTGTACCAGTATCTGGCGGTCGAGAATACCAGTCTGCCGCTCCATGAGGTCGGCCTGACGACAGATGGCCGCCAAGGTCTCTTTCAGTGTTGCATTCTGGACCTTAACCTCTTCGACGCTCAGGAGCGCAGCCTTAGCAGACTTTCGGGTTTCACACGATTGCCAAATAATTGCCAAAAAAGTGAAAAGCCCAACGAGCGCCAACGCCCCTGTGTAGAAAGACAATCTTCTCTGGATATTTACGTTCTCATCTGTCTCTTGTTTATCGCGCTTATCCCCAAGGCCATTTTCTTGCTTGATGATCACCGTTACATCACTGGCGGACTTATTATCCTTCTCGGCTGTTGCGGGTTTCTCAGCCTTTTTACTTCCGTCGCCTTTTGCGACCCCCAGTTCTGGCGTGCTGAGTGGCTTGCTTTGAGCGGAGCAGGTGACCCATTCCGATGCGATGACCGAGGCAAGCAAGGCGAGATATACAATCCATCGTTTCATATGATTTATATTGTAACACAACATTTAACAAATAAAGGCTTGACAATCTCCGATTGCTGTAATACACTTATTGAAGTAAGGAGAAAGAATCTTATGGCAAACGTCCTAGACAAAGACAAGCAGATTGCAATCATCGGAGCGCTGGCGGAAGGGTCAAGCATTCGTTCCATTGAACGCATGACCGGGACTCACCGGGACACCATCATGCGCCTTGGCGTGAAAGTCGGGAAAGGATGCGCCGGACTGCTCAACTACAAAATGCGCAAGCTGTCTTGCCAGAATATCCAAGTTGACGAACTGTGGGGATTTATCGGGAAGAAAGAGCGCCATGTGCTGCCTACCGATGACCCGCAATATGGGGATGTTTGGACGTTTTGCGCCATAGATGCGGACACAAAACTGGTTCCGTCATTCAAGGTTGGAAAGCGGGATGCGGCCACCGCTAACGCTTTTGTTAGTGACGTTGCCTCGCGGCTCAAGAATCGCGTGCAGCTTTCCAGCGATGCTCTCAGGGCTTACGTTGAGGCCGTGGAATTGGCCTTTGGAGCGGACGTTGATTACGCTCAGGTCATCAAGACGTATGGCGAAGATGGCTCGCAGGGGCCAGAGCGCAAATACAGCCCTTCCGAGTTTGTCTCAGTCGAGAAAAGGCGAGTAATGGGAAGCCCTGAGATGGGGATGGCTTCTACTAGCTACATTGAACGGCTAAACGGCACGACCCGCCTTCACATGCGCCGCTTGACCCGCCTAACCTACGCCTTCAGTAAGAAGCTGGAACACTTTGAGGCGGCGGTTGCCCTTCACTTCGCCTATTACAATTTCGTTCTGAGGCACAGCACAACCCGTTGCACCCCGGCAATGGCGGCGGGAATCGAAAAGGATTTTTGCACTGTAGGGGACTTGGTGGAGACGGCAGGATAATGACAAACCATATCAAAGAGCTTGGAGAAACGATTCTCCGCTTGCACGGCGCAAAGGCCAAGCACGCCAAGAGCGTACCCGTCAAAGAGGTGTTCAATGGACAGACGGTTTGGGATGGAGTTGTCGAGGTATTCGACCTAAAGGGCCATCCGAAGGCTAGTAAGGCGTATGCCTGGGCACACGACACTGACGATCCTCTACACCCCAAGCGTCAGGTAACCGTGCTGCATATTCCACCTATCACTTCGCCAGAATTGGCGGTGAGAGCTGCAATCGTACAGGAGTACAGGAATGGGAAACGGGAAGAAAACTAGAAGCGTGGGCCGTCCATCACTGCCCAAGGGTGACGCCAAGGCAAGGATTGTCCCTGTGCGGTTCAAGCCGGATGAATTCAAGGCTATTTCGAGGGCCGCAAAAGCGAGCAAGCAAAGCTTATCCGAATGGATTCGCGGCACGCTGAATGCCAAAGTCACAGACCAAACAACCGCATGAATTTCAAATTAGGACACTACCCCCGCTTCCAGTTGCTTGACAATGGGTCACGGATTAGCAATTCGCCAGGGACAGGTCCAGCGGACAGGATTTTGGACTTGCATCGGAGGGAGAGTGGCTGTCTAATCACGTCAGCGTTTCACCAGCCTGAAGATCCATGTGAGGCTAGGCGTCATGAATAACCCCCCGGCCTATCATCGATTACCGCTGGGACTCCTCCTTGGGGCCGCGTCCAGGTGCCCGGTCCAGTGGACTGCAAGTTTCCCAATGCCCACAAAAGAGTGGCATTGGCAAGAGGTCTTTCCACCCAGGAACCGCTGGAAGAGTACAAAGACGGGCGAAGACGGGCGGCATCACATTGACGAATCTTTGGTTCAGAAAGGCGTGAAAGATGCCAGCGTCAGAGAGGAAATGACAAGGCGTGCTCCGTGCGACCCTTTCAGACATTCAGCCGCAACTCATTAATTGAATTGTTGCGAGCACTGAGCAGGACAGGTGATGAACCCAGCCCGATTTGATGCGGAAGCTGCCGTCGTGGGCACCCAGATCCCGGAGGGGCTTCGGGTGGCCATCATCGGGAGCACTTCGTTCTGGCATGAGGACAGCGCAGAAATCTGTACCAAAATCGGAGAACTTTGGCTACTCTCTCCGGTCTTGTCTTGCTCACAGGAGGTGTACCGGGAGTTGGCGAGACGGTCGGGCGGGCTTTTGCCAAAGGTTGCCGGAACCTCGGACGGGCGCCCCAGGTCGTTCATGTCCTACCCAGAGGCTGCGCCTGCTGGGATTACGGGACGACCCTGTTCGCGGGCGAGGACATGGGCGAGCGCCGTGAGATTCTCGGGCGTGTCGCCGAGTTGTACGTAGTTGTGGAGGGTGGTTCAGGCACAGAACACGAAGCCCGTGTTGCAGCGGCGAACGGTTCCGTCCTCGTTCCCGTTGGACGCTCGGGAGGCCACGCCGGCGCGCTCTTCCGGGGCTCGGTCCGCCCACCACTTGCTGAAGAGCACACTTGGCGCACGTTGGGCGATTTCGAAGCGACACCTGCAAAGATCGCGGCGTCAGTCCTGGAGATCGTTGATACACATGCCCGGCACCGCGTCTAACCTCCGGCTGATCCCGACGGGGGCGCTCGTGGGTTAGCTGGGACGTTAGGCGCACGGGAGGGACCCATGCTTTCCAAGCTTAAGCGACTGTTCAACCGAGCCGAGCGAAGCCCGAAGTTCGAGCAGCGCCTGGACGACGTGGGGCTGAGCTGGCTCGACACGCCCGCGGACCCGCTCGATATCGCTGCTTGGGATCGGTATTGGACTGAGCAAATAAGACACGGGCTCGGGCCACCGCTGTTCGACATGTTCTGCAACGATCGGCATCTCGTCGAAGTGATGAACTCCGAAGGGATGGAGAACGTCCTATTATAACGTTTCGTTAAAAGATGTTCACATCGGCCTGCTTTCCTGTTATGCTTCGCGGCATGGCAGGAAAATCGAGGCGTGCAAAGTTGGTATTGGCCCCCGAGGAAGTCGACCGACTGGAACGGTTGCGTCGTTCGCAAACGGCGCCACGGCGCGAGGTGCAGCGAGCGGAGATTCTGTGGGATTATTATGCCGGCGAAACCATCACGGCGATTGCTCGTAAGGTTTCCATGACGCGGACCAGCGTGGCCAAGTGGGTCGGAAAGGCCCTGAAGGTCGGCTTGGCGGCCGGCTTGAAAGACGCCTACCATCGGTCGCGGGAGCCGGTGATCACCGAGATGGCCAAGGCTTGGGTGGTGCATTTGGCCTGCTCGAAGCCCAAGGAATACGGGTACGCGGCGGAATTGTGGACGCGGCAGTCGCTGGCGCAGCACGTGCGCCGACAGGCGGTCGCGACCGGGCACCCGGCGTTGGCGCGGGCGGCCAAGGCGACCGTGCAGCGGATCTTGACCCAACAAGCCTTGCGCCCCGACAAGGTGACGTATTATCTGGAGCGGCGCGATCCGGCTTTCGAGACCAAAATGCGCGAAGTGCTGCTGGTCTATCAAGAAGTGATGCTGCAGAGCCAAAGCAGCGGGGCTCCCGATACCCCGCCCAGCGTGATTACCGTTTCCGTCGATGAGAAGCCTGGCCTGCAGGCCTTGGCGAATACGGCTCCCGATCTGCCGCCGGTAGCGGGCCAGCACCCCACCGTGGCGCGCGATCACGAATATAAGAGGTTGGGTACGGCATCGATTCTGGCCGCCCTCGACCTGCAGACGGGACATGTCACGGCGCGGGTCGAGCATCGCCATCGGAGTCGCGAGTTCATTGCCCTGCTGCAGGACTTGGATCGCTACTATCCGCCCGAGTGCACACTCCGTCTGGT